>NZ_JBVHEH010000003.1:0-88813 GCF_055562955.1 Kitasatospora sp. NPDC015121
AGCTTCAGGCCCCAGAACCATCGTGAGTGCGAGCGGCTGTAGCCGTAGCCGGCCCATCCGGCCAGGGCCGAGCGGCGCACGGTGTCGCGGGAGCGACCGCACTCCACGGGCGTGGAGTCGGTGATCCACACCGGGTCCGCCCACAGGTCGGTCGCCCGTGCCAGGTCGCGGATCGCCTGTTGGAGCAACGGGCGCGCGGCGCGCAGGCGCTTGTTGTAAGCGGGCCGTTGGGGCAGGTGGGGGAACATGCCGCGCAGATGGGCGCGGGCGAAGCGGATCCATCGGGCCTCGGAGTGGAAGCCCAGCAGCACTTGGGCCACGGCCAGGCACACCAGTTCCGAGTCCGTCAGCCGCGGCGGGCGGCCCAGCCAACGCGTTCGAGGCAGATGATCATCGATCTGCACGTAGAGTGCGGTCAGGAGGGTGTCCAGTTCTTCGGTCGTCACAACCCGAATGCTGGACACCCTTCCTGCATGCCCGAAGCAGAACCAGCAAAGCCAGCTGACTTCGGAACTAATCGTCTAGACCACCCCCGCCTGGCGGGCGGTCTCTTCGAAGGCGCGGGCGGCGGGGGTGGTGCGGTAGGGGGTGAGGCGGCGGTGGAAGTCGCGGAGGTACTCGACGGTGCGGGCGGAGCGCATCTCGCCGGCCGCGCGGAGGGAGTCGGTGGCCATCGAGCAGGCCTCGTCGACGTCGCCCATGCCGAGTCTCGCGGAGGCGAGGACGAGGCGGCAGAGGATGCGGCTGCGGGAGTAGGCGGGGGCGCGCAGGCGGAGGGACTTCTCGGCGTGCTGGGCGGCGGGGCGCCACTGCTGGAGGTCGCGGTAGCAGTGGGCGAACTCGTCGGCGAGTTGGGCGTCGTCGAAGTACCGGGCCCAGGAGGGGACTTCGTCGGCGCTGCGGGCGGTGGCGAGCGCGCGTTCGCAGCGCACCAGGGCGGTGGTGCAGGCCCGGACGTCGCCGGCCAGGGCGTGGCCGCGGGCTTCGGCGGCGTGCATGAGGGCCTGCACGACGGGGGCGGCGGTGGTGCCGACGCCCTGCTGGGCGACCCGGGCGAGCTGGATGGCCTCGCGGGCGTGGCCGAGGTGGACGGCCTGCTGGCTCATGGTGGTGAGGACGAAGCCGCCGAGGACGCGGTCGCCGGCGGCCTGGGAGAGCCGCAGGGCCTGGACGAAGTAGCGCTGGGCGAGACCGTGCGCGGCGATGTCGAAGGAGGTCCAGCCGGCCAGCCGGGTGAGGTCGGAGACGGCGCCGAACAGGGCGCGCCCGATCTGTTCGCCGTAGCGGCCGCGGAGCATCGGTTCGGCTTCGCTCTCCAGGTAGCGGACCAGGGCCTGCCGGGCGTGGCCGCCGCCGTAGGCGTGGTCGAGGGCGCGGAACAGGTCGCCGACGGCGCGGATCGCGGCGATGTCGCCGCGGCCGACCCGGACGGGGGGCCTGGCCTCGCGCTGCTCGGCGGCGGGTTCGGCACCGGCCGGGCGGCGCGGGCCCTGCTGGGGGACCCGGGCGCCCTGCGGGGGCGTGCGGAGCTCCTCGGGGGTGAGGGTGGTGCCGTCGCGGGCGACGCGTTCGTCGGTGCGGCCGATCAGCCAGTCGCGGCTGGGGACGACGAGCCCGGCGGGGGTGAAGGCGATCTTGCGGAGTTCGGCGTACGGGCCGTTGTCCTTGCGCCACATGGAGGCGACGATGTCGACGGCCTCCTGCGGGGTCTCGGCGAACTCCAGGCCGGCGTAGACCGGGGCGCAGGCGTCCAGGCCGACGTCCTGGGCGGTGAGGCGGCGGCCGAGGCGGCGGGTGAAGACCTCGGCGATCAGCGCGGGGGTCGCGCCCCGGGGCTGCTGGCCGCGCAGCCAGCGGGTCACGGAGGTCTTGTCGTAGCGCAGGTCGAGGCCGTGCTCCAGGCCGAGCTGGTCGACCCGGCGGGCGAGGCCGGCGTGCGAGAAGCCGGACTCCTCGATGAGCGCGGCGAGTTGCGGGTTCTGGGCGCGCCCGGCCGCGGGGGCCGGTGGCTCGGTCGGCTCGGGGGCGCGCGGAGGGGTCTCGGCCGCTCCGGTCGGGCGCGGGTCGAGCGGGTCGAGCGGTCGGTACGCCGGGCTGTCGATAACGGGCCGTTGGGGCATAGCAGTCCACACCTCTCAGGCGCCGTTCCGGCCCCTCCTGCCCGGACGGCGCCCCCTGATCGGGAATCGGCGCGAATGTAGCGAGCATTGGGACGCTATGGGTGGATTCGGGCCACCCGTCCTCCGAACGGGTGAACCATCCCCGCCCGTTGTGAGGAAGCCCGGCCGTCGCGTGTTTGAGTTCGGGAGCCGCTGCCCGCGCTCCGGCCGCATGGCGCGGGCCACCACAGGGGGGCCGACTGCTGTGGTGTCCGCCCACATCGTTGCGCGGGCCGCGGATTCCTACCGTTCTCGGCCATGGACACCACTTCTGCCCCGCCCTCCGGCCCCCCGCTGGCGGGCCGCACCGCGCTGGTCACCGGGGCCGCCTCCGGCATCGGCCGGGCCTGCGCGGAGGCGTTCGCCTCGGCGGGCGCGCACGTGTACGTCGTCGACCTGGCCGCCGCCGCGGCCGAGGAGCTGGCGGCCGCGATCGGCGGGACCGCGCACGTCGCGGACCTGTCGGACCCGGACGCGGTGGAGGCGCTGCCGACGGACGCGGACATCGTGGTCAACAACGCCGGCCTGCAGCACGTCGCCCCGGTGCACGAGTTCCCGGTGGAGCGGTTCACCCTGATCCAGCGGGTCATGGTGGAGGCCCCGTTCCGGATCCTGCGCCGCACCCTGCCGCACATGTACGAGCGCGGGTGGGGCCGGGTGGTCAACATCTCCTCGGTGCACGGCCTGCGCGCCAGCGCCTTCAAGTCGGCGTACGTGACCGCCAAGCACGCCCTGGAGGGCCTGAGCAAGACGGTCGCCCTGGAGGGCGCCCCGTACGGCGTGACCAGCAACTGCGTGAACCCGGCGTACGTGCGCACCGCGCTGGTGGAGCGGCAGATCGCCGCGCAGGCGCTGGCGCACGGCATCCACGAGGACGAGGTGGTGGAGCGGATCATGCTCGACCGGACCGCCGTGAAGCGGCTGATCGAGCCGGACGAGGTCGCCCAGCTGGCGGTGTGGCTGTGCTCGCCGGGCGCCTCGTACGTCACCGGCGCGAGCCTGCCGGTGGACGGCGGCTGGACCGCGCACTGAGCCGCGGCGCCCCCGCCCGGCCGGACTCCGGGCGGGAGGCTGTCGGCGGGCGGGCGCTTCCGGCAGGATCGGGGCCGCGCAGCAGGGCGGCGGCCGCCGCCCGGGGAGGGCGCGGCCCCGGTCCGTTCCGGCGGGCGGGGGCACCGGGGGCACGGGGCACTGGGAACAAGGGAAGACCGTGATGGACCGCCACACCACCGCCGCTCCGGCGCTGCGCAGGCTCCTCGACCTGCTGGCGACCGGCGCCGCCACCGAGGACTTCGGCGAGGTGCTCGCCGAGGCCCGCCGCCGGGGCGCCCCGGCCGAGGTGCTGACCGAGATCGACGACGCCACCTGGCAGGCGCTGCGGGTGCACCGGACGATGCGCCAGCACCGGCGGCGGGAGGCCGAGCTGACCGCGCTGTTCGACACCGCGGGCGACCTGGCCGCCTCCCGCGACCTGGACGCGGTGCTGCAGGCCATCGTCCGGCGGGCCCGGATGCTGCTGGGCACCGACACCGCGTACCTGACGCTGCCGGACGAGCGGGCCGGGGACACCTACATGCGGGTCACCGACGGCTCGGTCTCGCCGATCTTCCAGACCCTGCGGCTCAGCCTCGGCGACGGCCTGGGCGGCCTGGTCGCGCAGACCGCCCGCCCGTACGCCACCCACGACTACCGGGTGGACGAGCGGTTCCGGCACACCGGGCAGATCGACGCGGGCGTGCTGGACGAGGGCCTGGTGGCGATCATCGGGGTGCCGCTGCTGCTGGGCGGCAGCGTGATCGGGGTGCTGTTCGCGGCCGACCGCTCGCCGAGGGCGTTCTCCCCCGACGAGGTGGCGCTGCTGTGCACGCTGGCCGCGCACGCCGCGATCGCCCTGGACACCGCCAAGTCGCTGGCCGACACCCGGGCCGCGCTGGCCGAGCTGGCCGACGCCAACGCGGTGATCGGCGCGCACGCCGCCGCCGTGCAGCGCGCCGAGCAGGCCCACGACCGGCTGACCGACCTGGTGCTGCGCGGCGCGGAGGTCGCCGACGTGGCCGCCGAGGTGGCCGCGCTGCTGGACGGCGGCGCCTCCGTGCACGACGCCGAGGGCGCCCCGCTGACCGGCCCCGGCGGCGCCCCCGGGGGCCTGGCCGACGCGGTCCTCGCCTCCCGCGCCGAGGGCCACGCGGTGCGGCACGGCGCGGAGTGGGTGTGCGCGGTGCTGGCCGGGCAGGAGCTGCTGGGCGCGCTGGTGCTGCACGGGCGGCCCGACCTGGACGACGCGGACCGGCGGGTGTTCGAGCGGGCCGGCGTCGTCACGGCGCTGCTGCTCCTGCTGCGCCGCTCGGTCGCCGAGACCGAGAACCGGGTCCGCGGCGAGCTGCTGGCCGACCTGCTGACCGCGCCCGACCGCGACCCGGCGGGCCTGGCCGCGCGCGGTCGCCGGCTCGGCGTCGACCTGAACCGGCCGCACCTGGTGCTGGTCGCGGTCACCGGGGACCCGGCGGCCCGGGAGCGGCTGGCCGGCGCGGCGGCCCGCTACCTGTTCGGCTCGCGCGGGATCAGCGCCGAGTTCGGCGCGGGCGTGGTGCTTCTCGTCCCGCACGAGGGCGGCGACGCCGGCCCGGTGGCCGCGCTCGCGGCGGAGCGGCTGGCCCGGCTGGCGGGCGCGCCGGTGACGGTGGGCGCCGGGCGGGCGGCCAGCGGCCCGGTCGCGCTGGCCGCCGGGTACGCCGAGGGGGTGCGCTGCGTCCGGGCGCTGCGGGTGCTCGGGCGGGAGGGGGACGGGGCGTGCGCGGCCGACCTGGGCTTCCTGGGCGTGCTGCTGGGCGACGGCCACGACGTGGACGGCTTCGTCCGGGCCACCCTGGGCCCGCTGCTGGACTACGACGCCAAGCGCGGCACCGAGCTGGTGCGCACGCTGCGCGCGTACTTCGACTGCGGCGGCGGCCTGACCCGGGCCAAGGACCTGCTGCACGTGCACGTGAACACGGTGGTGCAGCGGCTCGACCGGGTGGAGGTGCTGCTGGGCCGCGACTGGAACCAGCCGGAGCGGGCGCTGGAGCTCCAACTCGCGCTCCGGCTGCAGTTGCTGGCGGAGGGCTGAGCCGGGGTCGCGGTCGGCGCGGCCGGTCGGCGTACAGTGGCGAGGTTGGGCTGTCCGGCCGGCTGGGAGTGGTGTGGTGAGCGAGAACGTGCGGTTCGTGCGGATGGGGATAGGCGAGCGGACCGTCCCCTACCAGGAGGCGTGGGCGGAGCAGCAGCGGCTGCACGCGCTGCGGGTCGCGGACGAGATCCCGGACACCGTGCTGCTGCTGGAGCACGACCCGGTCTACACGATGGGCAAGCGCACCAACCCCGCGGACCTGCCGCTGGACGGCACCCCGGTGGTCGAGGTCAACCGGGGCGGCGAGATCACCTGGCACGGCCCCGGCCAGCTGGTCGGCTACCCGATCGTGAAGCTGCCGGACCCGATCGACGTGGTGGCGTACGTGCGGCGGCTGGAGGAGGCGCTGATCCGGGCCTGCGCCGAGTTCGGCGTGGAGACCACCCGGGTGGAGGGCCGCAGCGGGGTGTGGCGGCTCGGCGCGGAGATCCCCGACGCGGTGGTCGACCCCTCCCAGGTGGTGGAGATCGGCAAGCTGACCCTGCGGATGGGCCTGCCGCTGGGCATCGACCCGCGGCTGGCCGGGCCCGAGTACGCGCCGTCCAACGCGGGCCAGCGCGGCGACGACCGCAAGCTCGCGGCGATCGGCGTGCGGGTGGCGCGCGGGGTGACCATGCACGGCTTCGCGCTGAACTGCGACCCGGACATGACCTGGTTCGACAGGATCGTCCCGTGCGGGATCCGGGACGCCGGGGTGGCCTCGCTGAGCGGCGAGCTGGCCCGGCCGTTCCCGGTCGGGGCGGCGGTGGACGCGGTCGAGCGGAAGCTGGCCGAGGTGTTCGCCGAGCTGCCCGAGCCGGTGGCCGCGGCCCGGTAGTGGAATCGGCGCGGCGCGCCGGACGTTGCCTTTCGAAGGCAAGCCCGGGGCCGGGCGAAGGCCGTCGAAGTGCAGGCGTACCCTGAGTGGTACCCCGTCTAGTTCTAGGAGTCGCACGTGTCCGCTGTCGCACCCGACGGCAGGAAGCTCCTCCGGCTGGAGGTCCGCAACAGCGAGACCCCCATCGAGCGGAAGCCCGAGTGGATCAAGACCAGGGCGAAGATGGGGCCGGAGTACAACGCCCTGCAGTCCCTGGTGAAGAAGGAGGGGCTGCACACGGTCTGCCAGGAGGCCGGGTGTCCCAACATCTTCGAGTGCTGGGAGGACCGCGAGGCGACCTTCCTGATCGGCGGCGACCAGTGCACCCGCCGCTGCGACTTCTGCCAGATCGACACCGGCAAGCCCGCCGAGTTCGACCGGGACGAACCGCGCCGGGTCGCCGAGTCCATCGTCACGATGGACCTGAACTACGCCACCATCACCGGCGTCGCCCGTGACGACCTGGCCGACGGCGGCTCGTGGCTGTACGCCGAGACCGTCCGCCAGGTGCACGCGCTGACCGCCGGGCGGGCGGCCGGCCGCACCGGCGTCGAGCTGCTGATCCCGGACTTCAACGCCGTCCCGGAGCAGCTCGCCGAGGTCTTCTCGTCCCGTCCCGAGGTGCTGGCGCACAACGTCGAGACGGTGCCGCGGATCTTCAAGCGGATCCGCCCCGCGTTCCGCTACGAGCGCTCGCTGGACGTGATCACCCAGGCCCGGGCGGCCGGGCTGGTCACCAAGTCCAACCTGATCCTGGGCATGGGCGAGACCCGCGAGGAGGTCAGCGAGGCGCTGGCCGACCTGGTGGACGCCGGCTGCGAGCTGATCACCATCACCCAGTACCTGCGTCCCTCGCTGCGCCACCACCCGGTGGAGCGCTGGGTGAAGCCGCAGGAGTTCGTCGAGCTCCAGCAGGAGGCCGAGGAGCTGGGCTTCGCCGGGGTGATGTCCGGTCCGCTGGTGCGCTCCTCGTACCGGGCCGGCCGGCTGTACCGGCAGGCGCTGGAGCACCGGGAGCGGGCCGCCGCGGTCTGAGCCGCCGCTGCTCGACGGTGAGGGCGGGCCCGTCCCGGGCCCGCCCTTCCGCGTGCCCGGGGCGCTGGGCCGTCCGGAGCAGCTTCCGACGTTTCACGTGGCATTGACGGCCGGGTCACCGTACGGTAACGGGCGTCCGGGACGCTGGAGCGGTACCCGGGTCGAGGAGTTGGTGTGGATGCGTACCGGAATCCGGACCGCGCTGCGGCGGGCCGAGCAGCTGCTGTTGATCCGCGGCGCGCGCCGCAACGCGTGGGCGGCGGTGTGCGAGAACCGGCGGCTGGCGGGCGAGCGCGAGCAGTCCGTACGGGCGTTCGGGCCCGGCGCCTGAGCCGCCGCCCGGGAGCGGGACCCGGCCCCGGACCGGGGTCGGGGTCGGGACGGGGGCGCCTCCGGGGAAGACCAGGGTCACGAACCGGCACCGCCTTGGATGATCGCGTGGGCCGCCACGTACCATGAGCGGTATGGCGAGGCAAAAATCCGATACCCCTGGGCGGCTCGCACAGATCCGCCAGGCATATGTCATGACCAAGCAGGTCGACACCAAGATCGGCCTGATCATCGCCGGCGTCGGCCTGCTGACCTTCGGCGTGTTCCTCGCCATCGGCTTCGCACTGGACCACCCCGTCTACCTGGGCATCCTCGGTTTCGTGGTGGCGGTGCTGGCGGTCGCGATCGTCTTCGGCCGGCGGGCCGAGCGGGCCGCGTTCGGGCAGATGGAGGGCCAGCCGGGCGCGGTCGCGGCGGTGCTGGGCAACATCCGGCGCGGCTGGAGCGCGAACCAGACCCCGGTCGCGGTCACCCGCAGCCAGGACGCGGTCTACCGGGCGGTCGGCCGGGCCGGCATCGCGCTGATCGGCGAGGGCAACCCGAACCGGGTGCGGCCGCTGCTGGCGTCCGAGAAGAAGAAGATGTCCCGGGTGGTCGGCGACATCCCGGTGCACGACATCGTGGTCGGCAACGGCGAGGGCGAGATTCCGCTCAAGAAGCTGCAGATCCACCTGATGCGCCTGCCCCGGGCGATCAGCGCCTCCCAGGTCACCGAGACCAACGACCGGCTGCGCGCGCTCGGCGACCTGCTCTCCAAGGCGCCGATCCCCAAGGGCCCGATGCCGAAGGGCGCCCGGATGCCCAAGGGCGGCCCTCGCTGAGGCGCCACTCCCCCGTTCCACACCACGGCCCCGCCCGCGAGGTTCCCCTCCGCGAGCGGGGCCGTTCGACGTTCCCGGGCCGTTCGACCTTCCCGGGCCGTTCGACGTCCTCTCGGGCCGTCGGGCGGTCCGCAGGGGTTCAGAAGCGGACCTCGACGGTGCCGACGGCCTTGTCGTGCAGGCCGCGGGTGTCGCGGTCCCAGACGGCGGCCGGGACGACCAGGCACAGCAGCAGGGTGCGCAGCAGCACCTGCGGGATGGTCGCGCGGGTGCCGTCCAGCCGGACCACCCGCAGGCCGAACAGGCGCTTGCCGACGGTGGTGCCGGTGGTGGCCAGGAACAGCACCGTCACCGCGTAGAACAGCGGGGTGGTCCACAGGTTGGCGGCGCTCCGGTCGCCCCCCGCGAGGAAGCCGTACGCGACCAGGCTGACCAGCCAGCCGTCGACGAACAGCGCGCCGATCCGACGGCCGGGACCGGCCAGTGAACCGGGCCCGGTCTGCGGGAGGCCGAGGCGCTCGCCGCGGTAGCCGAAGTCGGCGCCCATCTTCTCGGCGGCCGCCTTCGGGCCGTCGATCCACGATCCGAGTGCTTCTCTGGTGTCCACGAATCCACCCTAACCGGGCTTACGGCCGGGGCCGGTGGCGGCCCAGGCCGGTGGCGCGTCCCGGTCGGCTCCCGTCGGGGTGAACCCCGTTCGGCCGACTGCCGCGAGTGGTCTAGACCGGTGATTGACCACACGGTCGGCGGGGGAGGGATTTTGCCCGGAACCGTCCTGCTTTGCCAGCGGCCCGAACGGCCTGGTTAACATGTGGGAAACAAGCGAGTCACGAACCGGAAACGGGCCGTTCCTATCGTGAGCCCCCAGCACCGGGGCTCCCGTCGCCCCTGACGGAGACTCAGACCGTGCACGCCGAGGAGGAGTACGGATGTTCACCAACGCCGACGAGGTGAAGCAGTACATCGCGGACAACGACATCAAGTTCGTCGACGTCCGGTTCTGCGACCTGCCGGGCGTGCTGCAGCACTTCTCGGTCCCGGCCGCGACCTTCGACCCGTCCGAGACCCTGATGTTCGACGGCTCCTCGATCCGCGGCTTCCAGGCCATCCACGAGTCCGACATGGCCCTGGTGCCCGACCTCGCGACCGCCCGGCTGGACCCGTTCCGGGCCGAGAAGCACCTCAACATCAACTTCTTCATCCAGGACCCGATCACCGGCGAGGCCTACAGCCGCGACCCGCGCAACGTCGCCCGCAAGGCCGAGGCCTACCTGGCCTCCTCCGGCATCGCCGAGACCGCCTACTTCGGGCCCGAGGCCGAGTTCTACGTCTTCGACTCGGTGCGCTTCGAGACCTCCGCCAACGCCTCCTACTACCACATCGACTCGGTGGCCGGCGCCTGGAACAGCGGCTCCGCCGAGGGTGACGCGCGCGGCTACAAGGTCAAGTACAAGGGCGGCTACTTCCCCGTCCCGCCGGTCGACCACTTCGCCGACCTGCGCGCCGAGATGTCCCTCGAACTCGCCAAGGCCGGGCTGGAGGTCGAGCGCCAGCACCACGAGGTCGGCACCGCCGGACAGGCCGAGATCAACTACAAGTTCAACACCCTGCTGCACGCCGCCGACGACCTGATGCTGTTCAAGTACATCATCAAGAACGTCGCCTGGCGGGCCGGCAAGACCGCAACCTTCATGCCCAAGCCGATCTTCGGCGACAACGGCTCCGGCATGCACGTCCACCAGTCGCTGTGGACCGGCGGCTCCCCGCTCTTCTACGACGAGCAGGGCTACGCGGGCCTCTCCGACACCGCCCGCTACTACATCGGGGGCATCCTCAAGCACGCCCCCTCGCTGCTCGCCTTCACCAACCCCTCGGTGAACTCCTACCACCGCCTGGTGCCCGGCTTCGAGGCCCCCGTCAACCTGGTCTACTCGCAGCGCAACCGCTCCGCGGCGATCCGCATCCCGATCACCGGCTCCAACGCCAAGGCCAAGCGCATCGAGTTCCGCGCCCCCGACCCGGCCTCCAACCCCTACCTGGCCTTCTCCGCCATGCTGATGGCCGGCCTCGACGGCATCAAGAACAAGATCGAACCGCTCGAGCCCGTCGACAAGGACCTCTACGAACTCGCCCCCGACGAGCACGCCGCCGTCCCCCAGGTGCCCGCCTCCCTCGGCGCCGTCCTCGACGCCCTGGAGGCCGACCACGAGTACCTCCTCGCGGGCGGCGTCTTCACCACCGACCTGATCGAGACCTGGATCGACTACAAGCGCACCCACGAGATCGCCCCGATCGCCCTGCGGCCGCACCCGCACGAGTTCGAGCTCTACTACGACCTGTAGGACTCCCTCCGGCCTGCGGGAACGCGGGTCGGTGCCGCGGCGCTCCCGCCGGCCGGAGACTCCTCCGGCCTGCGGGAGCGCTGTTGTCGGGGCGGGCCGGTGGGGTTCAGTTCCGGCCGGGCAGGTGCCAGAGCTGGTTCTTCTTGGTGGTCAGGGCGCCGGCGGGGTCGCACGTCCACTGGTGGACGGGGGCGCCGAGGGCGGTGGAGACTCCGCTGACGTCCACGCACTTGCCGCTGTGCACCGCGACGAGCTGGTGGTCGTCGGTGGTGGCCCGCCGCAGGGTGAACTGCTGGTTCGTGCCGCCGTGGCAGGTCCACTGCTGGACCGCCGCCCCGTCGGCGGTGGAGGCGCCGGCGATGTCGAGGCACTTGCCGCTGTGGCGGTTCACCAGGGAGTAGGTGTCGGCCGCCCCTTGCACCGGGGTGAAGTCGAACCGCTGTTCCTCGCCGGTGCCGCAGGCGTCCTGCTGGTACGGGGTGCCGTCGGCGGTGCTGAGGCCGGGGTCGTCCAGGCAGTACCCGCTGTGCCGGGCGACGGCGGTGGACGAGAAGGCGGGGCGGCCGGAGGTGAACTGCCACCAGTTCACGTTGAACAGGAACCCGCTGCCGCCGGTGAAGCGCAGGTGCAGGTCGTGGGTGCCGGTCGCGCCGGTGACGGGGCAGGAGACCGTGGTCCAGGTCTGCCAGCCCCCGGTGCCCGGCACGGTGCAGGTGCCGACGGTCGGCCCGGTGGCGCTGTCCAGGTGCAGTTCGATCCGGCCGCCGCCGGCGCCCGAGGCCACCCTGGCGGTGAACGAGCCGGCTCCGGCGCCGAACGCCACGCCCTTGACCTTGGTGCCGTCGCCGTTCTCGATCCAGCCGACGTCCATTCCGCCCTCGCCGGAGGGTTCGGTCTCGATGCCGCTGCCCCACGCGACGGTCTCGGCCTCCTGGCGGACGTAGGGGTCGAGCGTGCCGGCCTGCGGCGCCCCGGCCGTCGTCATGGTGATCGTCGGAATGGTGCCGTCGGCGTTGTAGGCGAACTTCTCCACCGCGACCGACCGGGTGTAGCCGCCGCCGCCCGGAAGGGCGCCGTTGTGGTAGAAGAAGTACGAGCCGCCGTTGAAGTCGACGATGCCGACGTGGTTGGTGAAGCTGCTGCCCTGGGTGGGCATGACGGTGCCGCGGTACGTCCAGGGCCCGGTCGGGCCGGGCGAGGTGGAGTAGGCGATGAACTCGGAGCAGCACTTCGCCGCGAACACCATGTAGTACAGGCCGTTGCGCTTGTAGAACCACGGGCCTTCCTCGTACAGGGTCGGCCGGTTCGCGTCCCCCGTGCGGGTGCCGAATCCCGCGGTGGTCAGCGGTACCTGCGTCGGGCTGCCGGAGTACGAGACCATGTCGGCGTTGAGGCGCACGTACCACAGCCTCGGGTTCCCGTAGTACAGGTAGGCCTGCCCGTCGTCGTCGACGAAGACGGTGGGGTCGATCTCGGAGTTCCGGATCAGCGGGCCGCCGAGCGCGTCGCGGAACGGCCCGGTGGGGCTGTCCGAGACCCCGACTCCGATGGCCTGCGTTCCGTTGGTCGTGCGCACCGGGACGTACCCGTAGAACCTGCCGTTGCGCTGGACGACCTGCCCCGCCCAGGCGTCCGAGCCGGCCCAGCTGAAGGTGGCCAGGCTCATCGGCGAGCCGTGATCGGTCCAGTTGACCATGTCCGACGAGGACCACACCCGCCAGTCGCGCATCCGGAAGGTCGTCGAGCCGTCCTCGTCGTGCCCGGTGTACAGGTAGACCCGGCCGTTGTACACCAGCGGTGCCGGGTCCGCGGTGTAGACGTGCTGCACGATCGGGTTGTCCGCCCGGGCCTCGGCCGGAAGGAACGCCACCGTGCAGAGCAGGCTTGCCGCCACGGCGAGGAAGCGCCGCAGCCACCGCTGGAGTGTGGATGTCACTGTTCGAGTCCCTTGTCGGATCGGGGCGGGTGGGGACGGAGCCGAGGGCGACGGCGGCGGGCCGAGGCGAGTGTTAGCGCTAACAAATCCGGGGCCGGTCACGGGCGCGGCCGACCGGCGGTGCGACCGGGCGCACCGCGCGTGACGACCTGAGTGTCCCTCAACCGGGCTGCGGACGACCAGAGTTGCGCCCGAAAGGGAGGCCGGTGCTCCGCATCGGGGTCGGCGGGTGCGGCCGAACCGGGGTCGACCGCCCGGTGGCGGCGCGTGTAGGCCGTGGTGGGCCGGGCACACGTGGCGCAGCAGTACTTTCCCTCCCGTCCGTCACGGGGTTCACTGGATCCGCCATGGCCGCACCCCTCTTCGGAAACAGCGCCCACCACCGCCACCTGGACTTCGGCCCGGGTGACCGGACCGCCCTGGGCACGGACTTCCTGCGCCGTGCCCTGGCGGACTGGGCCGTCGACCCGGCGGCCGGCGCCGACGTGCTCCTGGCCGGTGCCGAACTCCTGTCCAACGCCGTCCGGCACGCGCACGGCCTCCGGCGCCTGGACCTGGACCTGGAGGCCGGGACGCTGCGGGTGGCGGTCACCGACTCCTCGCCCGCCGCACCCCGTCCCAGACCGGACCCGTCCGGGGCGGACGGCGGCTACGGCCTGCGCATCGTCGACCGGCTCGCCCTCGACTGGGGCTCCGTCCCGGCCGGGGACGGGAAGACCGTCTGGGTGCGCCTGCCCGCCCCTCGACACGGATGAGCGGCGCCACGGCCCGGGCGGCGCCCTCCTGGCCGGAATCCGGCCCGCCGCCGGGGCGCGTCCGGCGGCGTGCTTGAACCGGACGGTGCCGCCCGGGCAGGATCGGGACGCACACCGCCCCTCGCCCGAAGGAGACTTGGCCGTGTCCGCCGCCGAGCCCACCGACCCCGGGGCCCCGCCCGCCGATGCCGGGCTGCGGATCACCTCCACCGACGTCCTGACCTCCGGCCACAACCGCCGGGTGCGCGTGGTGCGCCTGGAGGGCGAGATGGACCAGCCCCGGCGCCACCACCTGGAGAAGGCGCTGACGGCCGCGCTCGCCTCCCGCCCGGCCCTGCTGGTGGTGGACCTCGGCGCCCTCGCCTTCTGCGACTCCAGCGGCCTGAACGCCCTCGTCCACGCCCGGCGCAACGCCCAGGACACCGGCACCCGGCTGGTCCTGGCCGCGCCCACCGGGCCGGTGCGGTGGCTGCTGGAGATCACCGGCATGCACCAGGTCTTCGACATCCGCCCCGACGTCGAGAGCGCCCTCGCCGGGCAGCCCCGCCCCTGAGGGGCCGGGCCGCCGCGGCCGCCGCCCGGACCGGTCGTGGCGCGGGACGCTCCCGCCGGGCGGACCGGGACCACGCTCCCCCTGCCGAACGGCGGGTGAGGCCAACCCCCGGGCCGATAGGGGGGTGCAGCGGATGGTTCGGTCGCCGTCCCCGCGGCGAGAGTGGGGGCCATGATCAAGGACAAGGGCCTCCCGGCCGCTCTGCTCGTCCCGCTCGCCACCGCCCTGGCCACCGCCGCCCTGGCCGTCGCCCCCGCCGCCTCCGCCGCCCCGTCCGTCCGGGCCGCCGCACCGGCCAGCGCACCGGCCTCCTCTCCGGCCACCGCGGCTGCCGGGGAGGAGGCCGGGGCCACCGCGTTCCGCTCGCCCGAGGCGGCCCTCGACCAGGTGGCCCACCCGCTGCGCACCACCGAGCCGGGCGGCACCCTGGCCGACCTGCGCCCGTTGGGGCGAATGGTGGGCGACGCCCGGGTGGTGGGCATGGGCGAGGCCAGCCACAGCTCGCACGAGTTCTTCACCCTCAAGCACCGCGTCCTGCGCTACCTGGTGGAGGAGAAGGGCTTCCGCGCGTTCGCCCTCGAAGCCGCCTGGAGCACCGGCCTGCGACTCGACGCCTACCTCCTGCGCGGCGAGGGCGACCTGCGGCAGATCATGGACGAGGAGTTCCAGGGCACCTACCGCTGGTGGAACAACGCCGAGTACCGCGACCTGCTCCAGTGGATGCGCGCCTACAACATCCGGCACCCCGACGACCCGCTCCGCTTCGTCGGCGACGACAGCGGCTTCGCCGGTCCGCGGCTCTACGACGACGTCACCGCCTACGCCGCCGCCAACCGGCCCGAACTCAGCGGGCAGCTGGCCGAGTTGTACCGGGGACTGCGGCCGACCGGCAGCGCCGCGAGCTACGTCGACGCCTACTGGGCGAAGCCGCTCGCCGAGCGCGCGGAACTCGCCGAGCGGACCGGACGGGCGGTGGAACTGCTCCGGGCGCACCCCGGCGCCGACCCGGACGCGCACGCGTGGGCGGTCCGGCACGCCACCGCGATCCACCAGATGACCACCCTGTACGCCTTCGACTGGGACGACCCCCGGATCGTCCCCGAGGCCATGCTCTACCGCGACCGGGTGATGGCGGACAACGTCGCCTGGTGGCAGCGGCGCACCGGCAAGAAGGTCCTGGTCTCCGCCCACAACAGCCACATCGCCCTGAAGAGCTACGTGCCCGCCACCTACCCCCGGGTCCAGGGCGACCTCCTGCGGGAGGAGCTGGGCGGCGGGTACCTGAGCATCGGCCTGACCTTCGACCACGGCTCCTTCAACGCCTTCGACCACGACGGCTCCCCCGCGCGGTTCACCGTCGGCCCGGCCGCCCCCGGCACCGCCGAACACACCCTCGACCGGGTCCGCCACCGCGACTTCGTGGTCGACCTCCGCACCGCCCCCGAACCGGCCCGCAGCTGGCTCGCCGCACCCCGCACCGTCAAGAACATCGGAGCCACCTACCCCGGCATCGCCGACGCCCCCCAGGTCGACCTCGCGGCCTCCCACGACGTCCTGATCCACCTCCACCAGGTCCGGGCCGCCCGCATGCTCGGGTAGCACCGACCCGACCCGGCGCGGCGGCGGCATGGCGGGCAACGGCGGCGGCGGCGCGGAGGCGTCGCAGGGGCGCGGCGGGGCCGGAACGCTTCGCCCCCACCCCGGCGGGGCGTCAGCGCAGGTACTGACGGGCGCCGGTGGTGGCGGCCTTCCGCACGGCGTCGAGCAGGCGGTGGGTGGCGGTCGCCGTGCCGAAGTCGGGGGTGACCGCCTCGCCGGTGCGGATGCCGTGCGCGAGGTCCGCGTACACGGCGGCGACGTTGGCGAGCGCGACCGGGGCCCCGGGCAGGGTGCGGTGGTCCGGCGTCGGCAGGGGCAGCGGCGTTCCCGTCCCGTCCGCCCCGTGGAGGGTGAACTCGGGGCCGACCAGGGAGTCGTTCGCAGAGGACAGCACGAGGCGGCCGAGTCGTCCGTGGACCTCGATCCGGAAGCCGGCTCCCGCCGGGCCGCCGATCATGAAGTGCGCGGAGGCCGCCGCGCCGGACTCCAGCAGCCCGTTGACGACTATCTGGTCCGGTGACGTCACCTCCAGCCGTTCGCCGGTCTCTTCGAGGGTGACGCCGGTGACCCGGGTCGCCAGCGTCGCGGACAGTTCGGCGAAGTCGCCCACCGCCGAGCGGAACATGTCGAGCGAGTGCCCGGCCACGACCGCGAGGTGGTTGACGCCCTTGGTCGCGTCGAACAGGGCCGCGTAGCGCTGCGACCACACCTCGGGGGCGGACAGCGAGTACGTGAGCGACGCGGACAGCACGTCGCCGATCCGCCCTTCGGCCAGCAGCCGGCGCAACTGCCGGACGGCGGGGTGGTGGCGGCTCTGCAGTCCGACCGCGTGCCGCACGCCCGCCGCCTCCGCCCGGCTCCGGAACCCGTCGGCGACGGCCGCGTCCAGTGCGAGCGGCCACTCGCAGTAGACGTGCTTGCCCGCCGCGACGGCGGCGTCCACGAGTCCCTCGCGCCGGGGCAGTTGCACGGCGATGACGACGAGGTCGACGTCGGGGTGGGCCGCCATCGCGCGCGGGTCGTCGAACGCGTACCGGGCGCCCCAGGCATCCGCCGCGGCACGGGCCGAGTCCGCGCTGGTCCCGGCGACGGCGGTGATCGTGTAGTCGGGCAGGGCGGACAGGGCCGGCAGGTGCACCGCGCGCGCCCAACCGCGCGAGGCGTGCGCGCCCACGATTCCTACCTTGATGGTGTCCGGCACAGTGCTACTTCCTTCGCTGGGGGTGGGGTGAGAGGGGACGCAGCCGGGCGGCCGTGTCACGGATCGCTCGCTTCCACGGCGTGGGAACGGATCGGAACAGTCAGGGAACGACACGTGTCGTTCCGTCGAAGATGGCGTACGCGCCCCGGGCCTGTCAACACGACACGTGCCGTTTCCTGTTAGGGTCGGACCATGGCCTCGACGACACCCCCCGATCCGCGACGCCGCAGCGAGAAGAGCCACCAGGCCGTCCTGGCGGCGGCCATGGACCTGTGCGTCGAGCACGGGTACGGCAACGTCACCGTGGAGGCCATCGCGGCCCGCGCCGGCGTCAGCAAGAAGACGATCTACCGGTGGTGGCCCACGAAAGGCGCCGTCGTCCTGGAGGCCGTGAACGAACTGGCCGGTGAAGTCACCCGGTTCCCCGACACGGGCGACATCACCGCCGACCTCACCACCCAGATCACCGGCCTCTTCAACAGGTTCATGACCGGCCCGCTCTCCGCCGTCTTCGCGGGAGTCATCGCCGAGACCCAGCACGACGAAGCCCTCGCCCGCGACCTCCGCACCCAGCTCCTCGAACCGCGGATCGCGGAAGCCCGCAGACGCCTGGACCTCGCCCGCGAACAGGGCCAGCTCGCCCCTGACGCGGACATGGACCTGATCATGGACCTGCTGTACGGCCCGCTGTACTACCGCCTGCTCCTGCACCTCGACGCCTGTTCCCAGGAGCGCGTGCGCATGCAGATCCGCCTCGTCCTCGGCTGCTTCACGCCGGACCGGCCCTCGGCGTAGCCGCCGGACGCCTTCGCCGACCGGAGGGCCGGGGACCGGTCAGGCGAGGGCGGCGGTCAGCAGGGCGAAGGCGCCGGTGATGACGGCGACGCGGGCGTAGTGCCAGCGTTCCCAGCGGTTCAGCTGCTCCTTCCAGTCCGCGGGGCGGTTCTCGGGGGTCCACGTCCTGTTCCGGTTGTTGATCGGGACGAGCAGCAGGAACGACATGACCACGCTGAGGACCAGTAGCGCGGCAGCGGTGACGACGAGTCCGGTGCCCTGGCCGTGCCGTCCGACGACAGCCCAGGACACGCCGAGGACGAGCGAGCCGACGTACCAGAACGGCATCAGGGCGCCGAGCATCCGGCCGCCGTGGGCGTGGCCGAGCTGGCCGGCGTCGCCGGGCAGTGCGTCGAGGATCGGCTTCATCACGAGGACGACGGCGAACTCCACCCCCACCATCACCCCGACGACCACGACGGTGAACACCTCGAACGCATGGAACATGACGACTCCTCGGGGATGTGGGGCTACCGGACGGAGAGGGTCGGCCCCGCGGTGGGCCGACCCGGTCAGGGGCGGATGACGTAGCGGCCGCGGAGGCCGGGGCGGGCCGTGGCCCGGTGGGCGTCGGCGGCCCGGTCCAGGGGGACCACCGCGTGGACGCGGGCCGGGAGTTCGCCCGCGGCGGCGCGGGCGAGGAGGTCGGCGATCCGGGCGGTGTCGGGCGAGGTGAGCAGCGTGGTGACCGCGATCCCGCGCTCGGCGGCCGGCGCGAGGCCGGGCCGCAGTCCGACGTAGGCGCCGCCGTCGCGGACCAGTTCGAGCGCCCGCTCGTTCAACTGGGCGGCGTCGACGACCGCGTCCCATCCCGGCCCGGCGTGCGTGGTGAAGTCGGCGCCGAGGCCGCGCACGAACTCCTCGTCCCCGGCGCGGGCGAGCCCGGTCACTCGCCAGCCGCGCCCCCGGGCCAGGACCGCGACGTTCGCCCCGACCGCCCCCGCGGCGCCGGTCACCAGCAGCCGGCCGGCGGCCTCGGGCGCGTCGCCGAGCAGGTCGACGGTCTACGCGGCGGCCAGCCCGTTGAGGGGGACCGTGGCCGCGGCCGACAGGTCCAGCCCGTCGGGGACGGGGGCGACGTCGGCCTCGGCGACCACGATCTGCTCGGAGTAGGTGCCGAAGTCGCGGTCGAAGCCGACCACCAGGCCGGCGACCCGGCTGCCGACGGCCAAGTCGACGTCCGGCCCGACCGCGTCCACCACGCCGGCGAACTCCCATCCCAGGCCGGTGCGCTCGGGCTGGTTGACGAGCCCGATCGAGTGGAAGAAGCCCGCCGCGACGCCCAGGTCGGTGGGGTTGACCGTCGCCGCGGCGACGGCGACGCGGATCCGGCCGGGGCCGGGCTCGACGACGGGCACCTCGACGACCTCGATCGAGTCGGGGCCGTTCGGGACGCGCACGACGGCGGTGCGGAAAGTGGACATGCCCATGGAGTGCTTCCTCTGCAAGGGAGTGGGAGGCGGGAACGGGACGGAGGCGACCGGGTCGGCCGGAGCGCCCGCTCTCCTTGACTCCATGGTGGATTCCTTGATCCCCTGTCGTAAGAAGGCACTTGGAAGTGCGTAAGCCCTCTCGGGGGGAGGAAGGTGCGGTCGGATGTCGACACGGACGGCGGCCCAGCAGCGGGCCGAGGACAAGGCCGGCTACAACGCGTTCATGGCGGGCTGCCCCAGCCGCCAGCTGTTCGAACGGATCTCCGACAAGTGGGTCGCGCTGATCCTCACGGCCCTCGGCAGCGACGGCCCGCACCGCCCCGGGACCGAGCACGCGGACGGCCCCCGGTCGATGCGCTACTCCGAACTGTCGCGCCGGCTCGCGGGCGCCAGCCAGAAGATGCTCACCCAGACCCTGCGCTCCCTCGAAGCCGACGGCCTGGTCACCCGGACCGTCACGCCGACCGTCCCGGTGACCGTCACCTACGAGCTGACCGACCTGGGCCTGTCCCTGAACCGCGTCATGATCGGCATCAAGGACTGGGCCGAAGCGCACATGGACGACGTGCTCGCCCACCGCGAGGAACACCTGCGCGCGACGGCCGGGCAGCACGAGCCCGCCGGGTGATGCCCCGGCCCCGGAGCGAGTCCGCTCCGGGGCCGGGGCGGCCTCTCGTCCCCCGTCCGGTGGCGTCGCTCGTTCAGGCGGACGCGCCGTCCTGCGCCTCGGGCGGGGGCAGCTCCCTGACGTTACGTCACACGATCAAGGGTGTCCGGCATAGGGTGGTCCGACGTCGAGCCCCACCAGGAACAGCCCCGGGGACGCTCGACTCGGAGGAGGACCGGCATGGCGGAGGAACACGCGGCGGCGGGAGGCGAGCAGGTCCTGCCTCCGGCTCGCATGGCCGCGCTGGCGGGGGTGGCCCGGCTTGCCGCCGATCGTGTCGGTGACCGCCCGGGGTTCGAGGCGCTCCTGGGGTTCCTCTCCTGGGAAGGCCTCGTCACCCTCGACTCCGGGTTCAGCGATTCGCTGTTCCTCAGGCGGGCGGAACGGGCGGAACGGTTCTCCGAGAGTTACCGGACACCCGAAGCACGTTTCCGGCTGATCCAGTTGCTGCTCGCCGAGACGCTGTCGAAGGGCGCCGGTGCGGAGGATCCACAGGCCCCTGAACTGGCGCACCGGATCGTGTCCAGGATGTCCGTTACGGGATCCGGTCGGGAGACGGCCCGCCCGCTCCTCTACGTGACGCTCACCGATGAGGGCGTCGCCGCCGCGCTCGCCGTGTACGACGAGTTCTGGACAGAAGATTGGTGAAGGGCATGGGGAAGTCGTTCGTTCTCTCGATCGGTGTCGACACTTACCGGGAAAGCTCCATACCGGACCTCTCCTGGGCGGCCCGTGACGCAGAGGTGTTCCACCGCGAAGCGCTCAAGGGGCGCGCGGCGGAGTCAGTGGAATCACGCCTGCTCCTCAACGAGCAGGCGACGACCCGAGCCGTCCGGGAGGCGCTCGGGGACTGGCTCGCGACCGCGGGCCCGGACGACAACGTCATCGCGTTCTTCGCGGGACACGGAGCGCAGGAGGTCCGCCCGGACGCGGACCCCCGCACCGGAACCGAGGCCTACCTCCTTCCGGTCGACACCGAGGTCAAGTCGCTCTACGCGTCGGCCGTCTCGCTGACGCACGAGTTGCCCGTCATCCAGAAGCGGTTGAACGCCCGGCACGTCACGCTGGTCCTGGACTGCTGCTTCGCGGGTGGCAGCATCGCGTACCCGGGCGTGCGCGCCCGGGGAGTCGACGGCCCCAACCTCGCCAAGATGCGGGCGGTGTCGGACATCGGCGTGAACGCGGCCGTCATGACCCATTCCGGGGAGTTGCACGACATCGGCGAGGGCGTGTCGGTTCTCACGGCCTGCGGCCCCGACCAGGCCGCGCTGGAGAGCGACGACCTCGGCCACGGAGTCTTCACTCACCACCTCCTGCTCGCCATGGACGAACTGCGGCGCGAGGGGTCGGACTCGGTCTCGCTCGGCGAGGTGTACGCGAAGGTCGTCAGATCCGTCGTGGTCCACACGAAATCCAGGCAGGTGCCGATGCTGGACGGGCGGCTCGCCGGCCAGCAGCTGTTCCTCGGCTCCTGAGGGCAGCGGACGTGCTGCTCGACAGGGCCTTCCGACAGGTTCTCGCAGACACCCGGTGCGCGGACCAAGTGATCCGGATGACGGCGGACACGCTGACTCCGGTCGGCGGCTCGGTGGAACTGGGCGAGGTCTTCTTCCACGAGTGGGTCCACTACTACCAGTTCAGCAGCACGCCGACCGGCGTGCTGCTCTCCCAGTACCGGCGGAACTGCTTCCGCACCCTGAAGCGGTCGCTGGTCCGGCCCGCGGACCGCTCCTTCGATCCGCAGCCCTTCTACGACCAGTTGGCCGTCTTCAGGAATTCGTGGGAGGCCTGGAGCCCCACCTGGTACAACGTCGGCGCCTCCGGAGCCCGGACCGTCACCGCGGCTCGGGTGGAGAGTGACGGCCTGCACGTGAACCTGGCGGACTGCGCTTTCACGTTCCGGCTTCCCCTCGGCATCCACGCGGCGTACGAGGCCATGGCGTGGTGCGCGGCCGCGTTGCACTGCTCGCCGGGCACCATGCCGGCGATTCCGAGGAGCGCGGATTCCCTGGTGTACACCTGGCCGTTGTGGGTGGTGGCCGGAGTGACCGGGCGGGATCTCGACGCGCTCTCGCACGAGGACCTCGTCGGGGTGCTGCCACTGCTCCTGATCGCCTGCTACTTCGACCACCGGCAACTGCCCGCGCCGGTCTCCGAGCTGTCCGACGGTTTCCGTGCGATCAGGGCCGACCTCGAGGATCGCGGAGCAACGACCGGTCGGCTGCTTCGGCAGCTCTTCCGCGACTACGCGGAGTTCTGGAGCAGGAGCCTCTCCTCGGCCAACACCGATGCCTACCTGCGGCGGATCGGGTTGCCTCGCCTGTCCTCGATGACCGAGATGACGGCCGACCTGGTCCAACGACAACTCCGATCTACGCAGGGTGAGTTGGAGGACTTCGCAAGCTCCCGGCAGAACGACCTGAAACTCGTGGACGACACCCTCGCCGAGGTCGACCTCCTCCGGACCACCCTTTCGCACCTCGACGCCGTTCACGCCCGGGCCGATCACGTGCTCGTGACCCCCTTTGCGCTCAGGCACGACCTCGCGCCGCCCGTGTGCGCCGTCGAGGGACCGGAAGGCTACTCGTGGTTGACCGTCACCCTCGGGAGCGACCCCCCGGACCCCCACGTGAGGAGCCGGAACGCGGGCAGGATCACACTGCGCGAACAACTGGCCATCAGCGAGCACGTGATGATGCAGATGGCGTTCGGGAACCACCTGGCCTGCTACGGACCGATCGACTGGCGCATTCCCATCAACACCTGCCCGGCCGCGGCGTACTGCCTCGGGACTCCGGACAAACGAGGCATCGAATTCTGTGTCGATCCGGCCTGGCGCCAGTGCGTCGGCATCATCGTCGACGGGATCTCCGGCCACCACGGCGGGTCTCCGTCGGACCTGGAGATCCCCGGGATCCGCCGAGCGGTCGAGGAGGGGCATGCGGCGCTCCGCGGCGGGGGGCCGCCCATCGAGCGGGCCACGATCGACTACCGTGCCCTCGGTCTCGCCCCCTACCGCCAGCCGTTCGACCGACGCGGGCCGTAGACGCACCTCCGGTCCGGTGCGGCGGCAAGGGGGCGGACCGCCGGAGTCAGCCGCCCGGGGTGACCAGGCCGGATTCGTAGGCGGCGATGACGGCCTGAGCCCGGTCGCGGACGTCGAGTTTGGCGAAGAGGGCGGTGATGTGGTTCTTGACGGTGGAGCGGCTGAGGTCGAGGGCGGCGGCGATGGCGTCGTTGTCGAGGCCGGTGGCGATCAGGCGCCAGACCTCGGTCTCGCGCGGGGTGAGGTCGGCGGGGGCGGGGGCCGGGGGCAGGGTGGCGGGGGCGGCGGCGGGGGTGCGGACGTAGGTGGAGAGCAGGCGGGTGAGCAGGCGGGGGGCGACCACGGCCTCGCCGGTGTGGACGGTGCGGATGGCGGCGCCGAGTTCCTCCGGGGAGACGTCCTTGGGGAGGAAGCCGCAGGCGCCGGCGCGCAGGGCGGCGACCACGTACTCGTCGAGGTCGAAGGTGCTGAGGGCGAGGACCCGGCAGGCGGGGAGGGTGCGGGCGAGTTCGCGGGTGGCGTCGACGCCGTCGAGGACGGGCATCCGGATGTCCATCACCACCACGTCCGGGCGCAGCCGCTGGGCGAGTTCGACGGCGTGGGCGCCGTTCTCGGCCTCGCCGACGACCTGCAGGGCCGGGTCCGGGGAGAGGATCAGGGACAGGCCGCGGCGGACCAGCGGCTGGTCGTCGGCGATCAGCAGGCGGATCGGGGTCACCGGTGCGCTCCCGGGAGGACGTCGGATTCGGTGGCGGGGTGCGGGAGTTCGGCCCGGACGGTGAAGCCGCCGGGGTGCGGGGCGGCGGTGAGGGTGCCGCCGTGCAGGGCGGTGCGTTCGCGCATGCCGACCAGGCCGTGGCCGCCGGGGACGTTGCCGGAGCGGGTCCGGGGGCCGGGGCTCGGCGCGGTGTCGGTGACCTCGACGCGGAGCAGTTCCGGTCCGTAGGCGAGGGTGACCCGGGCGGTGGCGGCGGGGCCGGCGTGCTTGCGGGTGTTGGTGAGGGCCTCCTGGACGATCCGGAACACCGTCAGGCCGAGGGCGGGCGGCAGCGGGCGGGCCGGGCCGTCGACGGCGAGGTCGGTGGGCAGGCCGGCCAGCCGGGAGTCCTCGATCAGCCGGGGCAGGTCGTCGGCGCCGGGCTGCGGGGCGGGCGGGGCGGTGTCGGGTTCCTCCTCGGCCCTCAGGACGTCCAGGAGTTGGCGCATCTCGCGGAGCGCGAGGCGGCCGGAGGACTCCAGGGTGACCAGGGCCTCCCGGGCGGTCTCGGGGCGGGCGAGGTTGGCGCGGGCGCCGCCGGCCATCAGCTGCATGGTGGTGATGTGGTGGGCCACGATGTCGTGCAGCTCCCGGGCGATCCGGCGACGCTCGTCGGCGACGGCCCGTTCGGCCAGCAGCTCGCGGTTGGCGGTGACCTCGCGCTGCCAGCGGGTCACGGCCAGGCCCGCCCCCGCCACCAGCAGCGCGGAGACCGGCGCGGAGACCACGGCCTCCCAGCTGGGGAGGGCGAAGTGGCTCTGGCCGAGCATCGTCGTCACCGCCGCCCCGGCGGTGGCCCCGGCGGTGACCGCGAGGCCCCGCGTCCGGGCCACCGAGAACAGGGCGAGGACCAGCGCCGCGCCGAAGTGCGGGGTGCCGGGCCCGGCCAGGTCGGCGACGGTCTGCAGCGCCAGCACCCCGGCCAGGCCGGCCACCGGGGCCCGGCGGCGGGCCAGCAGCGGGACGGCGGACAGCACCAGGCAGAGCACGCCCGCGACGGTCGCGGCGCCGGCGCCGTCCATCGCGCCGAGCAGCAGGTAGCCGAGCACGTCGGCCAGCGCGGAGCCGACGGCCAGCAGGGCGTCCGCGTGCGTCCACAGCGGGCGGGCGGGCAGGTCGGGGCGGGCCTCCGCGTGCGGCCACGGCGCGCGGGCGGGCAGGTCGGGGCCGGCCTCCGCGTGCGGCCGCGGGGTGGCGGTCTCCGGGCGGGTGTCCATGGTGCTTCGCTTCCCCGTTCGGCCTGGCTGGTCTGCGCGTTCATTCTGGCACCGGCCGGGCGGCCCGCTCGTGGTCCCCGGGGGCGAAGGTGGGACGGGCGGGTTGGGAGCGTGGTCCCAGCCCGGGGGCGGGGGCGGGAGCGCGGGCCCCGGTGCGGATCGTCCGTCGCCACGACGCCCGGGCGGGGGTCCGGCTGATGAGCTGGAGGCAGGCCGGGGGACCCCGTGCCGACGACCCGACGGACCAGCCCAGGGGGCACCACCGTGATCCGCGCACTGACCGCAGCAGCCACCAGACACGCCTGGAAGGTGATCGCCGTGTGGGCGGTGCTCGGCGTCGCGCTGACGGGCCTGAGCCCGCTGCTGTTCGCCAAGGCCACCCAGGCCGGGACGGCGGACTTCCTGCCCCGGGGCTACGACTCGGCCGCCGCGCTGCGGGTCGCCGAGGACCACTTCGGGGTCCGGTCCGACGCCACCACCGTCACCGTGCTGGTGGCCCGCGCCGACGGCGCGCCGCTCACCGCCGAGGACGAGCGGCGGATCGGCGCCGAGGCGGCGGAGCTCGGCAAGCGCCGGGTCGAGATGCCGCGCCTGAAGGACGAGCCGTCCTTCCTGCTGCCCGACCGCTCGCAGACGCCCCGGGTCGCGCCGGTGACCACCGCGCCCGACCGGAGCTTCGAACTGCTCGGCGTCGAACTGACCGGCAGCGTCGCCGACCAGGGCGTGCAGGACGTCTACCGGACCTTCCGCGACTCGGCCCGCGAGCGGTTCGCCGAGGCCGGGCTGCGCACCGGGTTCACCGGCGGGCTGGCCGACGGCGTCGACAGCGCGGATGCGAACGACACCGCCACGAAGGTCGGCGGCGCCCTGGTGATGGGGCTGATCGTGCTGATCAACGTGCTGGTGTTCCGCAGCGTGGCGGCCGCCCTGCTGCCGCTGCTGGCGGTCGCCCTGATCGGCGGCGTGGCCGGCGGCGCGGTCGCCGGGACGGCCACGCTGACCGGGCTGCGGCTGGACGCCAGCACGCCGGGCCTGATCTCGGTCGTCCTGCTCGGCATCGGCGTCGACTACCTGCTGTTCCTGCTGTTCCGGTTCCGCGAGCACCTGCGGGCCAACCCCGGGCAGCCCGCCCGGCAGGCCGCCGCCGAGGTGTCCGCCCGGGTCGGCACCGCGATCACCTCGGCCGCGCTGACCATCGTCGCGGCGTTCGCCAGCCTGGGCGTGGCGACCTTCGGCCAGTTCCGCTCGCTCGGCCCGGCGGTCGCCGTCGCGGTGCTGGTGATGCTGGTGGGCAGCCTGACCCTGATGCCGGCGCTGCTCGCGGTCTGCGGGCGCGGCATGTTCTGGCCCTCGCGGGCGCTGCGCCGGCAGCCCGCGCCCGGGACGGCGGGCCGCTGGGGCGCGCTGGTGGCCCGGCGCCCGGTGGCGGTGCTGGCGGCGTCCGTCGCCCTGCTGGGCGTGCTGGCGGCGGGCACGGCGGGCATCCGGATGGACTACGGGATGGGCGACGGCGGGAAGACCCCGGCCGCCGCGACCGCCGCGGAGATCGCCCGGGCGCTGCCCGCGGGCGTGTCCGACCCGACCGGCGTGTACGTCACGGCGCGCGACGGCGGGACGCTCGACGCCGGCCGGGTGGACGGCCTGGCCCGGGCGCTGGGTGCGGTCCCGGGCGTCGGCCAGGTCGCCCCGGCGGTGGTGAGCGGGGACGGGCGGGCCGTCCTGATCGACCTGTACCCGACCGCGGACCCGCAGAGCCGGGAGGCCCGCGAGCTGGTCTCCGGCCCGCTGCGCGCCGCGGTCGCCGCGCACGCCCCGGCCGGCACCGAGGCGCACGTCGGCGGGACGGCGGCCGTCTTCGCGGACGTGTCCGCCGCCGTCGACCACGACCTGAAGGTGGTCTTCCCGGTCGCGGCCGCGCTGATCGCGCTGATCCTGGTGCTGCTGCTGCGCAGCCTGCTCGCCCCGGTGGCGCTGCTGCTCGCCGTCGGCGCCGGTTTCGCGGCCACCCTCGGCGCGGCCACCCTGGTGTTCCAGCACCTGCTGGACGGACCGGGCGTCAACTTCACCCTGCCGCTGGTGCTGTTCCTGTTCGTGGTGGCGCTCGGCACCGACTACAACATCCTGATCACCGACCGGATCCGCGAGGAGATGCGCCACCCGGGCCCGGCCCGCGCCGCCGTGGCCCGCGCCGTCCGGCACACCGCCCCCGCCGTCGCCACGGCCGGCCTGGTCCTGGCCGGTTCCTTCGCCTCGCTGGCGACCACCCCCGGCAGCCGGCAGATCGCCTTCGCGCTGACCCTGGGCATCATGCTCTCCGCCGTCGTCCTCTCGCTGGCCGTCGTCCCCGCCCTGGCCGCGCTGTTCGGCCGCGCCCTGTGGTGGCCGCTGCGCCGGGGGCCGGAGCGGGTGCCCGCGGCTCCGGCCGGGGCGGCGGAGGTCCGGGCCTGGGAGTCGGTCCGCTAGGAGAAGGGCCGGAAGGGCCCGGTCCGCGCGTGGCGCGGGCCGGGCCCTTCCGGGCGTCCGGGGTCAGTCGTGGAGGGCGGCGAGGAGGGGTTCGGCTTCGGGGGTGAGGTCGGGGTCGTCGGCGATGGCGAGGAGGAGGTCGGCCTCGGCGGCGGTGGGCCGGTCGAGGTGGAGGAGGGAGCGGGCGCGCTGGAGGCGGGCGGCGGGGTCCTCGGTCTCGGTGATGACGGCGTCGAGGAGGGTGACGGCTTCGGGGTGGCGGTCGGCGTCGTGGTAGGCGACGGCGAGGTTGAAGCGCATGCCGGGGTCGTCGTCGAGGGCGACGGCGCGTTCCAGGTCGGCCACGGCGGCGGCCAGGTCGCCCGCGCCGTAGGCGAGTTCGCCGCGCAGGGCCCAGGCGGGGGCGCAGTCGGGGTCGGCGGTGAGGGCGGCGGTGCAGGCGGTGGCGGCCTGTTCGGTGTCGCCTTCGGCGGCGAGCAGTTGGGCCCGCAGGGTGAGGAGCCGGGAGTGGTGCGGGTCGGTGGCGAGGCCGGCTTCGACTTCCCGGCGGGCGGCGTCGGGGTCGTCGAGTTCGGCGAGCAGGCTGGCCAGGTTGAGGCGGGCGTCGACGAAGTCGGGGTCGAGGGTGAGGACGTACCCGAAGTCGTCCGCGGCGCCCTTGGTGTCGCCGAGTTCGGCCCGGACGTCGGCCCGGTTGTAGTAGGCCTCGGGGAACGGCGGGGAGAGCCGGACGGCGGCCTCGAAGTCGTCGAGCGCCTCCTGGAGGCGGCCGGTGCGGCGCAGCACGATGCCCCGGTCGAAGTGGTACTCGGCGTAGTTGGGGTCGACGGTGATCACCGAGGTGTAGTCGGCGACGGCGTCCTCGTGGCGGCCGAGGCCGGCGTGCACCTGGGCCCGGTTGTAGACCAGGACGGAGCGGTGCAGGGCGTGGTCGCCGGGTTCGAGGACCTCGTCGAGGGCGGCGATGCAGGCGTCGAGGAGGTCGAGCGCGGCTTCCGGGCGGCCTTCGCGGACCTCGATCAGGGCGAGGCCGTTGCGGTTGAAGGCGGTGCGGAAGGCCCGTTCCTTGGGGTCGGCGTGCTGGCCGGCGAGGGCGATCGCGGTGTTGATCCAGCCGCGGGCGAGCTGGTAGTCGCGCTGTTCGCCGCTGAGGAAGCGGGTGTAGAGCATGGCGGTGCCGTACGCGCACTGCAGGTGGATGTCGGGGTCGGCGCTGACGGCGCGGGCCCGTTCGTAGTACGGGAGGATCGCGTCGGTGCGTTCCAGGGCGGCCAGCGCGGTGGCGGGCTTGGCGATGAAGGTCCACCAGTGCACGGGGTGGGTGCTGTGGTCGACCAGGGCGGCGCCGCGTTCCCCGTAGTCCAGGACGGCGTGGTAGAAGCCCAGGTCGCAGCAGTGGTTGGTGGCTTCGCGGAGCAGGTCGGCGCCGGGGCCGGCCGGGTCGCTGCCCTGTTCGGCGTGCCAGAGCTGGGCGCCGAGGCGGAGCGAGGGTTCGGCGAGGGCTTCGAGTTCGGCGCGGCGGGCGTCGTGCAGGGCGCGGCGCTCGGCGTCGGGGAGGTCGGCGTACGCGCGGGCGGCGCGGGGGTCGTCGGTGGTGCCGTCCTCGCGGACGTAGCGGGCGGCGAGGGCGGGGCCCTCCTCGGGGGCGGCTTCGGGGCCGCCGGTGGCGTCGGTGCGGGCGCAGTGCGCGGCGAGGGCGGGGGCGAGCGGGGCGGCGGGGCTGCTCGCGGCGTCGAGCGGGCCGTCGTCGGTGCCGATCACGACGGTGAGCAGGGCCGGGTCCATCCGGCGCAGCAGGACGGCGAGGAACTCGCCGTCGGTCGGGTCGGCGCGGTGGGCGTCCTCGACGACCAGGGTGCGCGGGCCGTCGCCGAGGGCGCGGACGTACTCGGTGAGGAACTCGGCGAGGCCGTGCGCGATCCGCAGGGTGCGCAGCCGCGAGTAGTAGCGGGTGCGTTCCTTGGGGACGGCGAGCGAGGTCAGGGTCTCCCGGGTGGCGGGCACGACGTCGTGCAACTCGGGTGTGGTGGTGAGGAGTTCGACGTCGTGTCGGCGGACGGCTTCGGGGCAGCGGTCCAGCGCGTCCGGCACCAGGGCGCGCAGCAGGGTGCCGACGGCGGTGTACGGGCCGCGCAGGCGCCGGTCCGCGCTGACGGTGGCCAGGCCGGGGGGCAGCGACAGCCCGGCGCGGGCCTCGGCGCGGGCGGCGCGGTGCGGTGCCCGCACCCAGTGGTGGCGGTGGTCGGCCATGGCGGCGGTGCCTTTCGTCCGGAACGGGCGGGCGGGGTAAGGGAGTTCGGGGTACGGGACGAGGGGTCTAGGCGAGGGCGGCGCGGCGGCGGCGCCGGTCGCGCAGGGCCAGGTGGGCGACCGCGCCGAGTTGCAGGACGGTCAGCGCGAAGAAGACCGCGGAGTCGACGAACTCGCCGCTCGCGGCCCGGCCGCCGAGGCGGTCCACGGTGCCGGTGACGAACCGGGACGCGGCCGGGAGGACGCCGGCGGCGAAGACGGCCAGCGAGAACGCGTAGCCGCCGACGATCAGCCAGGCGTACCAGCGGGCGGCCCGGCGGTCGACCGGGTGCCAGCCGGACTCGTCGAGCGGCGGGCGGCCGAGGCGGCGGCGCACCGCGTTGCGCAGCACGCCCTGCGCGGTGGCGTGCAGGTCGTGGCAGCCGAGGACGGTGCCGAGCAGCACGTACAGGTCGGTGCGCAGGTGCAGGAACGCCTGCCAGGCCAGCCGGAGCAGGGTGGCGTAGGCGAGGGCGAGGCAGAGCCTGCCGGCGCCGCTGAGCGCGCCGTCGGGCTGGCGGGTGACGGCGGCGGTGAGGGTGAGGGCGGCGGTCAGCACGGCGTCGGCGAGCATCCCGGCCAGGATCGGCAGGTAGCGGCGGCGGCGGGGGACGGCGACCAGGCCGTCCAGCGAGGTCTCCAGCACGACGAAGATCAGGCGGTGGCCGATCCGCAGGCGGGTGGGCAGGCCGAGTCGGCGTCCGGCGAGGGCGTGGAACCCCTCGTGCACCAGGATCAGCGGGAACTGGCCGACGAACAGCACCAGGGCGACCACGGTGAAGTACGGGCTGAAGAACACGTTGGTGGGGCGCGGCGCGAGGTCCGGGGTGCGGACGGCCGCGAACACGGCGAGCGCGACCACCAGCAGGTAGCCGGCCCAGGCGGGCGGGCTGAACGCGATCCGGCCGAGCCGCTGCCAGCGCACCGGTCGCGCCGCGGCGGGCTCCGGCGCGGCGGCGGCGCCGGTCCCCCGGGTGGCGCGGACGAAGCCGAGCTCGTCGAGCCCTTCGACCAGGTCCAGCACGTCGACGCTCTCGCCGTGCTCGCGCTCGTACGCCTCGGCGGCCTGGCGCGGGGTCATCCCGTCGGCCAGCCAGCGGACCAGCTGGGCGCCGTCGGGCGGGAACACCGCGTACGAGTCGGTCTCGACCCGGCCGACGGTGACCTCCTCGCCCTCCTCCAGGTAGACCAGGGGGTGCAGCTCGACGGGACGGTCCGGGTCGACGGCTGCGGTGGCGACGGCGGCGGTCGGGTCGGCATCGGCGTCAACGGCGATGGCGTCAACGGCGGTGGTGCTGGTGGCCGGGCTGCCGGCGGATGAGGGGTGCATCTGTCGTCCTCCCGGGGGAAGCGGGGACGGGGCCGGCCGCTGGTCGCGCGGCCGGCCCCGTTACTGCCAGGCGGTCAGACCTCAGACGGCGGCACAGTTACAGCCGTACATGGTCTGGGCCGCGCTGGTCAGACGGACGGAACCGGCCTTGCGGATGACGATCTTCTTCATGATCTCTCCCTCCATGGACACGGACGGGAAATCCGACGGATTCCCCCACCGGGGACGGGAGAATTTTCTCCGTCGTCCTCGCGGCGGTCCCATCATGAATTGCACGTTACAGCCGTGTCAACAGGGCGCAATTGCGCATTCCGCTTTGTAACAAATGGCGGCAGTGAGCTGCGCATACGGCTCTGACCTGCGGAGATGAAGAGGAATGCGGGAAATGGGCAGCACGAATCGCACGCGTGGCGACCGGCGGTGCGCAGGCGGGTGAATGCACGCCACAACGTCACCGTGAAGAGGGTTCCGGCATTGCCGGAATCCCGTCGCGCAGCCGGGCTTCGGGTATTCACCGGGGCGCGGACCCTCGAAGATTCCCACCTTGTCGAAGCCGCGTCAATACGCATTCCTGGGGATGCGGCGGCACTTCGCGCGAGGGGAGTGACGGATGTGGCCGCAGCCGGTTCCCGGGGATTCCGGGGCGGGTGTTCCCGGGGTGGCGGACGGGACGGAAACCGGGTTGGCGGAGCGGCGAGCCTAGGCTACCTTGGTTGATGCCTAGGACTCCTAGGCGCGAGGTGGAAGCGGCGACGAAAGGGTGAGGGGAACCATGCGGGAACTGGCCGAACCGGCGATCCGGGCATCGTTCGTCAACTGCACCAAGGGCGAGGCGAGCCGGCTCGCCCTCCCCCGGCGGCTGTCCGAACTCCCTTGGGAGGAGCTGGACTTCCTCGGCTGGCGGGACCCGGGCTCCCCCGAGCGCGGCTACCTGGTGGCCGAGTACGAGGGGCGGCTGGTCGGGGTCGCGCTGCGACGGGCGCAGCGCGCCGCGACGGCGGGGGCGGGGGTGCGGCAGGGCGCGATGTGCTCGATCTGCCGGACCGTCCACCCGGCCTCCGGCGTCGCCCTGCTGACCGCCCGCAAGGCCGGGCGGGCGGGCGGCGAGGAGTACGCGTCGGCCGGCGAGTACTTCTGCGCCGACCTGGCCTGCTCGCTGTACGTCCGGGGCCGCAGGCGGACGGCGGCGGGCGGGGCGCGGATGCGGGAGAGCCTCGGCACCGAGGAGCGGATCGACCGGGCCCGGGCGAACCTGGCGGCGTTCCTGGAGCGGGTGGTGGTGCGGGCGTGAACGGGGCGTTCCACGGCGTCTTCCGGGTGGCGCTCGGCTTCCTCGGGCTGGCGGCCGCGCCGACGGGGCTACTGCCGTTCGGCCGGAGGTGAGCGGCGCCGCCGGGGCCACCGGGGAGGACTACCCGGTCGGCCAGGTTTCGAGGAGGTGGTGGAGGCCGGCGGTGATGCGGTGCCAGGTGGCGTCGGGGGTGCGGGGGTGATGGAAGCCGCCGGCGGTTTCGATGGTGACGAAGCCGTGCAGGGTGCTGCGCAGCAGGCGGGCGGCGTCGGTGTGGGCGGGCTCTCCGAGGCGGTAGTGGCGCAGGACGGCGTAGGTCAGTTCGACGCTCCGGGCGAGGATCGCGGTGTCGGTGAAGTCGGCCGGGTCGTGCGGGAGTTGGGTGGCGGCGTAGCGGCCGGGGTGCTGCCGGGCGTAGTGGCGGTAGGCGTCGGCGAAGGCGGCGAGGGCTTCGGCGCCGGCGCGGCCGGCGATGGCGGCGGCGAGGTGCTGGTTCATCTCGTCGGTGGCCAGGGCGGCGACCCGGACGCGGATCTCCCGGAGGCTCTTGACGTGGGAGTAGAAGCTGGCGTCCTTGACGCCGAAGCGGCGGGCCAGGGCGGAGACGGTGACCTTCTCGATGCCGACCTCGTCGGCGAGTTCGGCGGCGGCGCGGGTGATCCGGTCGACCGTCAGTCCGGCGTGCGCTGCCATGTGCCCCGTCCTGTTCGTGCCGCTTGGTCCGGTGGCGATTTTATCGGGTGCGGGGTGCGACGTTCCGCGGTGCCGGAGCGTCTATAGGGAGGGCCGGGGGAAGATCAACTGATCTCCCCTCAAATGGTATGTTCATGCCAAATCGGGGGCGTGGGGGATCACGTGCTCCGACCGTTCCCGCACGCACCCTGGAGTCGTTTTGCCCGGACACCCGCTCCGCCACCGCCTGTACCGCCGCAGCCTGCCGCTGGCCGCCGCGGTGCTGGCCGCCTCGCTGCTCGCCGGCTCGGCGCAGGCCGACGACCCGGCGCCGGTCGACGTCGCGCTGACCGCCGACCTGGACGCCCTGCTGGCCGACGCCCGGCTGGCCAACGCGCAGACCGGCGTCGAGGTGCTGGACGCCGCGACCGGGCAGGTGCTGTATGCCCGGCAGCCGCAGGCGCTGCTCACCCCGGCGTCCACCCTGAAGACGGTGACCACCGCGGCGGCGCTCGACCTGCTCGGCCCGGACCACCGGTTCACCACCGAGGTGCGCACCGCCGGCACCCGGTCCGGCGGCACGGTGGCGGGCGACCTGGTGCTGCGCGGCGGCGGCGACCCGACGCTGCTGGCGACCGACCTGGACGACCTGGCCGGGCAGGTCGCCGCGTCCGGGATCACCACCGTCACCGGCCGGGTGCTGGCCGACGGCAGCCGCTACGACGCGACGCCGCTCGGGCCGGGCTGGGCGTGGGACGACGAGCCGTACTCGTACAGCCCGCAGATCTCCGGCCTGACCGTGGCCAACGACCCCGAGTACCTGATGGACACCGTGCGGGTGACCGTCACCCCGGGGGCGGCCGGGACGGAGGCGGCGGTCACCCTGGACCCGGCGCAGGCGCCGATGTCGTTCACCGGGAAGGTCACCACGGGCGCGGCGGGCAGCGGCTCGTCCGTCGGGGTGGACCGGCGGCGCGGGGCCAACGAGCTGGCGCTGTCGGGGAGCATCGCGGCCGGGTCCGCGCCGGTGACCTCCTGGGTGACGGTGGAGAACCCGTCGACGTACGCGGGCCGGGTGTTCGAGGGCGCGCTGGCCCGGCACGGCGTGCGGGTGGCGCGCGGGGTGGACGCGGCGACCGGCGCGGAGGCCTCGCAGCCGCTGGTGTCGCACCGGTCGCAGACCCTGGCGCAGATGATCGTCCCGATGCTGAAGCTCAGCAACAACGGCATCGCCGAGCACCTGCTGAAGGAGATCGGCAAGGTCAAGGGCGGTCGCGGCGACTGGGCGACCGGTGTCGCGCAGGTCCGCGCCTTCCTGAACGCGAACGACCTGGGCACCCCGGCCGGGCGGCAGGTCGACGGTTCCGGCCTGTCCCGCTACGACCTGGTGACGCCCGCCAAGATGGCCTCGCTGCTCAAGCTCGCCCAGGGCCGGCCGTGGTTCGGCGCCTGGTACGACGCGCTGCCGGTGGCGGGCAACCCGCAGCGGCTGGTCGGCGGCACCCTGGCCGCCCGGATGCGCGGCACCAAGGCCGAGAACAACGTGCACGCCAAGAGCGGCTCGATGGGCGGCGTGGACAACCTGATCGGCTACGCCACCGCCCCGGACGGCCGCCGGCTGGTCTTCGCGGTGATGGTCAACGACTTCGCGGGCACCAGCCCCCGCCCGGTCCTGGACGCGATCGCCGTCCGCCTGGCCACCGGCCCGGCCCAAACCCAAGCGAAGGCCCGCTCGCTGAACGCCCCGGCCGCGTCCACGGCCCAGGACGACGCCTACCAGGGCACCCGCTGGGAGGACTGCGAGGCCGTCGCGCACTGCTGAGCGGCCCGACCGGGACGGGCCCGGCGCGCACCCCGCGCGCCGGGCCCGTCCGGCGTTCCGGGCCGCTGCGGATTTCACACACCCGTCATCAATCAAACGGTTGATTGACGACGGTGCCGCGCGTACGCTCCCCGCCATGACCGAGCCACCACCACCACCGCCCTCCCCGTCCCCGTCCCCGAGCCAGGCCGACCTGAGCCGGGAGCGGATCGTCGCGGCCGCCACCGAGCTGTTCGCCGAGCACGGCTACGACGGCACCACCACCCGGACGATCGCGGCCGCCGCCGGACTGAACGTCGCGACCGTCGCGTACCACGTGGGCGGCAAGGCGGACCTGTACCGCGAGGTGATGCGGCGGGCGCACGAGGCCGAGCGGTCGGCGGTCGCCGAGGCGCTGGACGAGTTCGCCGGGCGGGCCGGGACGGATCCGGCGGGCGCGGCCGCCGGGTTCGCCGACCGGTACCTGGACTTCTGCCTGGAGCGGCCGCACGTCCCCGCGCTGTGGATGCGCCGCTGGCTGGCGGACGCCGCCGAGTTCGCCGGCCTGGAGGAGGAGTACGCCCGGCCGCTGCTGGAGTCGGTGCGCGACGCGCTCGCCGCCGCGCTGCCCGGAGTGCCGCCGGAGCGCGCCGAGTTGGCGGTCTGGACGGTGCTGTGGACGGTGCACGGCTTCTGCCGTTCGATGATCCGCGCGCAGGTCCCCCGGTTCCGCGTCCACCTGCGCGGCCTGGTGCTGCGCGAACTGGGCCTGGAGGCACCGGCGTGAGCGCCGCGATAGGCGGCCGGCAGCTCGCCGGGTACGCGCTGGGCTCGGTCGGGACGGGCATCCACTCGACCGTCCCGGGCCTGCTGCTGCTGTACTTCATGACCGACGCGCTGGGCGTCCCGGCCGGGGTCGCGGGCCTGGTGGTGGCGCTGCCCAAGGCGTGGGACGCGCTGTTCAACCCGACCGTCGGCGCCGCCAGCGACCGGGAGGCGCTGCGCACCGGCCACCGCACCCGGATCCTGCTGGCGGGGGCGCTGGCGCTGCCGGTGGCGTTCGCCGCGATGTTCCTCTCCCCGCTGACCGGTTCCGGCGCCGCCGCCTGGGTGGCGGTGACCTTCGTGCTGGCCTCCAGCGCCTTCGCGCTGTTCCAGGTGCCGTACGTGGCGCTGCCCGCCGAGATGTCGGACCGGCCCGAGGTGCGCACCCGGATCACGGTGTGGCGGATCGTCTGCCTGACCGTCGGCATCCTGGTCGCGGGCGGCCTGGCCCCGGCCGTGGTGTCGCTGGCCGGGGACGGGCGGCGCGGGTACGCGGTGATGGGCGCGGTGGTCGCCGTCCTGCTGCTGGCGACGCTGCTGGTGCCCGCGCTGGGCTCCCGCCGGGTGCCCGCCCGGCCGGGGCCGGAGCCGCTCGGGCTGCGCGCGGCGCTGCGCACCGCGCGCGGCAACCGGGCGTTCTTCGCGCTGCTGGGCGCGTTCGTGCTGCAGGCCTCGGCGGTGGCGATCATGCTGGCGGCCGCGCCGTACGTCGCCACGTACTGGCTGGGCGGCTACGGGCTGACCTCGGTGCTGTTCGTCTGCCTGGTCGCGCCGAGCGCGGTCGCCGTCCCGCTGTGGGGCCGGGCCTCGGCCCGCTGGGGGCGGCTGCGCTGCCTGGTGGCGGCGACCGCGCTGTTCGTGCTCGCCTCGGCGGCGCTGTGGCCGGCCGCCGGGACGGGGACGGCGCACGTCGCCCCGGTGCTGGCGCTGTGCGCGGTGCTGGGCGTGGCGTACGCGGCGCTGCAGGTGCTGCCGCTGTCGCTGCTGCCCGACACCGTGCACGCGGACGCGGCCCGCACCGGGCGCCTGCAGTCCGGGGCGTTCACCGGGCTGTGGACGGCGGGCGAGACGGCCGGACTGGCCGCCGGGCCCGGCCTGTTCTCGCTGGCGCTGGCCGCCGCCGGGTTCGTCTCCTCCACCACCGACCACCCCGTCGCGCAGACCGGCGCGGCCCGGGCGGGCGTCCTGCTCGGGTTCAGCCTCGTCCCGGCGCTGCTGATGCTGGCCTCGCTGCCCGCCCTGCGCGCGTACGGCCGCCGCCGCGCCACCCCCTCACCCATCCCCACCCCCACCGACTCGCTTGCCGGAGACCTCTCATGACGGACCGTCAGACCTTCCTGCCGGCGGCCGGCCGCCCCACCGCCGACCTGCTCGCCGAGCTGAGCGCGCTCACCGCCGCCGACCTGCCCACCCGTGGCGGGCGCACCACCGCCTACACCTACGACGCCGGCCGGCCCGAGGTGCGGGCCGCCGCCGAGGGCGCGTACCTGGCGATGCTGGAGGTCAACGGGCTCGACCCGACGGCCTTCCCGAGCATCGTCGCGCTGGAGCGGCAGGTGGTCGGCGCGGTCGCCGCCCGGCTCGGCGGGGACGGGTCCACGCCCGGCGTGTTCACCAGCGGCGGCACCGAGTCGATCATGCTGGCGGTGAAGGCCGCCCGGGACTCCCGCCCGGAGGTCGCCGAACCGGAGATCGTGGTGCCCGCGACGGCGCACGCCGCGTTCTTCAAGGCCGGGGCGTACCTGAAGGTGAAGGTGGTCGCGGTGCCGGTCGACCCGGAGACCTTCCGGGCGGTGCCGGCGGCGATGGCGGCGGCCTGCACCGAGCGGACGGTCCTGGTGGTCGCCTCCGCGCCCTCGTACGCGCACGGCGTGGTCGACCCGGTCGCCGCGATCGCCTCGGCCGCCGCCGAGCGCGGCCTGCCCTGCCACGTCGACGCCTGCGTGGGCGGCTGGCTGCTGCCCTGGCTGGCCGAGGCCGGCGCCGAGGTCCCGCCGTTCGACCTGTCGGTGCCGGGCGTCACCTCGCTCTCCTGCGACCTGCACAAGTTCGGGTACGCGCCCAAGGGGGCGTCCGTGCTGCTCTTCCGCGACCAGCCGATGCGGCTCGCCGCGTACTTCGCCTGCGCCCGGTGGCCCGGCTACCCGGTGGTCAACTCGACCGTCCAGAGCAGCAAGGGCGCCGGCCCGCTGGCCGGCGCCTGGGCCACCCTGCAGGCCCTCGGCGCCGACGGCTACCGCGCGTTGGGGCGCGCCGCGCTGGCCGCCACCCGGCGGCTGGTCGCGGGCGTCGGGGAGATCGACGGGTTGCGGGTGCTCGGCACCCCGGACGCCACCCTGATCGCCGTCGCCACCTCCGGCGACGACCCCGTCGACCTGTGGGAGCTCGCCGACGAGTCGCGCGCCCGGGGCTTCTTCCTCCAGCCCCAGCTCAGCCTCGACGGCCTCCCCGCCAGCCTGCACGTCACCCTCACCGGCGTCAGCGGCGAAGGCGTCGAGGCCCTGCTCACCGCGCTGCGCGAGAGCGTCGCCGCCGTCCGCGCCCGCGGCCCGGTCGCCCCGCCCTCCGACGTCCTCGCCCTCCTCGACGGCCTCGACCTCGGCCTCCTCGACGACGCCGCCTTCGCCGCCCTGCTCCCCGCCGCCGGCCTCGACCTCTCCGCCGACCCCGACTCCCCCACCCGCATGGCGGGCGTCAACCGCCTCCTCGACGCCCTCCCCCCGCACCTGCGCGACCAGCTCGCGACCCGCTTCCTGTCGGCGCTGTACTCCCCGTACCTGGGCGGATGACCGGCCCGGCCGCCGACCGGTACGTTGACAGCCCGTGGACGGAGGCTCCACGGGCCGGAGGAGGGACCGATGGGCGCGCCGGACGCGGTGGTCGTGGGCAGCGGGCCGAACGGGCTCGCCGCCGCGGTGGTGCTGGCCCGGGCCGGCCTGGACGTCGAACTGCACGAGGCGGCCGACGAACCGGGCGGCGGGCTGCGCTCGAAGGCGCTGTTCCGCGACGACGTGGTGCACGACGTCTGCGCCGCCGTGCACCCGATGGCGGCGGCCTCCCGCTTCTTCCGCGAGTTCGACCCGGCCGCCCGCGGCGTGGACCTGCTCCTCCCCGGGATCAGCTACGCCCACCCGCTGGACGGCGGGCGGGCCGGCCTCGCCCACCACTCGCTCGACGCGACCTGCGAGCGGCTCGGACCGGACGGGCCGCGCTGGCGGGCCCTGATGGAACCGCTGCTCGGACGCAGCCGCGCCCTCGTCGACCTGATGCTCTCCGACCAGCGGCACCCGCCGACGGACCCGGCAGCGCCGTTCCTGCTCGGCGGACGGGTCCTGCGGCACGGCACCCCGCTGGCCGCACGGCAGTTCGCCGGACCGGAGGCGGCGGCGCTGCTCGCCGGGGTCGCCGCGCACGTGGTCGGCCCGATGCCGACGCCCGCCTCCGCGGCGGTCGGCCTGCTGCTCGGCCACCTCGCCCACGGCACCGGCTGGCCGGTGGTGCGCGGCGGGAGCGCGGCCCTCGCCCGCGCCCTGGTCGAGGACTTCACGGCGCACGGCGGCCGGGTGCACACCGGCCGCCGGATCACCGACCTGCGCGAGTTCCACCGCTCCCGCGCGGTGCTGCTCGACGTCGGCCCGAAGGAGTTCCTGCGGATCGCCGGACCCCGGCTGCCCGCCGGCTACCGCCGCGCCCTGGCCTCCTTCCGGTACGGGCCGGGCGCGGCCAAGGTCGACTTCCTGGTCGACGGCCCCGTCCCGTGGGCGAACCCGGAGGTCGGCGGCGCGGCCACGGTGCACCTGGGCGGCAGCCGGGCCGAGGTGTTCCGGCAGGAGACCCTGGTCTCCCGCGGCGTCCGCACCGACCGGCCCTTCGTCCTGGTCGTCGACCCGGCGGTGGCCGACCCGGGCCGGGCCCGCGCCGGCGTCCGCCCGCTCTGGGCGTACGCGCACGTCCCGAACGGCGACGACACCGACCCGGTCGCCCCGGTGACCGCGCGGATCGAGGCGTACGCCCCCGGCTTCACCGACACCGTGCTGGCCGCCCGGGGCGTCAGCGCGGCCGCCCTGGAGGGGTACAACCCCAACTACGTCGGCGGCGACATCGCGGCCGGCGCGATGACGCTCAAGCAGACCCTGATCCGCCCCGCCCTCCGCGTCGACCCGCACACCACCCCCCTGACCGGCGTCTACCTCTGCTCCGCCGCCACCCCGCCGGGCCCCGGCGTGCACGGCATGTCCGGCTACTTCGCGGCCCGCTCGGCCCTCCGCCGCGAATTCGGCCTCCGCCGGCCCCCGTCCCTGGCCCCCTCGCCCCCGCCGCAGCCGCAGCCGCAGCCGCCCCGGGTCTAGCGGGGCAGGCGGGTGGCGAGGCCGTCGGCGAGGCGTTGGAGGCCGAATTCGAAGCGGGTGTCCATGTCGGGGTCGGTGAGGTCGTCGGCGAGGGCGACCAGGTTGGGGTAGGTGTCGGGCGGGAGGGCGCGGAAGACTTCGCCGGCCTCGCGGGCGGCCTGGCCGCGGCTGGCGCCGGCGGCTTCGGCGGCGGAGAGGGGGGACTGTTCCTGGAGGACGAAGCCCTGGACGTAGGCGGAGAGCAGGTAGGAGGCCATCGCGGCGTCGGCGTCGGTGAAGCCGGCGGTGCGCAGGCGGTCGAGCTGGTCCTCCAGGACGGCGAGGATGCGCGGGCCGGGGGCGAGGCGTCCGGCGACGACCTTGGCGGCGTCGCGCCTGGCGAGCAGCAGGGCGCGGTAGCGGCGGCCGTAGTCGAGGTACTGGTCCCGCCAGTCGCCGGTGCGGGGCGGGAGTTCGGCGTCGGCGATGATCGCGTCGTTGAGGAGGTCGAGCAGCTCCTCCTTGTTGCGGACGTGCCAGTAGAGCGAGGCGGCCTGGACGCCGACCTCGGCGGCGACCTTGCGCATGGACAGGCCGGCCAGGCCCTCGCGTTCGAGGACGAGCAGCGCGGCCTCGGCGATGCACTCGCGGGTGACGGTGCGCGCGGGGGGCGGGGCCACAGTTGCTCCTGGGGTGCGGCGGGGCGGTCTCGGCGTCGGTCTCGCGCTTGCAATCTAACACCGTTAGGGCGATCCTGGGTGCGCGATCGCGGCCCCTAACACCGTTAGGGGCCTACTCGGCACGCCCGGAGGGGGAGAGATGGACGACCGCGCCAGGAGCGCCCGCCACAAGTGGCAGGCGCTGGCCACGCTGTGCGTCACGATGTTCATGGCGATGCTGGACAACGTCATCGTCACCATCGCCCTCCCCCGGATCGGCCGTGACCTCGACGCGGGCATCAGCGGCCTGCAGTGGGTCGCCGAGGGCTACAGCCTGGTGTACGCGGCGCTGCTGCTGACCGGCGGCACGCTCGGCGACCGGTACGGCCGGACCAGGGTGTTCCGGCTCGGGCTGGCGCTGTTCACCCTGGGTTCGGCGGCGGCCGCGCTCGCGGGCGGGATCGGCACGCTGGTCGCGGCCCGGATGCTGCAGGGCGTGGGCGCGGCGCTGCTGACGCCGGGCAGCCTGGCGATCCTGCGGGAGGTGTTCACGGACGAGCGGGAGCGGGCGCGGGCGATCGGCTTGTGGTCGGGCGTCTCGGCGCTGGGCCTGTCGGTCGGGCCGGTGATCGGCGGTCCGATGGTGGACGCGTTCGGCTGGGCCAGCGTGTTCTGGATCAACGTCCCGGTCGGGCTGGTCGGCCTGGTGCTGGCCTACCGGGTGCTGCCCGAGGTCGCGCCGCGCCCGCGGCGGGTGGACGCGGTGGGCCTGGCGCTGTCGGCGGGCGGGCTGGGCGCGCTGGTGTACGGGCTGGTCGAGGGCCCGGGCCGGGGCTGGACGGACGGCCGGGTGCTGGCCTGCGGGGCGGTGGCGGCCGTGCTGCTGGCGCTCTTCGTCCTGGTCGAACTGCGGGTCGGCGAGCCGATGCTGGAGCTGCGGATGTTCCGCGACCGGATGCTGGCGGGGGCACTGCTGAGCGGGCTGATGGTGAGCTTCGGGATGTTCGGCGCGCTGTTCTTCCTGCCGCTGATGCTGCAGGGCGTGATGCGCTGGGCGCCGACCGACGCCGGGTACGCGGGCCTGCCGATGAGCGGCGTGATCATGTTCGCGGCGCCGCTGTCCGGCCGGCTGACCGCCCGTCACGGCCCGCGCCCGCCGCTGGTGCTGGGCATCGCGCTGTGCGCGGTGGGCCTGGGCGGACTGTCGCTGTACTCGGGGCACGCGCACTACTGGTCGTACGTGTGGACGCTGGTGCTGCTCGGCTTCGGCATGGGCCTGACCTTCACGCCGGTGTCGATCGCGGTGCTGCGGCGGGTCGCCCCGGAGCGCACCGGCATGGCCTCGGCCACCGTCAACACGCTGCGCGAACTCGGCGGCGTGCTGGGCATCGCCGTCCTGGGCGCCGTGCTGACCGACCGGCTGACCGGTGCGCTGACCGGCACCCTGCACCGGCTCGGCCTGCCCGCGGACGGCGTGCCGCACGCGGTCTCCGCGCTCACCGGCCACGGCGCGGCGGGCGCCGACCCGGCCCCGGAGCCCGTCCGGGCGGCCCTGGACGCCTCCTTCGTGGACGCCCTGCACCTGGCCCTGCGCTGCGGCTCCGCGGCCCTCGCCGCGACCGCCGTCCTGGTCGCCCTGCTGCTGCGGCCGTCCGCCGCCCCGGCGCCCGCACCGGCCGCCAACCCGGTGCCGTCCGTCACCGTCTGACGGATCGTCAGAAAGAACCCGCCCCGGCCGGGCGACAGTTGAGCGGGTGTGGTGAACGCGTACGGTTTCGTCGTGTCCGTTCGCTAGCATGACCGGCTCAAGTGGTCGGACCGACACCGGTGGTGGGGGATGGCGTGCTGAGCGTGGGCCCGGACGGCAGCGGCGGCAGTGGCAGCAGGGGCGGCAGTGGCAGTGGCGGCGGCTTCCGGGTGGAGCCGGACGAGCTGGACGGGGCGGGGCAGACCGCGGGCAGCGTCGCCGCGCGGGTCCCGGACGGCACCGCCCGGGTGCTGGGCGCCTCGGACGCCGCCGAGGCCGGGCTGCGCGGCTGGAGCACCGGCGGCGAACTCGACTCCTGCACCGACGAGTGGCGGCGGCTGCTGGACACCCTCTCCGCCGAGATGGACCGGCAGGGCGACGACCTGCGGCAGACCGCGGCGAACTACCGCCGGGCCGAGCAGGAGGCCGCCCGCGGCCTGACGGCGGGGCGGTGAGCGTGGACGTCCCCACCCTGCGCGACGCCGACCCGGACCGGCTGTTCGGCGCCGCCGACGCGTACGCCGCCCTGGCCGAGGCGTTCTCCGGCCACGCCGACGCCTGGCGGACCGGCGTCGACGGCCGGGTCCGGAACTCCGGCTGGACCGGCACCGCCGCGGACGGCGCCCACCGCTCGCTCTCCCGCACCACCGGCAAGCTGGCCGCCGCGCACCTGGAGCTGTCCCGGATCGCGCCCGTCCTGCGCGAGGGCGCCGAGGCGTTCCTGCTGGCCCGCTCCAAGCTGCGGGCCGCGCTCGCCGACGCGGCCGCGCACGGCTTCACCGTCGCCGACGACGGCGGCGTCTCCTGGCCGCCGGCCGGCCCCGCCGAACGCCACGACCCGGACGCCCCGGACCGCTCCCGGCAGGGCACCGACCTGCGCGACCGGATCGCCGACGCGCTCACCGAGGCCGCCCACGCCGACCAGGTCACCGCCCAGCGCCTGCGCCGCTACACCGACGACGCCCGCACCGGTGCCGGACTCGACCCCGGCACCGCCGCGCTGCGCCTGAACAGCGCCGTGCTGGACTCGCTCAACCCGCTCGGCGGCGGCGAGGACCTGGTGCGGGCCGGGATGCCCGGCAAGGACGCCCCGCCGACCGAGGTCAACGCCTGGTGGAAGTCGCTCCCGCCGGACGAGCAGCAGCGCCTGCTCCGGGCGTACCCGGCCGAGCTCGGCAACCGCGACGGCATGCCGACGCCCGCCCGCGACCAGGCCAACCGGATCAACCTGGACCGGATGGTCACCGAGCTGTCCGCCCGCCCGGACCTCTCCGAGTGGGACCGGAAGAAACTGGAGGGCTTCCGGGCGATCCAGGGCCGGCTCGCCGAGGACCGGGACAAGCAGCCCCCCGCCTACCTGATGGTGATCGGCGACCAGGGCCAGGGCCGGGCCGCGATCGCCTACGGCAACCCGGACACCGCCGACGACGTGGTCGCCTACGTGCCCGGCCTGAACACCGAGGTCAAGAACATGGGCGGCGGCGACGCCAACCGGGCCCGCGACCTGTGGCAGACCGCGCACGACCTCGACCCGAGCCGCAGCACCGCCTCGATCGCCTGGCTCGGCTACGACACCCCGCAGGTCAAGGGCGTCAGCCCGGACATGTTCGCGGTCGCCGGCGACGACCGGGCCAAGCAGGGCGGCGAGGCGTACCAGGGCTTCCTGCAGGGCCTGCGCGCCTCGCACGAGGGCCCGCCCGCGCACCTCACCGCGCTCGGCCACTCGTACGGCTCGTTCACCGTCGGCCAGGCCGCGCAGCGCCCCGGCGGCATCCCGGCGGACGACGTCATCCTGGTCGGCTCGCCCGGCACCGGTGCCCAGCAGGCCTCCCAACTCGGCGTCGGCGCGGGCCACGTGTGGGTCGGCGCGGCCGAGCACGACCCGGTCTCGCACCTGCCCAGCCACGACGAGGCGAAGGGCATCGGCATCGGCGCGGGCATCGGCGGGCTGCTCGGCGGCCCGCTCGGCGCGGTGGCCGGCGGCTTCCTCGGCGACAGGATCGCGGGACACGGTGACCCCGACGAGCTGTGGTTCGGCCAGGACCCGGCGAGCCGCGAGTTCGGGGCGCACCGCTTCGACGTCGCCGACGGCCCGCTCGGCTTCGCCTCGCACTCCGACTACTGGAACCAGGGCGACGGCCGGGACGGGCACTCGCTGCGCAACATGGGCTTGATCGTCTCCGGCCACGGCGACCGGGTGTCCGGACAGGAGTACCGATGAACGAGGACCTCGGACGCGAGCTGCTCGCCGCACGGGCCGCGCTGGACGAACTGCTCGACTCCGCCCCCGCCGCGCTCGTCCCGGCCGCCGCCTGGGCCGACGGCCCGTACGTCGCCGTCGCCCACGAGCACGCCTTCACCCGCGAACCGGACGGCACCGCGCACCTGGAGAAGCGCCGCTACCTGCTGACCCGGGTCGCCGAGCACCGCTACCCCGAGCTGCTCGCCCAACTCGGCCGCGCCTGGCGCGAACGCGGCTGGGCGGTGGAGGCGGAGGACGACCCGGTGCTTCCCGTCCTGCGCGCCAAGTCCCCGTACGGGACGGCCGAGTTCAGGATCGGCTTCGCCGGCAACGGCACCCTGCTGGCCCGGGTCGACGGGCTGGCCGCGCCGGGTGTCTCGTACCCGTTCGGCGGGGCGAGCACGGTGCCGATCGGACCGGACGGGTCGATGGACACCATGCCCCGGCGACAGGACCCGTTCTGGTCGGTCTAGGGTCTGGGCAGGTGCTTCGGCGAAGGGGAACACGGATGAGACTGCGGGTGGCGGGCGCCGTCGCACTGCTGGTGCTGGGCCTGGGCACGGCCGGCTGCGGCAGCGGCGGGTCGGCGGACGGCGGGTCCGACCGGCGGGTGGTGGCGCTGGACACCGCCCGCACCCGGCTGCGCGAACTCGTCGACGGCACCACCGGCGCACTCACCCCCGCCGTCCGGTACGCCGACGACGCGTACCGGGCCGTCCCGCACGAGAACGCCGCCCGGGACAACGACGGCACCGCCCAACTCACGCTCCGCCGGTACGTGTTGACCAAGGTCTCGGCCGCCAACCAGGCCCGCCTGCTGACCCAGGTCCGGGCCTACTGGACGAGCCTGGGCTACACCCTGCACGACACCGGCTCCCCCGACCTGGCGAGCGCCGCCGCCCCCGACGGCACCGGCGTGACGGTCAGCATCGGCGCCGTCGGCAACGTCACCGTGACCGCCGACGCCTGGGTGAAGGACCCCGGCACCACCACCCCGTTCGGCCCCGCCCCCAGCCCGCTGCCGACCGGCAAGGACGGCGGACCGGACACCGTACCGACCTTCGAGGACCCGGCCTGGTCCTGAACGCGCCCCGCCCTGCACTGGATTCGTGGGCGCGGAGGACTCCACCCTTCGCCCGACACCTCTCGGAGGCACCCCTCCTGCCAGGCGTTCCCCTGCTCCCCGTCCACTCTGGTCTCCCGGCTGAACGGTCTCGGCATCCCCGTCCCCGACCCCGGCGGCACGATCCGCGCCGCACGGACGAATCGGGGCCGACCGGGGCTGATCGGGCGTCACGGCGGCTCTGACACACCGTAGTTGCCGGGTGGCATTGGGCTGACGTGACCATGCTGGCTATAGTCGGAACGATCTAGCCGGAACGGCGGCCGGCCGAGGGGTCTTCCTCGGTACCGCCATGTCGCGTTCCGTCGCCATGCCGCCGTGCCGGCCGTCGTCCCTGGGCTTGTCGTGTTCCGCGTCGACCACGGGGAGAGACGGCTATGGCTCAGTTGACCGGGCGGAGGCGCAGCGCGCTGGCCGCCCTGATGGGCGGGACGCTGCTGCTGAGCGGCTGCGGCGTCATCGGGATCGGTGGCGGTTCGGGCGACCAGGCGGACCTGCGTTCGCTGCTGCCGGAGCGGGTGCGCAAGGCGGGGGTGATCACGGTGGGGTCGTCGTTCACGGCGGCGCCGGTGGTGTACCGCAACGACCGCAACGAACCGGACGGCCTGGACCCGCACCTGGCACAGAAGCTGGGCGAGCTGCTCGGGGTCCGGGTGGAGTTCCAGGACGCGGGGGTGTTCGCGAACGTGCTGCCGGGGCTGCTGGGGCGCAAGTACGACATCGCGATGTCGGGGATCACCGACACCCGGGAGCGCGAGCAGGGGCTGGACAAGGACGGCAAGCAGGTCAACGCGGGCGTGGACTTCGTCGACTACTTCATGGCGGGCATCGGCATCGCCGTCGACAAGGGCAACCCGAAGCAGATCACCGACATCGACCGGCTCTGCGGGCACACCGTGACGGTCAAGAAGGGCACCACCCACGCCGACCTGGCCGCCCGCCAGAAGGCGGTCTGCGACCCGGCCGGGCGACCGCTGACGATCATGGAGACGGACAGCGACAAGGCGGCGATCGAGAACCTGCAGGGCACGGCGGACGCGTACATCACCGACTACCCGAAGGCGACGTACGCGGTGCAGACGGCCGGGAACGGCGCCCTGTTCGACATCGGCGGCCCGCAGATCCAGCCGCGCCCGTTCGGGATCGCGCTGCGCAAGGAGGACGCCCAGCTGCGCGACGTGCTGATGCGGGCGATGAACCGGCTGATCATGGACGGCACGTACGACCGGGTGCTGGCCGACCACCAGCTGACGGTCGGCGCGATCCAGAACGCGGTCACCAACGGGCCGTGACGCCCGCCGGGCTCGCTCACCCGGTGGTGGCGAAGGCCAGCACCGCCACGTCGTCGGTGAGCGTGCCGGCGTGGCGGCGGACGTCGTGGTCGAGGAAGTCGACCACGGCTTCCGGTCCGGTGGCGGGCAGGGTGGTGAGGCGGTCGGCGAGCGGGTAGAACGCGCCGGCGCGGTCGCGCGCCTCGGTGACGCCGTCGGTGTGCAGCAGCAGGGTCCGGCCGGGCGGCAGCGGGACGGTGGCGGGCGGTTCGGCGGGGCCGGCGGCGAGGTGGCCGAGGCCGAGCGGGAGGTCCTCGGGGCAGTGGACGGCGTCGACCCGGCCGGGGGCGAGCAGCAGCGGGCTGAGGTGGCCGCGGTTGACCACCCGGACCTGGTCGGCGCCGGGGCGGTGCTGGACGAGGACGGCGGTGACGAACAGTTCGCGGTCGCCGTACTGTTCGGCGTCGCGGCGCACGGCCCGGTCCAACTGGTCGGCGAGTTCACCGAGTTCGGCGGTCTCGTGGGCGGCGATCCGGAACGCGCCGATCACGTCGGCGACGGTGCGGACGGCGTCCAGGCCCTTGCCGCGGACGTCGCCGAGCAGGATCCGGGTGCCGTACCGGGTCTCGCACACCTCGTACAGGTCGCCGCCGACGCCGACGTCCGCCTGCGCGGGGTGGTAGAGGCCGGCGGTGCGCAGGCTCCCGGCGCGGGCCGGGACGGGGCGCAGCACGGTGTGCTGGAGGGTGTCGGCGACGGCCCGCACCCGGACCAGGTCGCGGGCCTGGCGGCGGCGCTGCCGGGCGAGTCCGGCGCCCACCGTGCCGGCCAGCGCGGTGGCCAGGTACGTCCACAGGTGGTGCTGCTCGGTGAGGTGTCCGGCGCGCTGGGCGAGCAGCGCCTGCAGGACGACGGTGACGGCGGTGGTGGCGGCGACCAGCGCGGGACCGGCGCTGAACGCGACGACCACCGGGACCACGGTGAGCAGGAAGCCGGCCGCGACGGAGCTCGGGATGGAGCGTTCCAGCACCAGGTCGGCGACCACCAGCAGGACGGGCAGCATCCGCACCCAGGTCGGGGTGCGCAGCGCGGCGGCCATCGCGGCCTCCCAGCGGGCCCCGCCGGGGGACGGCGTGGCGGGGCGGGGGTCCAGCGGTGGCCGAGGCGCCGGATCGACCGGCCCGGCCGGAGCGACCGGCCCCGTCGGAGCGGCCGACTCGACCGACTCGACCGACTCGACCGGATCGACCGGATCGACCGGATCGACCGGATCGACCGGATCGACCGGGTCGACCGGATCGGCCGGGCGGACGTCGGGGGCGGGCGGTGCTGCCATGCTGACCTCCTCGGCGGCCGGGGCGGGTGGGACGCTGCCTCCATGGTCGCGTGCGGCGCGGGCCGGTCACCGCTTGCCAAGGTCCCGACGGTTCGGGACCTTCGGCCTGTTCCGGCCGGGTGCCGGGGTGTGCCGTGAGCTGCGTCACCGCCCGGCCGGGGCGAGGGCGACCGGGAGCGTCCGGTGGCCGCGCAGCACCAGGCGGGTGCGGCGGGGGGCCGGGCCGGCGGGGACGAGGTCGGGGAAGCGGCGCAGCAGGGCGGGCAGGGCGGTGGTGGCCTCCAGGCGGGCGAGCCGGGCGCCGAGGCAGAAGTGCGGGCCGCTGCCGAAGCTGAGCGGCCGCCCGGCGGGCTCCCGGCCGTCGTCCGGCTGGTAGCGCCAGGGGTCGAAGCGCTCCGGGTCGGGGTAGCGGCGCGGGTCGCGGTTGGCGGCGCCGAGCAGCAGCAGGACCTGGGTGCCGGCCGCGACGGGCCGGTCCGCGACGGTGAGGCCGGACCGGCCGGCCAGCCGGGAGGTGAGCTGGACGGGCGAGTCGTGCCGCAGCACCTCGTCGACCAGGGGGCCGGGGTCGAGGGTGCCGTCGCGCAGGGCGGCGGCGGCCCGGGGGTGGGCGAACAGGCGGGCCAGGGCGTTGCCGATCAGGTTGCCGGTGGTCTCGAAGCCGGCGACCAGCAGGAGGGCGAGGTTGGCGATCAGTTCGCGGTCGGAGAGCCGTTCGGGTTCGGCGTCGGCGGTCCGCACCAGGGCGCTGACCAGGTCGTCGCGCGGGTCGGCGCGCCGCTCGGCGGCCAGGTCGGCGAAGTAGTCGGAGAGCCGGACGGCGGCCAGGTCGGCGGCGGCCAGCTCGGCCTCGTCCGGGCCGAACTCCAGGGTGACGGTCAGGTCGGTGGCGAGCGGGCGGAACAGGTGCCGGTCCCCGGCGGGGACGCCGAGCAGTTCGCAGATCACGCCGACCGGCAGCCGGAACGCGAACGCGTCCAGGAAGTCGACCGGTCCATCGGCGCCGACCCGGGCCAGGCCGTCGAGCAGGTCGTCGACGGCGGCGGTGACGGCGGGGGCCAGCGCGGCGACCCGGCGCGGGGTGAAGACCGAGGCGATCAGCGCGCGCATCCGGCCGTGGTCGGGCGCGTTGCGCTGCAGGATCGACGGGGCGAGCAGGTGCTCGCCGGGGTGGTCGGGGAAGCCGGGGTCGGCGGCGGCCCGCATCGGTCCGTCCTCGACCAGGAAGCCGGGCGTGCGCAGCACCTCCTCGGCCTCCCGGTACCCGGTCACCACCACCGTGCCGCCGCCCGCCCACACGGCCGGCCCGAGGGCGCGCAGCCGCTCGTACCGGGGGTAGGGGTCGGCCCGGCCCGCCGGGCCGACCAGGTCCTCGACGATCTCCATCGCCACGACGGCGTCGTGCACGGTTCCCCCCGTGTCCGGATGTCTCCCACGTCCTCCTCGCAACGGCCGGGCCGCGCACCGGGGTTCCCGGCCCGGCGGGAGCGGCTGGGTAGGGTGGACGACCATGGAGATCTGGATCAACCCGCAGTGCGGCAAGTGCCGTACCGCCCTCGGCGAACTCGACGCGGCGGGCGTGGGGTACACCGTCCGCCGCTACCTGGACGATCCGCCGACGGCCGCCGAACTCACCGAGGTGCTGGGCCGGTTGGGCCTGGAGCCGTGGGACGTGGCCCGGCTGGACGAGGCCGTCGCCAAGGAGCTGGGCCTGCGTTCCTGGGGCCGCGAGGAGGGCGACCGGGCGCGCTGGGTGGCGGCGATGGCCGCGCACCCGAAGCTGATCCAGCGGCCGATCATCACCGCGGACGACGGCTACACCGTGATCGGGCGCACCCCGGACGCGCTGAAGGACGTCCTCGCGCACTGAGCCCCCTCCCCCGGCGGCCCCTCCCCGGCGCCCCCGGCGGCGGTGACAGCGGCCTGACAGCGCGCTGTGAGCGGCCCCCGGCAGGCTGGACGGGTCCGGAAGCAGTCCGTCCTCACCTGCCGGGAGCGCCCGTGTCCGACTTGCCGATCCGCCGTCTGACCGTCGTCTCGGTGCACCGGCCCACGCCGCGGACGGCGCGGGTCACCTTCGCCCTGCCGCCCGGCGAGTTCGCCCTCGCCGGACCGGACCAGCAGGTCAAGCTGTACTTCCCGCGCCCCGGCCAGGACCGGCCGGTCCTCCCCGCCCCGGCCCCCGGCCGGTCCCTGATGGACTGGTACGGGGCCTGCCACGCCGTCCCGGAGGCCGAGCGCCCGTGGATGCGCTCCTTCACCCTCCGCGCCCACGACGCCGAACTCCACACCGTGGACGTCGACTTCGTCCTGCACGGCGCCGACGGCACGGGCGGCCCGGCCGCCGCGTGGGCCGCGCGGGCCCGGCCGGGGCGGGAGCTCGCGATGTTCGGCCCCTCGCCCGAGTTCGCCCGCCCGTTCCCGCTGGACGGCGACCGGCCGCTGCTCTTCGCCTGCGACGAGTCCGCGCTGCCGGCCCTCGGCACTCTGGTCGAGGCCCTCCCGGCCGGCGCCCGGGCCCACGCCTGGATCGAGGTGGCCGACCGCGAGGAGGAGCAACCCCTGCTCGGCTTCGGCGAGTTGACCACGCACTGGATCCACCGGGGCGACGCCCCGCACGGCGCCCGGCTGCTCGCCGCGCTCCGCTCCGCCACCCTCCCGGCCGCCCCGGGCCGCGCCTGGCTGGCCGGCGAGGCCGGCACCGTCCGCGCCCTGCGCCGCCACCTCACCGAGGACCGCGGCCTGCCCCGCGCCGCCCTCCACGCCACCGGCTACTGGCGCACCCGCCTCACCCAGGACGACGCCCCCACCCCCGAGGACCTCGCCGACGCCCGGGACGTCCTCCGCGAACTCCGCGCACTCCGCTGAGGGCCCCCGCCCCGGCCCCTGCTGGTACCTTCCGCTGGTGACGAGCCTCCTCCAGCCGCCGCTGCTGACCCGTCTGCTGGCCGCCGAACGGATCCTGATCGCCGGCGCGGGCGGCGGCTTCGACGTGTACGCGGGGCTGCCGCTGGCCCTCGCGCTGCGGGCCGCCGGGCGCGAAGTGCACCTGGCGAACTTCTCGTTCAGCAGCCTGTACGGCCTCGACCGGGAGGTCTGGGCGGCCCCCGAACTGGCCCGGATCACGCCGGACGTCCGCTCCGCGGACCGGTACTTCCCGGAGCGCTCGCTGGCCCGCTGGCTGCGCTCGCACCACCTGCCGGACACCGTCTGGGCGTTCCCGCCGACCGGGGTGCAGCCGCTGCGCGCCGCCTACCGCGCCCTGGTCGACCTGCTCGGCGTGGACGCGATCCTGCTGGTCGACGGCGGCACCGACATCCTGCTGCGCGGCGACGAGGCCGGACTCGGCACCCCCGAGGAGGACATGACCTCGCTGGCCGCCGTCGCCGGACTCACCGAGGTGCCCCAACGCCTGGTCGCCGCACTGGGGTTCGGGATCGACGCGTACCACGGCGTCAGCCACGGCCTGGTGCTGGAGAACCTCGCCGCCCTCCAGCGCGACGGCGGCTACCTCGGCGCGTTCTCGATCCCCGCCGACTCCCCCGAGGCCGCCCACTACCTGGACGCCGTCGCCCACGCCCGCGCCGAGTGCCCGGAACACCCCAGCATCGTGCACGGCTCGATCGCCGCCGCGCTGCGCGGCGAGTTCGGCGACGCCCGCTTCACCGAACGCACCGGCGACAGCGCGCTGTTCATCAACCCGCTGATGACGCTGTACTTCGGCGCCACGGTCGAGGCGCTGGCCGCCCGCCACCTCTACCTGGACCGGCTGGAGCACACCGTGCTGCTCGGCCAGGTCGCCTCCGCCATCGGCCGCTTCCAGGACTCCCTGCCCCGCCAGCGCCCGCCCCGCGCCTTCCCGCACTGACCGCGCACCCCGGCCCCGGCCCCGGCCCCGGGCCCGCCCCCGGACCCGGGCGCGGACCCCTGGCTCCGGGCAGCGCCGAAAACCCCTCCGCTCCGACCGCCGGCGGCTGCTACCGTCCGCCCGGTGACCACCCCGAGCCTCCTCCAGCCGCCGCTGCTGACCCGTCTGCTGGCCGCCGAACGGATCCTGATCGCCGGTGCCGGCGGCGGCCACGACGTGTACGCGGGCCTGCCGCTGGCCCTCGCGCTGCGCGCCGCCGGGCGCGAAGTGCACCTGGCCAACCTGTCGTTCACCCACCACTACGGCCTGGACGGCGCCGCCTGGGAAGGACCGCACCTGGCCCGGATCACGCCCGACACCCGCTCCGCCGAGCCGAAGTTCCCCGAACGCTCACTGGCCCGCTGGCTGCGCTCGCACCACCTGCCGGACACTGTCTGGGCGTTCGCCCCGGTCGGGGTCAAGCCGCTGCGCGCCGCCTACCGCGCCCTGGTCCGGCGCCTGGGCGTGGACGCGATCCTGCTGGTCGACGGCGGCACCGACATCCTGCTGCGCGGCGACGAGGCCGGACTCGGCACCCCCGAGGAGGACATGGCCTCGCTGGCCGCCGTCGCCGGACTGCGGAACGTACCGACCCGCCTGGTCGCCTGCCTCGGCTTCGGGATCGACGCCCACCACGGCGTCAGCCACGGCCTGGTGCTGGAGAACCTCGCCGCCCTCCAGCGCGACGGCGGCTACCTCGGCGCGTTCTCGGTCCCCGCCGACTCCCCCGAGGCCGCCCACTACCTGGACGCCGTCGCCCACGCCCGCGCCGACGCGCCCGAGCGCCCCAGCATCGTGCAGGGATCGGTGGCGGCGGCGCTGCGCGGCGGGTTCGGCGACGTCGGGCTCGCCGAGCGCGTCCCCGGCAGCGACCCGTTCGTCAACCCGCTGATGGCGCTGTACTTCGGCACCACGGTCGAGGCACTGGCCGCCCGCAACCTCTACCTGGACCGGCTGGAGGGCACCGGCACGACCCGGGAGATCGCCTCCGTGATCGCCGACTTCCGCGAGGAGCTGCCCCGCCTCCGTCCGGCCCGCCGCTTCCCACACTGACCGCGTACCCGAACCCGGCCCCGGACGCGTCAGTCGGCGAGCCGTCGGCCGTCGGGGCCGCGGACTTCGAGGCGGAGGCCGAACTCGTCGCGCAGCAGGGCGGCGTGCTCCGGAGTGGCGAGCAGGTAGTGCTCGTCGTCGCAGACGTCGAGGGCGCGGACGCGGTGGAAGACCCGCGGGTCCGCGGCGGGGCCGGGCAGCAGGTCCGCGATGCCGTCGCGGACCGCGGCCTGGTCGAGGTAGTCGTCGGACTCCTGCTCGACCCACCAGGACCGGTCGGCCCCGTTCACCCGGAACCGCAGCTCCCGGGAGCCGCCGGGCTCGCCGATCAGCTCGACCCCGTCGACGACGGTGCCGGGCCCGAGCGCCGAGGCGGCCTCGTCCAGGATCCAGGCGTACGCCGACTCGGCCTCGTCGACGTCCTCCCCGTGCACCGCGAACGCCAGGCCGCACTGCGCGAAGACCTCCACCAGCTCCTCGGTGCGCCGGGCCGGGCGCGGCTCGGGGAAGTCGGCGAGGTGGGCGCGGGCCTCGGCGAGCCGCTCGGCGCCCACCATGCCGAGTTCGTGCAGGCGGGCCGCCAGCCGCAGGTAGCTGGTCGGAGCGGTGTCGGTCGGAGCGGTGTCGGTCGCCGTCATGGACGCATCCTGACACCCCGTCACGACACCGCCCCCGCCCCGCCGGGGCGTCGTGCCGGTGCTCCCCTCAGCCCTTCCGGGCCGCTGCGACGATCTTCCCGGTGGTGTGGAAGAACCGCGACGTCGCCTGCCCCCGGTACGCCTTGGGGAAGGCGGTGGCCGGGTTCCCGTTCAGCCGCCCGTTGCGCACGTGCATCACCACGAACGCCTCGCCCGGGGTGGCGCCGACCATCTCCCAGTCCCCCTTCGGCGAGACGACCGGCAGCGCGGCCATGACCTCGTCCGGCAGCGGCTCGGACAGGAACAGCACGCACAGCCGCTTGTCCTCGCCCGGCTCCACCCCGGCGAACGGTTCGGCGGCGAGCACCGCCTCGACCTCGTCGACCGTCCGCAGCACCACCGGCACCGGGTAGCCGAGCCCGACCGCGAGCTCCGCCTCGATCCGGGCCGCCAGCGCCGCCCGGTCGGTCTCCGCGCTGCGGAAGAAGACGTTCCCGCTCTGGATGTACGTCCGCACCCCCTCCAGCCCGAGGCCCGCGAAGAGCTCCCGCAGCCGGTCCATCTTCACGGTGCGGCCGCCGACGTTGACCGCCCGCAGGAAGGCGATGTAGGTCTCCATCCGGCCGAGTGTAGGACCTGGCGCCGGCAGCCCCGGTGACGCGACGGCGTGGCGGCCCCCGCCCGAAGGCGGGAGCCGCCACCCGCGAACCGTCCGGCCGCCCGTCAGCCGTTCGGCAGGATCACCGCCCGCCCGTTGATCTTCCCGGCGTGCAGCCGCTCGTAGGCCAGCGGCGCCTCGTCGATGCCGTACGTCTCGACGTGCACGTCGACCGCGCCGGCCCGGGCCAGGTCGAGGACCTCGATCAGCTCGGCGCGGCTGCCCCAGTACGGGGAGGCCACGGAGACCTCGTACGGCAGGGCGCCGAAGCCGACCGGCAGGGTGCCGCCCCCGATGCCGACGATGGTGACGTCCCCCTCGACGGCGGCGAGCCGGCCGGCCAGGGCGGTGGTGGGCGGGGCGCCGACGAAGTCGAGGACGACCTGGGCGCCGAGTCCGGCGGTGAGTTCGCGGACCTTGCCGGCCGCCGCGTCGTCCGAGAGCACCGCCTGGTGCGCGCCGACCGCGCGGGCCAGCGCGAGCTTCTCCTCGGTGACGTCGAGCGCGATCACCCGGGCCGCGGTCATCGCCCGCAGCAGCTGGATCGCGACGTGTCCGAGGCCGCCGGTGCCGATGACGACCGCCGTGGAGCCGGGGACGAGCTTGGGCAGCGAGCGCTTGATCGCGTGGTAGGGCGTCAGCCCGGCGTCGGTGAGCGGGACGGTGCGCACCGGGTCGAGGTCGCCGAGCGGGACGAGGTGCCGCGGGTCGTCGACGACCATGTACTCGGCCATCGCGCCGGGCGCGCCCAGCCCGGGCGGCATGATGCCGAGCTCGGTGGCGCGCAGGCAGTAGTTCTCCTTGCCCTCCGCGCACTTGGCGCAGCCGCCGCAGCCCCACGGGCCGTACACGGCGACCGACTCGCCCTCGGTGAGGCCGGTGACGCCCGCGCCGAGCGCGGCGACGGTGCCGACGCCCTCGTGGCCGAGGGTCAGCGGCAGCGGGAACGGCAGCTGCTCGGCCGGCCAGCTCATCACGGCGATGTCGGAGTGGCAGACGCCCGCGGCGGTGACCTTCAGCAGGACCTGCCCGGGGCCGGGCTCGGGATCGGGGACGGTGACCACCTCGGGGTGGCCGCCGACGGTGCGGTACTGGACTGCCTTCATGCGTGCGACGCTCCTTCGCGCTCGTCCCCCCGGGTGACGGTCCCCCCGCTTCGTTGCGGTTCAGCGGGCGGCGTAGCCGCCGTCGACCAGGTGGTAGCTGCCGGTGACGAAGGACGCCCGCTCGGAGAGCAGGAACGCGGTCAGCTCGGCGACCTCCTCGGCGCGGCCGAGGCGCCCGGCGGGGTGCAGGGAGATCAGCAGTTCACGGCCGGCCGGGTCGGTGTCCTTGAGCAGCGGGGTGTCGATGAAGCCGGGGCCGACCGCGTTGACCCGCACGCCCTGCGGGGCGTACTCGACGGCGGCGGTCTTGGTCAGTCCGACCACGCCGTGCTTGGCGGCGGCGTACGCGGGCGAGCCGGCGAAGCCGTTGGTGCCGAGGATGGAGGCCATGTTGACGATCGCGCCGCCGCCGGCCGCCAGGATCTCCGGCAGTTCGTAGCGCATCGAGTAGAAGACGCCGTCCAGGTTGGTGGCCAGCACCCGGCGCCACGCCTCCGGGTCGTACTCGCCGGTGGGGGCGACCGGGCCGCCGATGCCGGCGTTGTTGACGGCGAGGCTGAGCGGGCCGAGGCCCTCGACGGTGGCGCGGACGGCGGCCCGCACCGAGTCCGGGTCGGTGACGTCGACCCGCACGGCCAGCGCCTTCGCACCGCTGGCGGCGCCGGCGGCGGTGAGCGCGTCGGCGGCCGCGCGGGCGCCGTCGAGGTCGTAGTCGGCGACGGCGACGTTCGCGCCGCGCTCGACGAGCAGGGTGGCGGTCGCCAGGCCGATGCCGGAGGCGGCTCCGGTGACGAGGGCGGTGCGTCCGGCGAACTCCTGGGTGGTCATGGCTGGTTCCTCTCGTGCGCCGCGCGAAGGGGTGGGCGCGGGTGGTGCGGTTCCCGACCGGCCGACGGGGCCGGTCAGTTCGGGGGTTCGGCCGCGGCCAGGGTGAAGGCGCGGTCGAGCAGGGCGGGCAGGTCGCCCGCGGGGTCGCGCACCCAGGTGCGGGTGGCGGCGTGCAGGGCGGCGACGCCGAGGCCGACGGCGACGGCGGGCCGCAGGTCGGTCTCCGGGTCGAGGCCGAGCCGGGCGGCGACCAGCCGGATCGAGCGCTCCTCCTCGGCGACGGCGATCCGTCGGAACGCGGCGGTCAGCGCGGGTTCCTCGTCGATCAGCACGAACAGGTCGCGCATGCCGGGCCGGCGGTGCCAGGCGGGGTGCTCGGGGTCGGGGTCGCGCACCCAGGCGGCGACGGCGGCCCGGTAGGCGGCGACCGGCGGTTCGGCGGCGGGGCGGGCGGCCAGGGCCTCGTTGATCCGGGCGAAGTCGGCGCGCAGGCAGTCCAGCACGGCGTCCTCGCGGGAGGCGAAGTGGCGGCTGAAGGTGCGCCGGGAGACGTCGGCGGCGTCCGTGACGTCCTCGACGGCGAGCGCGGCCAGGCCGTGCTCCAGGGTGAGGCGCAGCGCGGCGGCGGCCAGCGCCTCGCGGGTCCGGCGGGTCTTGCGGCCCCGCCGTCCGGCTCCTCCCTCCGGGGAGGCGCCGGGGGGTGCGGGCTGCTCGCTGCTCATGCCCCCACCGTACTACTGAAAATGTCCCGGCGGGACACGAGTCCCGCCGGGACATTCCGGCCCGGGTCGTGCTGCTCACGTCCCGGACGGCTCCGGGACGCACCTCACTGACCGGCCGGCCCCCACAGCAGGTCGGTGCAGCGGGCGTACGTGTCGCGCCAGTGCGGCCAGTGGCGCACGGTCTCGTCGTCGCAGTCGGCGAGCAGCCGGTCGACCTGCGCCGGCTCGACGCCCTCCAGCAGCCAGACCAGGGCGTCGGACGCGGACGGGCCGTCGGCGAAGCGCAGCAGGTCGAGCAGTTCGGGCAGGGTGCCGATCCGGGAGCCGGGCGGGAAGACGCCGGCCATCCGGGGCAGCAGCTGGCGCTCCTCGATCCGCAGGTGGGTCTCCACCCGGGCGGCCAGTTCCTCGACCGCGTAGGAGACCGGCCAGGAGCTGGCCGGGTCGCGGGTGGCGATGCCGACCAGGGTGGTGGTGCGGGTGAAGCACTGGTCGAGGTTGTGGTGGTCGGACTCCAGCCAGTTGAGCAGCAGCCGCAGTTCGGGCGCGAAGCGGCGCAGCACCGGCCAGAGCCGGGTGTCCTGCTGCTCGTGGTGGCAGGTGACCATGGCGGTGAGGAAGTCCCAGTGCCGCTTCAGCGCCTGGGCGGTCTCGTGGTCGTCGGGCTGGAGCAGGCGCAGCGCCTGCGGGAACCGGGCCAGGTCGCGCCGGACGGCGGCGTGCACCAGGCGGAGCCCGGCGAAGGCCAGGGGCTCGACCGCCGGAGCGGCGGACGTCCAGTCGCGCTGGACGGCGGTGTCGCTGCCCCGCGGCGCGGGGACGGTCGTAGGGCCGACGGACAGCAGGTGACGGGACATGGCGCTCTCTTCGGGACGGTCTGGACTGGCCGGAGCGGGGCCGCGGTGCGGCACCCCGGTCAGTTCTCCGGTTCGCGGCTCCAGGGTGACCACAGTCCATCAGGGACGAATGAACGACCGATTGCTGTGCAGGTCAGGACGGTTTCCGGGCACCTCGGAACGGTTTTTGACGGTTCTTTACGTCCGCCGTCTGCCCGTTCCGGCCCGACTCAGTCGGCCTCGGGCCCGGCGGTGTTCGCGCTCAGCCACTCCAGGGTGGTCGGGATCATCTTCTTGAAGTCCGAGGTGAGGTGCTTGCCGCCGGGCTGCTCGTAGTACTCGACGGTGGTGGGCGCCTTGGCCTTGGCGACCCAGTTCTTCACCAGCCTGGTCTCGTACGCGTTGGCGCCGCCCGCGGTGGCCAGCATCCGCACGTCGGCGGTGCCGGCGCCGATCAGCTGGTCGGGGCTGTTGGCCAGGCGCTCCTGCTCGTGGCCCTTCCAGAGCGGCGAGTCGGGGTTCCAGTAGCCGTCGATCGGCACCGCGGCCTTGAACACGTCGGGGTGCTGCAGGGCGAGCTTGGCGCTGCAGAACCCGCCGGTGGAGGCGCCCATCACGGCCCAGCCGTCCCGGCCCTTGAGGGTGCGGAAGTTGGCGCGGACGAAGTCGGGGATGTCCTGGGACATCCAGGTGCCGATCTTCGGCTGGCCGGGGATGTCGGCGCACTCCAGCGCCTTGGACTCGTTGGAGTCCAGGTTCTGCACCGGCATGATCATGATGAACGGGTGGGCCTTGCCCTGGGCGACCAGTTGCTGGTCGATCTCCTGGATCGGCAGCTGGTTGTCGGTCCAGGTGTTGTAGCCGGCGCTCTGCCCGCCCGCGTACAGGGTGAGCACCGGGAAGCCGGTCTTCGCGTACTTCGGGTCGTCGTACTGCGGGGGCAGCCAGACCCACACCTTGCCGCTGACCCCGGACTTGGGGCCGGCCAGCGTGGTCAGCAGGATCGGGCCGACCGGGGTGTCCCGGGCCTTGGTGAACTGGGTGGCGGGGCCGGTCGGCATCAGCACCTTGGACGGCTTGGGCGGGGCACTGCTGCTCGCGGGGGCGGAGGGGGTGGCGCTGCCGGTGCCCCGGTGGTCGGAGATCGCCGCCCGGGCGTCCCCGGCGCCGTCGCCGGAGCCGCCGCAGGCGGTGAGCGGGACGGCGAGGGCGAGCAGTGCGGCGGCCGCCAGCGGGCGGCGGGCGGCGGGGCGGGGCTGCGGCAGCACGGTGGTCTCTCCGGGCGGGGGCGCACCCGGCAGCCGGGTGCAGGCCCTGGTCAGTGGTCGGGGGACGGCCGCGACGCGGTCACCGGCCCTTCCCCGGGGTAGGGCCCCGGCCGCACGGCGCTGCGGCGGTCCGGACCTCCCGTGATCCTATGACGTGGCACCCCCCGGCCCGGTTGCGCCGGGCCCCACGACCCGCCGGTCGGCGGGGGTGGTTCCGGCCGGTCGGCGGGGGTCCCGGCCCGGGGCGGGGACGGCTCGCGGGGCGGGGCGGGACGCTCGCGGGGCGGGGCGGGACGCTCGCGGGCCGGTCCCGGCCCGGCTTGGACGTTCCTCCGACTGACGCGGCGGCCCGGCCGGGCGATCATGGGCGTCCACGTCCGTGTCCGTGAACCACCCCGAGGAGTGTGCGCGTGTCCCAGCAGGTTGCCGTCGTCACCGGTGCGGGCAGCGGCGTCGGCCGCGCCGTGGCCCGCGAGCTCGCCTCGGCCGGCTGGCGGCTGGTGCTGGCCGGGCGCCGGGCCGCCCCGCTGGCGGGGACCGCCGCCGGGCTCGGGCCCGAACGGGTGCTGGCGGTGCCCGCCGACGTCACCGACGAGCGGCAGGTCGAGGCGCTGTTCGACGCCGCGACCGGGCGCTTCGGCCGGATCGACCTGCTGTTCAACAACGCCGGGACGTTCGGCCCGTCCGCACCGGTCGAGGAGGTCGCGGCGGCCGACTGGCGGGCCGTGGTCGACCTCAACCTGACCGGCGCGTTCCTCTGCGCGCGGGCCGCGTTCCGCCGGATGAAGGCGCAGGACCCGCAGGGCGGACGGATCGTCAACAACGGTTCGGTCTCCGCCCACGTGCCCCGCCCGCACGCCATCGCCTATACCGCGAGCAAGCACGCCGTCACCGGCCTGACCCGCGCCCTCTCCCTGGAGGGCCGCCCGTACCGGATCGCCTGCGGGCAGATCGACATCGGCAACGCGGCCACCGACATGACCTCGGCGATGGTCACCGGCGTCCGGCAGGCGGACGGCCGGACCGCGCCCGAGCCGACCATGGACGTCGCGGACGTGGCCCGGACGGTGCGGCACATGGCGGAGCTGCCGCTGGAGGCGAACGTGCAGTTCGCCACCGTGATGGCCACCGCGATGCCGTACGTCGGCCGCGGCTGAGCGCCCCTCCCGCGCCCGGACGCGCGGGAGTCCCGGCTCCCCCGGAGCCGGGACCCCTCCTGCCGCCCGGCGGCTCAGCTGCGCCAGGTGTCGTTCAGCACGACCCTGCCGCTCGCCGGGACGGTCGCGGTGCGGTTGGCGCCGCTCTCCCAGGTGACGTTCCCGGCGGCGTCCTTGCGGACGTACTTGTACTGGATCGCGGTGCCCGCGCCCAGCGCCACGTCCAGCTTCCACACGGGGTAGGCCGAGGCGGAGAGCGGCAGCGCCTTCGCGGTGTCCCAGCCGCCCAGCGCGGCCGCGTCGCCGACCACGTAGACGTTCTGGCCGACCGCGGTGGTCGCGGTGACCGCGAAGGACGCGCCGGACCCGACCGACGGCGAGGCGGACGCCGAGGCCGAGGGCGAGGCGGTGGCGCTCGGGGAGGCGGTCGCGCACGGGTCGCCGGAACCGATCACACCGTCCTTGACGGTGACGTTCCCGGTCCCCAGGGCGTAGTTGTTGCCGCCGTTGTTGTCCCAGGTGCCGGAGCCGTTGTTGAAGGTGGCGGTGAGGCCGGTGGCGCCGCCCAGGGCGACGGTCCTCTTCACCCAGCCGGTGCACGCCGCGTCCATCGCCACGCCGGGCGCGGTGGTCCAGCTGCCGCCGGTGGGCGCGTAGTGCAGGTCGTAGGCCGACCAGTTCTTGTTCGTCGAGTAGAAGACGGTGGCGGCGTTCCCACCGCCGGTGGCCGTGGCGGACGGCGTCGGGGTCGGGGTCGGCGTCGCGGTGGAGCCGCCGCCCGCGCCGACGTACAGCGCGACCGCCTCGCCCGGGGCGACGGTGGCGGTGAACCTGCCGTCCGAGCCGACGGCGTAGGTCGGGCCGGTGCAGCCGCCGTTCACCGGGTCGCCGTGCTGGACGTCGCAGTAGACGCCGGCCGGCAGCGAGGTCTGGAAGGTCTGGGTGATCGCGCCGGACTCCCGGTTGATCGCCACGTAGCCCTTGCCGCCCCGGCCGAAGCCGATCGCGTTGTTGCCGTTGGACCACCAGTTGGTCATGCCGGTGCCGGAGACCGCGTTGCGGAAGCCGACCATGTTGGCGACCTGCCGCCAGGCGTGGGTGCAGTTCCAGCCGTCCTGGTAGCAGGCGTTGACGGTGCCGCCGTTGGGCGGGCCGTCGTCGTTGCCGCTGAACGCGTAGCCGGAGTAGACGTTCGGCGAGCCGTACGGGTTGGCCAGCAGGAAGACGTTGGCCAGCGTGTAGGCGGAGCCGTACTTGTAGGTGAGGGTGGAGCCGTTGCGCTCGGTGTCCCAGTTGTCGACGAAGGTGCGGGCCTGGGCGGAGCCGAGCAGGCCGCTGCCCCAGCTCTGCAGGTCGGAGAGCCGGCCGCCGTTGAAGGCGCTCTTCAGCCAGGTCGCCGAGCGGAACTCGTCGACGTCGCCGTTGCCGGTGTACTCGGAGGGCTGGACGGCCTCGCCCGCGCCGTAGATGACCTCCTGCACCCAGTAGGCGCCGGGGTTGCTCACCTTCGCCTTGATGGCGGCCAGGTCGCTCGCGGCGATGTGCTTGGCGGCGTCGATCCGGAAGCCGTCGACGCCCAGGGTGAGCAGGTCGCTCAGGTAGCCGGCGATGGTCTGCTGGACGTAGCCGGAGCCGGTGTCGAGGTCGGAGAGGCCGACCAGCTCGCAGTTCTGGACGTTGGAGCGGTCGCCGTAGTTGCTGATCGACGTCCGGCAGGAGTGGAAGTCCTGGTCCTGGTAGGAGCCCGGGTAGGTGTACTTGCCGTACACCGTGCCGCCGGTGCCGGTGCCGCTGCCCGCGCTCATGTGGTTGACCACGGAGTCGGCGATCACCTTGACGCCCGCGGCGTGGCAGGCGTTCACCATGTTCCGGAACGAGGTGCGGTCGCCGAGCCGGCCCGCGATCTTGTAGCTGACGGGCTGGTAGGAGGTCCACCACTGGCTGCCCTGGACGTGCTCCTGCGGCGGGGAGACCTCGACGAAGCCGTAGCCCTTGGGGCCGAGGGTGTCGGTGCAGGCCTTGGCCACCGAGTCGAACTTCCACTCGAACAGGGTGGCGGTGACGTCCTTGCCACCGGGCGGGGTGGCGGTGGCGGTCGGCGCGAGGGTGAGCCCGGCGCCGACCGAGAGGCCGAGCGCGGCGAGCGCGGTGGTGGCGGCGGCGAGCCGCCTTCTGCGGACGGGGGCGGAGGTGGGCAAGGGAGCAGCTCCTGGGGGAGGCCCGGGCCGCGGACGCAGGTCGCGGGACGGGAGGGCGGCGGGGTGGGGGGCCGCGACGGCGGGGGTGCTGCCGTCAGCGCGACGGGGGGAGGGTCGCTACTGCAAGTGTTCTGCAAAGGCGTTGAAACTTGCTGGAAACTTGCAGTGGCATGACCATAGGGTTCGCCCGGACGCCCGTCAAGGGAGGTTGCACGCCCGTGACCTGCCCCTGATCACCCCCGGGAACGCGAACGCCGGTCCGCCGCTGACAGTTCGTCAACGGCGGACCGGCGCTCTCCTGCGGCCGGGCCCGGGATGCTAGCCCAGCTGCCGCTCGATCAGGTCGCAGGCCCGGGCGGTGCCGCCCTCGGCCGCCGCCCGCGCGCGCAGTGCGCGCGAGCGGGCCGCCACCGCCGGGTCGCCGACCAGCTCGGCCAGCGCCGTCCGCAGCGCCTGCGGGGTGGCGTCCGCCGTGTCGATCCGGCGGGCGACGCCGAGCTCGACCAGCCGGTCGGCGTTCATGAACTGCTCGGCGGCCTGCGGCACCGCGATCATCGGCACCCCGGCGAGCAGGCCCTCCCCGCAGCCGCCCATGCCGGCGTGCGTGACGAAGGCGTCGGCCTGCGCCAGCACCGCCCGCTGCGGCACCCAGGGGTGCACCTCGACGCCGGCCGGGACCTCCCCCAGCTCCGCCGGGTCGGTGTGCCCGCCGATCTGCAGCACCAGGTGCCAGCCGGGGAGGTCGCCGAAGGCGGCCAGGCAGTTGCGGTAGAACGCGGGCTGCCGGGTGTACGCCGAGCCGAGCGAGACCAGCAGCACCCGCTCCGCGTCGGCCGGGCGCCGCCAACTCCCCTGCTCGGCCCGCAGGTCGAAGCACGGGCCGACGAAGTCCACCGCCTTCCGGTCGACCCGGTCGGCGTGCGGCTGCATCGCCTCGGTGATCATCGCGACGGCCCGGGCGGGCCGCCCGGAGAACGCGTCCACGTCCGTCGTGGTGGCGCCGCTGCCCGCCAGCCACTCGGTGAAGCGCTCGAAGTAGGCGTCCGCCCCGGGCAGTTGGCGCAGCTGGCCGCCGATCTCCTCCTGGTAGCCGTCCCACCCGACGATGGTCGGCGAGAGCTGCACGACCGGCCGGCCCTGCGCCTCGGCCAGCGCCCGGGCCGCGTACGCCCCGATGTCGTACAGGTACAGGTCGGCCGGGTCGGCGTCGTAGTGCGCGCGCAGCCGGGGCAGCATGGCGATCGCGTCCTCCAGGAAGACCCGCATGGCGCCGATCGGGTCCTCGGGCCAGTCGTGGTCGGCGACCGGCAGCGTGGAGGGGAGGGGGACGAGCTCGGCGCCGGTGGGGGCGATCAGTTCGGCGACGGAGGGGTCGTTGGCGTACGTCACCCGGTGGCCGCGGGCGACGAGTTCGCGGATCACCTCCAGGCTCGGGCGGACGTGGCTGACGGCCGGAATGCCGACCATGGCGATGTGGGCGCGACGGGGTACACGGGTCATGCGGAGAGCACCTGCTTCCGTTCTACGGGGGCGTGGACAACACACCGCACCGCCGGGGCGCCGTCGTACGGGCGCGCGCGGGCGGGCGGGACGCGTGGGCTCGGGGCACTGCCCCGGCCGCGTCAGCCGTAGATCTGCTGGAAGGAAGACATGCCAGGACCCTAACCCGGAACCGCCCGCCCCGCACCCGATTAACGGACGCACCGGAGAACGGAGCGGGCCCCCGGAGGCGACAACCACCGGGGGCCCGCAGGCGCTTGACCGATCGTCAGACCGCGTCCGGCCCGCGCTCGCCGGTGCGGACCCGGACGATGCCGTCCACCGGCACCACCCACACCTTGCCGTCGCCGATCTTCCCGGTCCGGGCGGCGGCCACGATCGCGTCGGTGACCCGCTCGGCGTCTTCGTCCTCCACCACGACCTCGATCCGGACCTTCGGCACCAGGTCGATCCGGTACTCCGCGCCGCGGTACACCTCGGTGTGGCCGTGCTGCCGCCCGTAGCCGCTGGCCTCGGTGACGGTCAGGCCGTGCACGCCGAGCTCCTGCAGCGCGGTCTTGACCTCGTCCAGCTTGAACGGCTTGACGACGGCGGTGATCAGCTTCATACCGAGCGGGTCCTGTCGGAGGCGGGCGCACCGTGCGGGTGCACGCTGGTGGCGTGGGCGGTGGCGGAGCCGTGGCCCAGGACGCCGTGATCGTACGCGTTCTCGGCGTGCACGGCGAGGTCCAGGCCGGTGAGTTCGTGTTCGGGCGCGGCCCGGAAGCCCATCACCCGGTCGATCGCCCGGCCGATGCCGTACGTCGCGCCGAACGCGTACCCGGCGACCACCAGGACCGCGGCCAGCTGCTTGCAGAGCTGGCCGGGGCCGCCGCCGTGCAGCAGTCCGGCGGGGCCGCCGGTCATCACGGAGGTGGCGAACAGGCCGATCAGCGCGGTGCCGAGGACGCCGGCCACGAAGTGCACGCCGACCACGTCGAGCGAGTCGTCGTAGCCGAGGCGGAACTTCCAGCTGACGGCGTAGCAGCAGACCAGTCCGGCGGCGAGGCCGATGACCAGGGCGCCGAGCAGGTCGACGCTGCCGCAGGAGGGGGTGATGGCGACCAGTCCGGCGACCGCGCCGGAGGCGGCGCCGAGGGTGGTGGCGTGGCCGTCGCGCCTCTTCTCAACCACCAGCCAGCCGAGCAGGCCCGCGCAGCCGGCCGCCTGGGTGTTGAGGACGGCGGCGGCGGCGAGGCCGTTGGCGCCCATCGCGGAGCCGCCGTTGAAGCCGAACCAGCCGAACCAGAGCAGGCCCGCGCCGAGCAGCACCAGCGGCAGGTTGTGCGGGCGCATCGCCTCCTTCTTGAAGCCGAGCCGCGGGCCGAGCAGCAGGGCCAGGGCGAGGCCGCTGGCGCCGCAGTTGACCTCGACGACGGTGCCGCCGGCGAAGTCGAGGGCGCCGAGGTGCTTGAGGATCCAGCCGTCGGGGGCGAACACCCAGTGCGCGACCGGCACGTAGACCAGCAGCGTCCAGACGGCGGTGAAGGCGACCCAGGAGCCGAACTTGGCGCGGTCGGCGATCGCGCCGGAGATCAGCGCCGCGGTGATGATCGCGAAGGTCAGCTGGAAGGTCGCGAACAGCAGGGTGGGGACGTCCCCGGTGAGGCTGTGCGGGGTGATCCCGGCCATCCCGAGGTGGTCGAGGGAGCCGATCAGGCCCCAGCCGGCGTCCTTGCCGAAGGCCAGCGAGTAGCCGGCCAGCAGCCAGACCACGGTGACCACGGCGATCGACGTGAAGCTCATCATGATCATGTTGAGCACGCTCTTGGTGCGCACCATGCCGCCGTAGAACAGCGCGAGGCCCGGGGTCATCAGCAGCACGAGCGCGGTGCAGGCCAGCAGCCAGGCGGTGTCGCCGCTGTCCAGGGTGGGTGGGGAGTCAGCGAGGAGCATGCGGGGAGTGTCGCCGGGCCGGATTTCGCGCCGCCGTCACCGGTGTTTCGGGGGTGTTTCGTGTTGCCCGGGGGTTTCCGGGATCTCACCGTTCGGACACCCGGCGGGCGGGTCCGCGACCGCCGGGCGCACCCGTGCCGGTGCCCGGCAGCCGCGGGGCGACTGCCGGGCACCGGCCGGTGCGGGGTGGGTCAGCCGGTCTGGACGGCGGTGTCGTCGATCACGAAGGAGGTCTGCAGCGAGGCGTCCTCGACCGCGTTGAACTTCACCGTGACGGTCTGCCCGGCGTAGGCCGACAGGTCGACGCTCTTCTGGGTGTAGCCGGTGGCCGCGTTGACGTTGGAGTGCGTGGCGACCGTGGTGCCGTTGACGGTGACGGTCAGCTTGTCGTAGACGGTGCTGCCGGTCTCGGCGGTGTCGATGTGCAGCCAGTAGCTCAGCGTGGCCTTGCAGCCGGCCGGGATGGTGACGGTCTGCGAGAGGCTGTCGGTGTGGGCGGAGCCGTAGCCGTCCAGCCAGGCCTTCCAGGAGCCGCCGTGGGCGGCCTGGGAGCTGGAGTTGTCGACGACGCCGGAGGAGGCGGTCCAGGGGCTGGCGGTGCCGGTCTCGAAGCCGGGGTTGCCGAGCAGCTGGGCCGGGGTGCAGCCGGTGCCGCCGCCGGTGGTGACCGTCCAGGTGAAGGAGGCGGTGCCGGTCTTGTTGGCGGCGTCCTTGGCGGTGACGGTGACGTTGTAGGTCCCGGCCGTGGTGGCGGTGCCGCTGATCACGCCGGTGGAGGCGTTGATGGACAGGCCGGTGGGCAGGCCGGTGGCCGAGTAGCTGAGCGGCGCGGTGCCGCCGGTGGCCTTGATCTGCAGGTTGACGGCGCCGTTCAGGGCGGTCGACTGGTTGCCGGGGCTGGTGACGGTCGGGCCGCCGGTGCTGGGCAGCGAGCCGACGTTGACGGCGGCCCAGGCGGTGGCGGTGGCGTTGTACTCGGCCGAGCCGGCGCCGTACAGGTCGGTGGCGGCGGAGAGCGTGCCGGCCCGGGCGCTGGCGTAGTTGGTGGTGGAGGTCCAGTAGGTGGTCAGCGCCCGGTACCAGATGGCGGCGGCCTTGTCCCGGCCGATGCCGGTGACGCTGATGCTGTTGGCGGTGGGCGAGTTGTAGCTGACGCCGTTGATCACCTTGGCGCCGCTGCCCTCGGACAGCAGGTAGAAGAAGTGGTTGCCGACGCCGGAGGAGTAGTGGACGTCGAGGTTGCCGACGCCGCTATACCAGGAGTCGGCGGAGGAGCCGTCCTTGGAGGGCTTGTCCATGTAGCGCAGCGGCGTGCCGTCGCCGTTGATGTTGATCAGCTCGCCGATCAGGTAGTCCGGGTTGTCCTTCGGCAGGTTGGCGTAGAACTCGACCAGGGTGCCGAACACGTCCGAGGTGGACTCGTTCAGGCCGCCGGACTCGCCGGAGTAGTTCAGGCCGGCCGTGTTGGAGGTGACGCCGTGCGTCATCTCGTGGCCCGCGACGTCGAGTTCGGTCAGCGGGTGGGTGTTGGAGGCGCCGTCGCCGTAGGTCATGCAGAAGCAGCTGTCGTCCCAGAACGCGTTGACGTAGTTGCTGCCGTAGTGGACCCGGCTGTACGCGCCGACGCCGTCGTTGCGGATGCCGCTGCGGCCGAAGGTGTTCTTGTAGTAGTCCCAGGTGGCGGCGACGCCGTAGTGGGCGTCGACGGCCGCGGACTCCTTGTTGGAGACGGTGCCGTCGCCCCAGCTGTCGGTGGCCTTCGAGTACAGCGTGCCGGTGCCGCTGGTCCCGTTGTTCAGGTTGGTGGTGTACATGTTGCCGCGGGTCGGGTCCTTGAGCTGGTAGTTGGAGCCCGACTGCGAGGTGCCCAGGGTGACGCTGCCGACGAAGACGCCGTTGCCCGTGCCGGTCTGCACGCCCTCCCACTTCTGGATCACGGCGCCGCTGGTGGCGTCGGTGACCACGTGCAGCTTGCTGGGGGTGCCGTCCTCCTGGACGCCGGAGACGACGGTCTCCCAGGCCAGCCGCGGGCTGTTGTCGGCGGCCCAGACCACCAGCCGGGGCGCGGTCTCCAGGGCGGAGCCGGCCTGCGCGGCGAGCGCGGTGGCCTGGCCCTTGGCGGCGGCCAGCTTGGGGGTGGTGGACAGGCCGTCGAGGGTGGCGGTGGAGGCCCGGTCGACGCCCTTGGTGGTGCCGTTGGCGGCCTGGTGGACGATCAGGTCGCCGCCGAGGACGGGGAGTCCGCCGTAGGTACGCTCGTAGCGGAAGTGCTGGGTGCCGTCGGCGTCCTTGGACGCGTCCTTCACGACCAGCTTCTCGGCCGAGCCGAGGCCCAGGGCCTGGGCGAACCCGGCGGAGCGGCTGTCGGCGGCGGAGATCAGCTGGGCGTGGCCGGCGGCCGCCTGCTGGGCGGCGACCTGGCCGGTCGGGGCGGGGGCGTCGGCGGGCGCGGCCTGGGCCAACGACGCCGGGATCGCGGTCACCAGCAGGGCGGTGGTGGCCGCGAGGGCGGCCATGCTCACGCGGGCATGCGTGCGGCGAGACATGCGGGACTCCTTTACCGACCGTCGCGGGGTCACGAGCGGTGGAGAGAATCTGGCCGCGGTTGCGGCGCAGCGGGGGCCCCTGCCGCCGGTTCGCGGCGCGGGGTGCGGTGCGGTGCGGTGCGGTGCGGTGCGGTGCGGTGCGGTGCACGTACGCGGTGCGGGCACGTGGGGTGCGCGTGCCGGGCTGCGGTCGCCGGGGTCCTTGGGGAGGGCTCCTCCGGCGGGTCGGGAACGCCTGTCGGGTCCGCAGCCGGGGGAATCCTGGCAGCAAACACCACGCGAATGACAGATGCATGCCAGGGATTGACCGATTAACGACCGTTCACCGCCCCGCCCGGCGACCCCCCGCCGGCCCCTCATGGTCCGGCATGTGGGACGGACGGGGGAAGGTCCGCGCCAAACATCGCCTCGGTGCGTCGGTTTTCGGCCATCACGGCCAGGGGCCCCACCCGGAGGTGAGGCCCCTGGTACCGCGTGGAAACCGTCAGTTCTGGACGAACACCGCCACCGTCCGGGCCGGCACCGTGAAGGTGCCGGTGGCCGGGTCGAAGGCCGCCCGCTTCACCACCGGGTCGGCGCCCTTCGCCTGCACCGCGTGCAGCGTCTGCCGGCTGCCGCGCAGGCCGGCCACGGTCTGGGCCTGGGTGGTCGGGGTGGCGTTGAAAACCACCGTGAGGCCCTTCTCGGCGCCCTTCAGCCCGGTGCCGTCCAGGTGCATGGTGATCACGCCCGGGTTCTCCCCGGCGGTGCCGGACAGCGGGAAGGACAGCCGGCGCTGCACCTCCGCCGAGGTCGGCAGCGCGAACAGCGGCGAGGACTGCCGGATCGTCAGGAACTGCTGGTAGATCGCGGTGGAGGCACCGGTCTCGTTGCAGCCCATCCGCAGCTTCGGGTCGGCCAGCAGCTGCTTGTCGCGGACCCACATCGACTGGTTGTCGGCCGCCATCGGCAGGCCGCGGCCCCAGCCGTTGCCGCGCCCGCAGTCCCAGTCGATCGCGTTGAACCAGTCACCGGAGTCGAAGGAGTTGGCGTCCAGCGACTTCGAGCGCAGCAGGTCGCTGCCGGCCTGGGCGAAGCCCGGGCCCTGGCTCAGCGCGGTCAGCGACAGGCCGAGCGCCTGCATCCGGGCCCGGTCGGCGGGCGAGGTGCCCTGCGGCAGCTTGAACGCCAGCGCGTCGTACAGGTCGGCGTTGTCGTGGGCGTCCAGGTACTCCACCGCCTCGCCCGGGTTGGCCGCATAGCCGGTCGGGGCGCCGTTGTAGTCGACGCCGCCGCCGGTGACCGGCTTCCCGCCGCTGTCGGTGAACCTGTACGCCGCCAGGTTGCCGGTCAGGCCGACCTTGACCTGGTCCATCTGGTGCAGCAGCCGGGCCTTCTGCTGCTCGGGGGTGCCGTTGGCGTCCGAGCCGTTCGGGTCGGTGAACAGACCGGAGGCGAAGCCCTGCTGCGGGGCCGAGGACAGCTCGTAGTTGCCGCCGCGCCCGGCGTCCCGGATCCGGTCGTTGAAGGTCGCGATGCCGGTTCCGGCCATGTTGGCCTGGGTGGCCTGGACGAACCGGGCGTCGTCGGCGACGGTGCCGAAGTTCCAGCCCTCGCCGTACAGGAAGACGTCCTTACCGCTGACGCCGTCCTTCTGCGGGGTGAGCGCCCGCAGCGCCGACTGCACGTCCAGCATGGTCGACTTCGGGTCCAGGCCCATCAGGTCGAACCGGAAGCCGTCCACCCGGTACTGCTTGGCCCAGGTCACCACCGAGTCGACGACCAGCTTGTTCATCATGGCGTGCTCGGGCGCGGTGTCGGCGCAGCAGGAGTCGGTGGTGACCTTCCCGCTGTCGCTCAGCCGCTGGTAGTAGCCGGGGACGACCTTGTCGAGCACCGACTTGTCGTCCTGCCCGGCCGCCGCGGTGTGGTTGTAGACCACGTCCAGCACCACCCGCAGGCCCGCCTCGTGCATCGCCTGCACCATGGCGCGGAACTGCTCGGTGCGCGCCGTGCCGTTCGGGTCGGTCGCGTAGGAGCCCTCCGGCACGGTGTAGTGCAGCGGGTCGTAGCCCCAGTTGTACGCGTCGTCGGCCTGCACGGCCGCCACGCACTCCTGCTGCCGCTCCGAGTCGGCGGCCAGCGCGGACAGGTCGCAGGCCGGGAGCTTCTGCTCGGCCCGGTTCTCCCGGATGGTGGCGATGTCGAAGGTCGGCAGCAGGTGGACGGTGGTCACGCCGGCCCCGGCCAGCTCCTTCAGGTGCCGCATGCCCGCCGACTGGGACTGCGTGAACGCCAGGTAGGTGCCGCGCTCGTCGGCCGGCACGGTGCTGTCGGCGGACGAGAAGTCCCGCACGTGCAGCTCCTGGATCTGCTGCTTGACCGCCGGGATCGCCTCCGGGCTGCGGTGCCGGTCCCAGCCCTTCGGCTTGGTGGCGGCCGAGGACAGGTCCGCGACCAGGCTGCGCTTGGAGTCGGCGGACAGCGCGGTCGAGTACGGGTCGGTGACCAGGTTGGTGACCACCTTCTGCACGCTCGGCGCCCACACCTTGACCTGGTACAGGTAGTACGCGCCGTCCAGGTCCTTGGCGTCCCCGGTCAGCGACCAGACGCCGGACGCGTCGTCCCGCTTCAGCGGCACCGTCCTCGGGGTGCCGCCGCTCGCCCTGTCGAACAGCTGCACCGCCACCTCGGTCGCGGTCGGCGCCCACAGCGAGAGCGTCACCTTCCGCTTGTCGCCCTTGCCCTTCCCGTTGCCGTTGCCGTTGCCGTTCCCGTCGCCGTTGCCGTGGTCGCCCCCGCCCTGGCTCCCCGGGCCCGAGTACACCGGGCCGAGCTGCGCGGACGCCGCCTTCGCCGCGTACAGGTCGTCCAGCACGCCGGGCGTCTGGACGCCGGTGGCGGCCAGCGCGGCGCCGTTCGGCAGGTGCTCGGTGAAGACCAGCTGGGCGCGCAGCGCGGCGGTGACCCGGCCCGCGTCGCGCGGGTCGACGGTGAACGCCCGGTACCCGGCCAGGTGCGGGAACTTCGCCTTCTGCGCGTCGGTCAGGCCGGCCGCCGGGGTGAGCCGGATCCACTGGCCGGGCTTGGAGAGCACGCCCTTGTCGACGGTCAGCCCGCCGGCCGGGTCGTAGATCAGCTGGGCGCTGGTGCCGCCCTTCAGCTGGGCGTCGGCCGCGCCGTAGCCGGCGGGCACCACGACGGTCCTCGCGTCGATCCACTGGGCCTTCGCCGAGCCCAGGTCGAGCTGCGAGGAGGTGCCGGCGCTCTGCGGCAGCAGGTGCCCCTCCTTGCCGCCGACGATCCAGATCTCCCGGCCGGAGGTGGCGAAGTCGAGCGACTGGTCCTGCGGCAGGTCCTTGTCGCCGCCGTTGTGGATGATGTAGCTGAGGCTGGTCGCGCCCTCGGCCAGCGGCACCTCGAAGACCGCGCCGAACGCGTCCTGCCGGACGGGCGGCAGCGGGCTGCCCCAGTCGGTGGGGGCGGCGGCGCCGGTCCAGTCGTGCAGGCCCCAGCCGGCGTAGTTCCCGTCGGCCCGCCGGTAGTGGATGACCGCCTTGCCCGCGGGCGGCTGCTGCGCCCCGTCCGGGTCGGCGGTGCGGACGGTGGCGTCGCCCTCCTTGATCCACACCTCGCCGGTGGCGGAGACGTCGACGTGCCGGTCCTGGTCGACGTCCTTGGTGCCGTTCCTCTCCACCACGAACCCGACGTCGGACGCCCCGCCCTTGAGCTTCACGTACGCGAACGCCCCGTACGCGTCCCGCCCGACGAAGCCGTGGCCCTCCGGCCAGGTGGTCGCCTCGCCGTCGGCGATGTCGCCCCAGGCGTAGAGGTTCCAGCCGTCGTAGTTCCCGTCCTGCCGCTGGTAGTGCACCACCGCGTACTCGCGCGACACCGCGCTCGGCGCGGGCGTCGGCGGCTGCTGGCCGGTGGTGAACCGCCCGGCGGCGGAGGCCAGTCGGCCGGCCGAGTCCTCGACGACGGCCTTGAACCGGACGACCGTCCCCGGCGCGACCCCGCCCAGGTCCTGGGTGACCTTGTAGACCCCGTTGTCGGACGTGCCCAGCGTCCGCCAGGCCCCGTCCCCGACCTGCGCCGCGAAGGTGACCCGGTCGAACCCGCCGCCCGGCACGTTCGCGCCCAGCGTGACCGTCCCGTACGAGCCGTCGGCGGGCGCGGTGACGGTGATCGACGGTCCGGCCGCCGGCTTGGCCAGCTTGTGCCTCGCCTTCAGCACCACCGAGGACAGCGCCGGGACGGTGACCGTCACCTTGCCGTCCGCGCCGCTGGTGACCCGGCCGCCGGTCCCGTACAGGCCGTCGAAGTCCATGCCCGCCGAGAAGGTGTCCAGCGTGACGGTCTTCGGCTCGGCCGCGTTGTTGACCGCCGCCAGGTACTCGACCTGCTCCTCGGCGTCGATCCGGGAGAACGCGTACACGCCCGGCCCGTCCGCCGCGTACCGCTCGACCTGGGCGCCGTCGGCCAGCGCCGGGTGGTCCTTGCGCAGCTCGGCCAGGCCGGCGATGCCCTGGTAGAGCGCGCCGTCCTTGCCGTACCGGTCCTTGGAGCCGGAGGCGCCGCCGATCACGGTGTCGGCGTTGTACGAGGGGGTCTTCGAGGCGAACATGTCCTGCCGGGCGTCCTTGTCGCCGCCCGCGCCGGTGAAGCCCTGCTCGTCGCCGTAGTAGACCACCGGCTGGCCGCGGGTGAGGAACTGCAGCTCGTTGGCGAGCCGGTCCTTGGCGAGCAGCGCCTCGTTCGAGGCGCCCGGGTTGTCGCTGCGCAGGAAGGAGCCGAACCGGCCCATGTCGTGGTTGCCGAGGAAGGTCGGCAGCTCGTAGGCGTCGGTGTCGGCCGTGGTGTAGCGGTAGTCCTGGGCGTACAGCTCGCTGAGCGCCTTGGCCGAGCCGTTCTGCGAGACGTAGGCGCGGGCCGCCTCCTGGAACGCGAAGTCCAGGGTGGCCTGCAGCTTGCCCTTGGTGACGTACGGGGAGGTGACCGCCGGGTCGCCGGAGTACACCTCGCCGAACATGAAGAACTTCTTGTTGCCCCGCTGGGCGGCGAACTGCTTCAGCGCGGGCGCCCACTGCTCCCAGAACGCCAGGTTGACGTGCTTGACGGTGTCGATCCGGAAGCCGTCGACGCCGGTCTCGGCGACCCACTGCTGGTAGATCCGCTCCATCCCGGCGACGACCTTGGGGTTCTGGGTGTCCAGGTCGTCCAGGCCGGAGAAGTCGCCCTCGGTGGCGGACTCGCCGACGAAGGTCGAGTTGCCCCGGTTGTGGTAGAGCGACGGGTCGTTCAGCCAGGACGGCGTCTTGGCGGTCGCGCCGGCCTGGTCGCGCAGCACCGGGGTGTAGGGGAAGGAGTCCTTGGTGATGCCCGGCCACTGCGCCCGGGCGTCGGCGACCGCGGTCTCGTCGACCGGGCGGCCGTCCGCGTCGAGGGTCGGGTAGGCGCCCGCGGAGCGGTAGTCGTACGTCTTCTCCGCGTAGTCGACGACGTCGGCGGTGTGGTTGGTGATGACGTCGAAGAAGACCTTGATGCCGCGCTTGTGCGCCTTGTCGATCAGCTCCTTGAGCTGGGCGTTGGTGCCGAAGTGCGGGTCGACCTGGGTGAAGTCGGTGATCCAGTAGCCGTGGTAGCCGGCCGAGGCGTCCGCGCCGGTGCCCTGCACGGGCTGGTTCTTGAAGATCGGCGCCATCCAGATCGCGGTGGTGCCGAGGTCCTGGATGTAGTCGAGCCGGTCGATCAGGCCCTGCAGGTCGCCGCCGTGGTAGAAGCCCTTGTCGGCCGGGTCGAGGCCGTTGTCCATCCGGCCGCCGGTGATGCCGCCGGTGTCGTTGCCGGTGCTGCCGTTGGCGAAGCGGTCCGGCAGCACGAAGTAGAACTGCTCGCGGGTGAGGTCGTGCCGGCTCGCGGTGGCCGCCAGGTCCTTGTCGGACGGCGGGGCGGGCGGGGTGGCCGCGGCGGCGGCCAGCGGCACGGCGCCCAGGGTGGCGGCGATCAGCGAGGCCGCGACCAGGACGGCGGCCCGTCCGGGGCGGCGGTACGGGGTGGTGCGGCGCTGGGGGCGGAACGGGGCGTCGGCCACGGCAGGGCTCTCCCTCGGGGGCGCTCGGGCAAGGGGTGGGTGGCGTGGAACCTAGCGCCCTGCAAGATGTTTCAGCAAGATGTGAAAGCGATTTCGGGCCGGAGTCGTACCGAGTCGTGACCTGAGCCCCGCCCGCGTCCGCACGCCCGCCCCCGCCGCCCGCGCACCCGGCGTCCGTACCCGAACCAGACCCCGGTTCGACCCCCGGTAACCCGCGCGCCACAATGGACCGCATGCGCCTCGAAAACCGACCGACCCCTACCCCCGTAGGGGGACGGGCGGTGAAGAATCCCCGACCAGAGGATGAGCGAGCGGCCACACCTCGTCTGGCAGACTTCTCGTCCATGGGGGAACCGACCGAGATCCACGCAGCCGGCGCCGAACGTGCCGACCGGACCACGCACGACGGTTTCGACCCGGGCACGGACCACACCCCCCGCACGCCCGCCGGAGCCACCCGCGTCGCCCAGTCGCCCGCCGCCGCCGTCCGCAGCCGGGTGCGCGAGCAGCGCCGCACCCCGCGCCGCCCGCACCTGCTCTTCGAGCTGGCCCTGATAGGGATCAGCTACTGGCTGTACTCGCTGGTGCGCAACGCCGTCCCGGAGCAGGCCACGATCGCCCAGAAGCACGCCGGCTGGGTCTGGGACCTGGAGCACACCCTCGGCATCGCCGTGGAGCGCTCGGTCAACCACGGCGTCAACTCGGTCACCTGGCTGATCGTCGGGATGAACTACTACTACGCCACCCTGCACTTCATCGTCACCATCGGCGTGCTGGTCTGGCTCTACCGCTCCCACCCCGGCCGCTACGCCGCCTCCCGGACGGTCCTGTTCGTCACCACCGGCATCGCCCTGGTCGGCTTCTACTGCTTCCCGCTGGCCCCGCCCCGCCTGATGACCGACGGCGGCTTCATCGACACCGTCACCCTGCACCAGACCTGGGGCTCGCTCGCCTCCGGCGCGGGCGCGCACGTCTCCAACCAGTACGCCGCGATGCCCTCGATGCACATCGGCTGGTCCACCTGGTGCGGCCTGACGATCTTCTTCCTGGCCCGCCGCACCTGGGTCCGGCTGCTCGGCCTGGCCTACCCGGTGGTCACCCTCAGCGTCATCGTCTCCACCGCCAACCACTTCTGGCTGGACGCGGTCGGCGGCCTGATCTGCCTCGCCGTCGGCTTCCTCGCCGCCCGGCTGATCTACCACACCTGGGCCTTCCGCCTGCCCCGCGCGCCGGGCGGGGCCACCGAACGGGAGCTCACCGTCCCCACCCAGTGGGACACCAAGATCAGCGCGTAGCCGCGCCGGCCGGAACGCACCGGCCGGAGCCCCCCGCCTACTCTCCCCCCGCCTACTCCCCGCCGTAGAACAGCCGCTCCACCACCCGGCGCGCCCGCCGCGTCGTGCGCCGGTACTCGTCGACCAGCTCCCCCGAGTGCCCCACCCCGTAGCCCAGGTAGCGCGCCACCCCGGCCAGCTCCCGGGCGTCACCGGGGAAGCTGTCGCCGGCCCGGCCGCGCACCAGCATGACCGCGGCCCGGACCCGGGAGGCGAGCACCCAGGCGGCGTCCAGCACCCGCGCGTCCTCGCCGTCGACCAGGCCCGCCGAGGCCGCGGCGGCCAGCGCGGCCCGGGTCCGGGTGGTGCGCAGGCCGGGCACCTCGTGGCCGTGCCGGAGCTGGAGCAGCTGGACCGTCCACTCGACGTCGGCGAGCCCGCCGCGGCCGATCTTGGTGTGGGTGGTGGGGTCGGCGCCGCGCGGCAGCCGTTCGGACTCGATCCGGGCCTTGATCCGGCGGATCTCCAGCAGGTCCCGGTCGGGGACGCCCGTCCGCGGGTAGCGCAGCGGGTCGACCAGTTCGCGGAAGCGCTCGCCGAGCCCGGGGTCGCCGGCCGTCGCCTCGGCGCGCAGCAGCGCCTGGCTCTCCCAGGCGTGCGACCAGCGCGCGTAGTAGGCCGCGTACGAGCTGAGGGTGCGCACCAGCGGGCCGTTGCGGCCCTCGGGCCGCAGGTCGGCGTCGACCAGCAGCGGGGGTTCGACGGAGGGCGCGGCGAGCAGGGTGCGCAGTTCGCCGACCACCTCGCGGGCGGCCCGCGCGGCGGTCTCGTCGGCGGCGCCGGGCAGCGGCTCGTGGACGAAGAGCACGTCGGCGTCGGAGCCGTAGCCGAGCTCGTGGCCGCCGAACCGGCCCATCGCGATGACCGCGATCCGGGTGGGCAGGTCGCCGTTGCGGGCCGCCCAGCCGTCGCTCGCGGCGCGCAGCGCGCCCTGCAGGGTGGCGGCGGTGATCGAGGTGAGCGCCTCGCCGGTGAGGTCGAGGGCGCGGGCCGGGTCCTCGTCGAGCCGGCCGAGCACGTCGGCGGCGGCGGTGCGGAACAGTTCGCGGCGCCGGACGGCCCGGGCGGCGGCGACCCCGGCGGCGGGGCCGCCGGCCCGGCCGACGGCGGCCAGCACCTCGGCCTCCAGGGCGGAGCGGCCGCGCGGGACGAGCCCGCCGGCGTCGCCGAGCATGGCGACCGCCTCGGGGGCGCGCAGCAGCAGGTCGGGGGCGAGCCGCCCGGCGGAGAGCACCCGGGCGAGCTGTTCGGCGGCGGCGCCCTCGTCGCGCAGCAGCCGCAGGTACCAGGGGGTGCGGCCGAGCGCGTCGGAGACCTGGCGGAAGTTGAGCAGTCCGGCGTCGGGGTCGGCGGAGTCGGCGAACCAGCCGAGCAGCACCGGCAGCAGGGTGCGCTGGATCGCGGCCTTGCGGCTGACGCCGGAGGCCAGCGCGGAGATGTGCCGCAGCGCGGCGGCCGGGTCGGCGTAGCCGAGGGCGGCCAGGCGCTGCTTGGCGGCCTCGGCGCTGAGCCCGGCGGCGCCGGAGCCGGTGACCCGCAGTTCGGCGACCGGCAGTTCGGCGACGGCGTCCAGCAGCGGCCGGTAGAACAGCCGCTCGTGCAGCCGCCGCACCTCCACCGCGTGCCGCTTCCACTCCCGCTGCAGCGCCGCGACCGGGTCGTCCCGGGTGTCCCCCTGGATCAGCGGGGCCATGGTGCGGGCCAGCCGCCGCAGGTCGGCGGGGTCGGTGGGCATCAGGTGGGTGCGGCGCAGCCGCTGGAGCTGGATCCGGTGCTCCAGGGTGCGCAGGAAGCGGTACGCGGCGTCCAGCGAGGCGGCGTCGGCCCGCCCGACGTAGCCGCCGGCGCTGAGCGCGGCCAGGGCCTCCAGGGTGTTGCCGCTGCGCAGCGTCTCGTCGGTGCGCCCGTGCACGAGCTGGAGCAGCTGGACGGCGAACTCGACGTCGCGCAGGCCGCCGGGGCCGAGTTTCAGCTGCCGGTCGAGTTCGCCGGCCGGGATCGCGTCGACCACCCGGCGGCGCATCTGCTGGACGTCGGTGACGAAGTTCTCCCGGGCGGCGGCCTGCCACACCAGCGGGGCGGTGGCCTCGGCGTAGGCGCGGCCGAGTTCGGGGTCGCCGGCGATCGGGCGGGCCTTGAGCAGGGCCTGGAACTCCCAGGTCTTGGCCCAGCGCTGGTAGTAGGCGAGGTGGCTGGCGAGGGTGCGCACCAGCGGGCCGTTGCGGCCCTCGGGGCGGAGGTTGGCGTCGACCGGCCAGATGGTGCCCTCGCCGGTGGTGTCGGAGCACAGCCGCATGGCGTGCGCGGCGAGCCGGGTGGCGGCTTGCACGGCCCCGTGCTCCTCGGCGCCCTCCCGGGCCTCGGCGACGAAGATCACGTCGACGTCGGAGACGTAGTTGAGTTCCCGGCCGCCGCACTTGCCCATCCCGATGACGGCGAGCCGGCAGGCCGCGGCGGCCTCCGGGTCCTGTTCGGCGGCGATGTCGAGGGCGGTCTGCAGGGTGGCGCCGGCCAGGTCGGCGAGTTCGGCGGCGACCTGCGGCAGGTCGGTGGTGCCGGACAGGTCGCGGGCGGCGATCGCGAGCAGGCAGCGCCGGTAGGCGGCGCGCAGCGCGTCGGCCCGGCCCCCGGCCTCCCCGGACCACACCCGGCGGGTGAGTTCGCCGAGGAACTCGCCGCGTCCGGGGTGGATGTCGCGCAGTTCGAAGGAGACCAGGGCGTGCCAGTCGCGGGGGTGCCGGGCCAGGTGGTCGGCGAGCGCGGTGGAGGCGCCGAGGACGCCGAGCAGCCGGTCGCGCAGCGGCTTGGAGGTGGTCAGGGTGTCGCGCAGGGTGTGCCGTTCGTGCGGGTCGAGCGCCTCCAGCAGCCGGGCCAGGCCGAGCAGGGCCTGGTCGGGGTCGGCGGCGGCGCCGATCGCGTCCAGCAGCACCGGGTCGGCGGCGAGGCCGTGCAGCGCCGGTTCGTCGAGCAGCCGCACCGCCTGGTCGGGGTCGGAGAAGCCCCGCCGCACCAGTCGGGTCTCCAGCCGGCTGATCCGGCTCCCGGCCCGTTCCTCCACCGTGTTCCCGCCTCCCGTGACCGTCCTGTTCGAAGGGTACGTTCCCGGCGGGCCCGGGCGCCCGGCGTGACGCACCGTCAACGCCTCCGCGCCGGACCGTGACACCGTCCGGGCGCGGCTCGTTGGCCACGGGGTGACACCGCCGCGATCGCCCGCCCGCCTCCCCTCGCTGACCGGCCTGCGCTTCCTGGCCGCGCTGCTGGTGGTCTGCTACCACCTGTCCCGCCAGGTCGGCGCCCTGCCGGTGCTCAGTCCGCTGGCCTGGTACGGGCGTTCGGGGGTGACGTTCTTCTTCGTGCTGTCCGGGTTCGTGCTGGCCTGGACGTACGCCGACGCCCCCGTCCCGGCCGGCCGGTTCTACCGGCGGCGGCTGGCCCGGATCTGGCCGCTGCACGCGCTGGCGACGGGCGCCTCGCTGGCGGTGTTCGCGGCGCTGGGCGCGGCGGTTCCGGTGGGGGCGGCGCTGTGGTCGCTGCCGCTGCTGCACCCGTGGGGGCGGGCGACGGTGATGGGCGGCAACCCGGCGGGCTGGTCGCTCGGCGACGAGGGCTGGTTCTACCTGCTGTTCCCGCTGCTGCTGCGGCTGCGGCCGGGCCGGCGGGCGGCGGTGCTGTGCTGCGCGGCGGGGCCGCTGCTGTGGCTGGCGGGTTCGGCGGTGGCCGATCCGGGGCTGCGGAGCTGGCTGCTGGACTACCTGCCGCTGAGCCGGACCCCGCAGTTCCTGCTCGGCGTGGCGCTGGGCCTGGCCGTCCGCCGGGGCCGGCTGCCCCGGCTGCGGCCGCTGCCGGCGGCGCTCGCGGTGGCGGCCTTCCACCTGGCGCTGGTGCCCTGGCACCGGGCGGTGCCCGACGCGCTCTGGTACGGCCCGTACAGCGCCTCGCAGCTGCTCTCCGCGCCGCTGTTCGGGGCGCTGATCGCCGCCCTGGCGCGGGCCGACCTGCGCGGCCGGGGGCCGCTGGGGCGCCGGGGGTGGACGGTGCTCGGCGACTGGTCGTTCGCCTGGTACCTGGTGCACGAGATCACCTTCCGGCCCTGGCTGCACCGCTACGGGCACCCGGCGCCGGGTCCGGCCACCGCCGCCGTCTGGCTGCTGCTGGCCGGCTGCTCGCTGGCGCTGGCCGGCGCCCTGCACCGCTGGGTCGAGCGCCCGCTGGAGCGCCTGCTGCGCGGCCGCCCGGCCCCGGACGCGGCGGGGCCGCACCTCCCGCGTCCGGCGCGGGCGGTGCGGCCGCGGGCCGCGGCGGGCCGGTCGCCCGCTCAGAGCTCCGAGGAGTCGTCCCGGTTGACGTAGCTGTAGAAGACGCCGAGGTCGTAGCCGTCCTTGTCGGTGTCGAACCTGATGGTCAGGTCGGTGTCGCCGGGGCGCAGGTAGTCGGAGATGTCCCAGCGGTTGGAGTCGTAGCCGAAGTTGTTGCGGAAGTACGGGGCGCGGACGAACCGGTCGGCCGGCGTCAGGTCCTCGATGGTGGAGTTGAAGGCGTCGTCCGGCTGGTGGTCCGGGTCGCTGAACAGCGTCTCGGGGCCGTTGGTGGACTTCACCTTGAGGGTGTCGCCGGTCCACTTCAGGTCGCCGTCGTAGACCACGAACCCGAGCTTGCCGTGCACGTTCGCCAGGTTCTCGGGGGTCTTCAGGCCCTCCAGTTTGAACTCGCGCTCCGGGCTGTCGGGCAGTTCGACCTGGAAGCCGTCCCAGAGGTTGATCTGCCGCAGCGGCTTGCACGGGTTCTCGTACGCCACCACGATCGTCCAGCCGCCCCAGCTGTGCGGCTTCACCACCGAGTCCATGTTGGCGACGGTGTAGGTGCCGTTGCCGTGCGCCTTCACCAGCTCGGTGACGTCCGCCGAGGCCTGGTAGCTGCTCTCGTCGTCGGTGGTGATGTAGCCGATCGACGGCTGGTCGTTGGCGATGTTGGTGTACTGGGCGTCGCCGGGCAGCTTGAGGTAGACCTCGTCGATCTGGCTCTCCGGCAGCACGGTGTCCTCGATGCCGCGGGTGCCGCCCCAGTACAGCCGGGCGTACTTGACCGTGGAGCCGTCCAGCAGGCCGAGGTCGGCCGAGCTGGCCGAGTAGATCGGGTCGCCGAACGGGCCGATCGTCCCGGGGTCGATGTTGACGTACTTCATCTCGTAGTTGTTGTTGATCGGCCGGCTGCCGGCGCCGGCGCGGGCCTGCTCGCACGGGGGCTGCGCCGGGTCGATCGGCGCCTTGGTCTCGTCGCAGGTCATCAGCGAGTTGCTGATCCGCGTGATCGAGCCGTGGAACTCGCCCGCGAAGCGGGACGTGAACGGCAGCGGGTTGGAGGCGATGGTGTTCGCCCGGTGCGCCGCCCTCCCCGAGCCGCGCGCGTCCGCGGTCCCGCCCGCCACCAGCAGCTGCGCGGCCAACGTCGCGAGCACGGCACCCGAAATGCCGACCCGACGTGCAGTGGAGCCCATGTCACCCTCTCGTGTTCGATCGTCCGGACGGTCGTCCGCCCTCATCGAACACAACTGATAGTCACATTTTCGTCACCCTGCGCCATCCGTGGGCGCGCCACCCGCCACCGTCGGAACGGCCTCCCGCAGCCGCTCCCGCAGCGCGGCCACCGGCACCGGCACCACCCGGGCCAGCTCCTCCAGCCCCAGGTACAGCTCGTCGACCCGCCCGGGCGGCGGACCGGCGGCCAGGAACCGCTCCAGCGCGTTCGCCGCCGCCGGCCCGGCCGGCATCGCCGCGTACGCGAACACCAGGTCGCCGAGGGCGTGGACGTCGCCCGGATCGACCAGTTCGACCACCCGGGCCAGCAGCTCCGCCCCGCCCGGCAGGCCGAGCGCGTGCAGGACCACGGCCTTCTCGTACGGGTACCAGGAGTCCGCCGGGTCGATCCCGATCGCCCGGTCGAGGGCGGCCAGCGCCTCCGCGTACCGGCCCAGCAGCCGGAGCACCCCACCGCGCCCGCCGTGCGCGGCCGGGCTGTCCGGGGCCAGCTCCACCGCCCGGTCGAAGTCCGCCAGCGCCTCCTCGGGCCGGCCGAGTGTGGTGAGCACCGCCCCCCGGTACATGTGCGCCCGTGCGCCCGGGCGCTCGCCGGCCACCGCCCGGTCGAGGTCGGCCAGCGCCTCCGCGTACCGGCCCAGCAGCCAGTACGCCCAGCCCCGCTCGCCGAGCACCCAGCGGTAGTCGGGGACCAGCTCCAGCGCCCGCCCGAAATCGGCCAGCGCCTCCGCGTACCGGCCCGTCTCCAGGTAGGTCTCGCCCCGCGAACCGAACGCCCACGCGTAGTCCGGCTTCAGCTCCAGCGCCCGCCCGAAGTCCGCCAGCGCCTCCTCGTGCCGGTCCATCAGGCGGTAGGTCTCGCCCCGCGAACCGAACGCCCACGCGTACTCCGGCTCCAGCTCCAGCGCCCGCCCGAAGTCCGCCAGCGCCTCCTCGTACCGGCCCATCGTGCGGAGCGTCTGCGCGCGCGAACCGAAGGCCCACGCGTAGTCGGAGCTCAACTCGAGCGCCCGCCCGAAGTCCGCCAGCGCCTCCTCGTGCCGACCCATCGCGGCGTGGGTCTGCCCCCTCGATCCGATCGCCCACGCGTACTCCGGGTCCAGCTCCAGGGCCCGCCCGAAGTCCGCCAGCGCCTCCTCGTGCCGGCCCGTCGTACGGTAGGTCTCGCCCCGCGAACCGAAGACCCACGCCCGCTCCGGGTCCAGCTCCAGGGCCCGCCCGAAATCGGCCAGCGCCTCCTCGTGCCGACCCGTCGTGCGGTAGGTCTCGCCCCGCGAGGCGAACGCCCACGCGTGGTCCGGGTCCAGCTCCAGGGCCCGCCCGAAATCGGCCAGCGCCTCCTCGTAGCGCTCCAGCCTGTCGTACAGCTCGCCCCGGGCGAGCAGCGCGGGCACGCTGTCCGGGTCGAGCTCCAGCGCCCGGTCCAGGTCGGCCAGCGCCTGCGCCCGGCGGCCCGGCGCGGAGTGGGCGCGCGCCCGCAGGCAGTAGCCGAAGGCGCGGGACGGCCGGTCCAGCACCCGGCCGGACAGCAGCAGGGTGAGGGCGGCCGGGCCCGGCTCCGGCTCCTCCAGGGCCGCCGACAGGCGCTCGCCCCAGGCCAGGACGTCCGGTGCGTCGGCGTCCTGCCCGGCCCGGACCAGCGTCCGCACCCAGCGGCGCAGCACCGCGACGCCCTGCTCGTAGGCGTCCAGCAGTTCGCGCAGGGCCGGGCCGAGCGCCTGCCCGGGGTCGGCGCACAGCCGGTGGTAGGTCTCCTGCAGCCGGTGGGAGCGCCAGCGCTCGTCCTGCCAGCGCTCCGGATCCCTTCCGTCGCAGGGCAGTTCGGCGCGCCAGCGGGCGAAGGTCCCGGCGAGCCGGGTGTGCTGCCGCTGCCAGCGGGTGGGCCACTCGGCGCGCTGGCGGCGCAGCATCGCCGCCCGGACCACCTCGTGGTAGTGCCAGCGGCCGGAGCGCTCGATGACGAACGGCAACGAGCGCAGCCAGCCGAAGAGTTCGCGCGCCTCCTCGTCGTCGACCGCCGCCCGGTACACGTCCTCGTCGAGCTCCTGCGGCAGGGCGCAGGCCAGTGCGGCGGCCCGGCGGGCCGGGTGGGTCTCCCACTTCAGGAAGCGCTCGACGGCGGTGCCGCTCGGGTCGCCGACGTCGGCCGCGCCGGCCGGGTTGCCCTCGGCGAGGGTGGAGACCAGCAGCGGGAGGCGGCCGGACAGCCGCAGGATCTCCGCGGTGACCCGCTCGTCCGTGACGCCCTTGGCGGCCAGCAGCTGGCGGGCCTCGCTCTCGGTGAACACCTCCAGCGGCAGGTCGGTGACCAGGTCCAGCCAGTCGCCCCAGCACTGCGCGTCCAACCGCCCCTGCCCGGCCAGCACCACCAGCACGTTCGCCGGCAGCTCGCCGTACGCGTCGCTGACCAGCACGTCCCGCAGCCAGTCGTCGAGCAGCGGGCCGGTGCGCTCGTAGGTGTCGAAGAACAGCACCAGCCAGTCGTGGCGCTGGCCGGCCTCCGCGAGGTCGCGCAGCAGCACCGGGGTCAGCGCCCGCAGCGGGGACAGCACCAGCTGCGCGTCCTCCGGGCTGCGGAAGCGCGCGCTGAGCAGGCCGCGCAGCTGCTCCGCGCCGGCGGCGACCTGGTTCGGGTCCAGCGCCCCGGTGAACGGCGCCACGCCCGGGATCATCCCCGCGCCCACCAGCCCGACCCGGGAGGCCAGGACGGCGGCGGGCGACGGCCCGCCGGGGCGCTCCTCGCCCGCCGCGCCGGCGTCCGCCTCGTGCCGGCGCTGCCGGTGCGCGGCCAGCAGCCGCTCCAGCGCCTTCAGCGGCGCGCCCTGCTGGGCGAACTGCCCGGCGATCGACCGCATCGCCTCCACCGCGTCCGCCACCGACTCGTCCACGTACGCGGTCACGGCGCCCGCCTCGCGCGCGGCGCCCTCCAACTGCCGCACCAGCGTGGACTTCCCCACCCCGCCCGGTCCGCGCACGTGGAACAGGAACCGCTCCGGGTCCTGCGCGGGCTGCCGCAGCACCTCGTTGAATGACTCCAGTTCGCTGCTGCGCCCGACGAACCCGCTCCGCCTCCGGCGCCGGATCAGCTCCTGCCGCGAGGGCCTGCGCCCGCTCACCCGTCCCGCCCCTCCCGATCGACCGTCCGACGTCATTCGACGCACAGTCAAACACCGTCAGTTCCCGTTGAGTCGGCCCTGAAGCAGGTGATCCGCGGACCGGACGACGACGCCTGTCCAGGACGGGACGCCGTCCTGCCGGTGCGCGGGCCGAAGGGCCCGGCCGCTCAGGTTCTGCCGGGTTTGCCCGCCGAGACCAGCAGGAGGACGGACGAGCCCGGTGCCACCGGTTGTGCGCCGCCCCGGGGGTCACTGCTGATCACCTGCCCGGCGGGGGCGTTCCAGTCCGTGTGCCGCATGATCGTGCAGCTCAGTCCGAGTCCGCGCAGCAGGCTTCCGGCCTGTTCGACCGGCATGCCGGCCAGGTCCGGCAGCGCGATGCCCGCTCTCGCGGTCTGCTCCCGCTCCTGTGCCGGAGTCGCATCGGCGCCTCCGCTCTTGGGGGCGCCGGTGGCGAGCGGGGCGCACACCCCGTTCGCCGGTGGGGACAGGGAGGCGCCGGGCGCGGGCGGCACGGGCTTCAGCGCGAAGAACCCCACCGTGGCGCACGCCAGCACGCAGCACGCCGCAGCGGTGCCGAGGAGCGCCCGGCGGGTGCGGCTGCGGCTGACGACTCGCTCGATCGCGGCCGCGTCGACGACCGGCGCCGTCGGCCCGTCGGCGAAGGAGGCCACCGCGGCACGCAGCTCGGCTTCGAGGCCCGGCTCGAACGGGGCCGGTCCGGACGACGTGTTCCTCACTTCGTACCTCCGAAAGCGGCAGACGGCGTGTGCGGCGCCTGGGCGCCCGATACGGAATCGCGCAGCTTGGCCAGGCCGCGGGCGAGCTGGGACCTCACCGCACTCGAAGAGATGTCCAGGACGTCGGCGACCTGCCGGGCGTCCAGATCGTGCAGGTAGTACAGGACCACCACGCTGCGCATGCCCATCGGCAGCCCGAGCAGTGCCTCGATCAGTTCCGCGCGCAGATCCACCTGCCCGAACCGGTCCCGGGGGTCGGCCGTCTCGGGCACCCCCGACAGCCCGGGGCGCTCGCCCAGGCGCGACAGCCGCCGCCAGCGGTCGTTGGCCAGGTTGACCAGCACCTTGCGCACGTACGCCTCCGGCGAGTCCGCCACCGCGACCTTCCGCCACTGTCGGCACGCCCGCTCCAGCGCCTCCTGCACCAGATCCTCGGCCACGTGCACGTCACCGGTCAGCGCATACGCGGTGCGGAACAACGCTCCCGACCGCTGTGCGACGAACTCCGTGAATCCGTTGCCCGGACCGCTCCTGCGAAACCTCACCCGCCGACCTCCTCTCCTCGTCCCGTCCCGATCACTGCCCCCATGACGGCGGAACGGGGCCGAGTGCTGCACCGAACCGCCACCAGTGACGTGAATCACAGCCGGGACGGAAGGGTGTCCCAGGACCTCGCGCCGCCGCCGCCCGGGGCGGGGGCAGGGCCACCCGTTCGGGCGAAGGGGGTCGAGCAACACCTCCGCGAAGACCGGCGCCAGGCCCTCCCGGCCTCGATGCCGCAGACAACAGGGCCGCTTCGCGCGCTCATCCCGGCGCAGACAGGCGCCGGCCGGCCGCTACCCCCGCCGCCAGGGCTCCGCGAACTCCCGGTAGAAGTGCGGCAGGCTGTCCGCCGGCCCGGCCGCCAGCCGCCGGAACACCTTACCGATCGGGTTCCCCACCTGCCCGCTCGGCAGCTCCACCACCAGCGGGAACCCGAACGCGGCCGCCTCCGCCCCGTCCACCGCCCGCCAGGAGCCGCCGCCCTGGCGGACCATCACCTCGCCCAGGTAGCAGCCGAACCCGAACAGCGTCTCCCCCACCTGTCCGCCGGTGATCCCGCTCCCCCGGAACTCCTCGATGATCCCGTCGACCACCGCCAGACTCCCCACCGAGTAGTCCAGCTCCACCCCGCTCACCCGCGCCGCCGACGCCACGATGTCCGCCGCGAACAACCCGGCGTTCCCCACCTCCGGCGCGTACCGCAACCGCAGCTCCATCCCCAGCCCCTCCCGGCTCGCCCCTGCTCCCCCCGTCCCCTACCCGGAACCCCCGGGAAAAACGACCGGCCCGGCACGAGTACGTCGTCCGGACCGCAACCCGACGAGAGGGCCCACGGCGAAGGGGCTGTGCAACCGCCGTGCAGCCGCTGCACCCCGGCACTCCGAAGGACGGCCGGGCCGTTGACAGCCGTCGCCCCCGGCCGCCCCCGGCGCGTATCGCACGGCCCACCGGCGGCACGAGTTTCCGGTACGCGTCACCTGGTGGCCGTTCAGCTTCTACGCTGCTTGGACGTCGGTTTGTCTTCGGATGCGGGGTTCCGGGCGGGATGAGCGTGGAGATTGCAGAGCTGGTGCAGCAGGCCGGCCCTTATCTGACTGCGGCCGCAGGCGCTTACGGGGGTGCGGTCCTGACCCGGGCCGAGGACGCCGCAGCGGATGCCACCGCGAACCTGGGCCGCCGCATGCTCCAGGCCCTCTGGAGGCGGCGCTCCGAGACCGGACAGGCCGAACTGGAGGCTGCGGTCATCGACGTCGCCGAGGACACCGAGGACCCGGACGCCGCTGCCGCCCTGCGCCAGCAGCTCAAGCGAGCCCTGCGCGAGGACGCGGAACTCCGCCGGGAACTGGCCGCGCTCCTTTCCGCGGCGGTTCCCGCGACGGTGACCATCACCGCCTCCGGCGAACGCGCCATCGCCGCCCACACGATCACCACCGCCATCACCGGCGACGGCCACCGTCCCGGTCAGTGACCGGTCCCCGGAGCGAAGCCTCGGGACCGAGGGCGATCGCCGCACAGAACATCGGGACCGCCATCACCGGGGACAGCATCGGCCTGCCTGCGGAGATCCTCACCGCCGCCCGCGACGTACCGGCCCCGCCACGCCTCACCAACCTGGCGACCGCCCCGCTGTGCCTGGGGCGCGAAGGAGACCTCGCCTGGCTCCGCCGCACCCTCGTCGAACAGCGCGGGAGCACCATCACCCAGGCGTCCACCGTCCACGGCCTCGGCGGCATCGGCAAGACCACTCTCGCCCTCGCCTACGCCCACCGGCACAAGCGGGACCACACCCTCGTCTGGTGGATCAACGCCGAGTCCCCGGACCGGATCGAACGGTCCCTCGCCGATCTCGCGCGACGGCTCCTTCCGGCGTGGGCCGACAAGGCGTCCCGGGACGCCTGTGCCGAGTGGGCCATGGTCTGGCTGCAGTGGCACCCCGGCTGGCTCCTGGTCTTCGACAACGCCGAGACCCCCGCCGACCTCGCGCCCTACCTGGGCGCCCTCGACGGCGGCCACCACCTCATCACCAGCCGTCGCGCCACCGGATGGCCCCGCACCATCCCCACCCGCTCCCTCGGCACCCTCGACCCCGACGAAGCCGCCGACCTCATCTGCGCCTACGCGATCGACGACCGCCGCCCCACCCCTCACGAGCACCAGGACGCCAAGGCCCTGGCCGCCGACCTCGGCCACCTCCCCCTCGCCCTGGAACAGGCCGGCGCCTACCTCGCGCAGAACCCCACCTCCACCCTCGCCGCCTACCGCCGACGCCTGGACACCCGACTGGACAAGGCCGCCGACGGCATCGACGCCGAACGCACCATCGCCCGCGTCTGGACCCAGACCCTCCAGGCCCTCGTCGCCCGTACCCCCCTGGCGGTCGGGATCCTGCGCACCCTGGCCTGGCTCGCCCCCGACGACATCCCGGTCAGCCTCCTGCAACGCCCCGGCACCGACCCCGACGAACTCGCCGAAGCACTCGGGGCCCTCCGCGGCTACAGCATGGCCACGCTCACCGCGGAGACCGTCAGCGTCCACCGCCTGCTCCAGACCGTCCTGCGCCACACCGCGCCGATGGAACCCGGCCACCCGCCCGCCGGCCGCCGCGAAGCCGAAGAGGCGGTGGTCCGCGCCTTCACCGCCCTGCCCGAACCCGCGTCCGGGCCCGCCGGGGAATGGGACGCCCTCATGCCTCATCTGATTGCTCTCGCGGCTTCCGCTCCCCCCGGCCGGCACGACGGCACCACGACGACGCTGTACGCCACCGCCGCCCGGTACCTGCACCAACAGGGCCAAGACGCCCGGGCGATCCCCCTGCTGGAAGCCGTCCTCACCCAGTTCGAGGAGCACCTCGGCGATGCCCATCCCTACACCCTGATCCACCGCAACAACCTCGCATACGCCTACGGTTCCGCTGGGCGTTCCGGTCGCGCCATCTCCCTCTACGAGACCATCCTCGCCCAACGCGAGCAGGTCCTCGGCGACACCCACCCCGACACCCTGACCAGTCGCAACAACCTCGCCGGCGCCTACCGTTCCG
>NZ_JBVHEH010000003.1:88912-89449 GCF_055562955.1 Kitasatospora sp. NPDC015121
GTCGGGCACCTGGACCGCGCCATCCCCCTCTACGAGACCACCCTCACCCAGAGCGAACAGGTCCTCGGCGACACCCACCCCGACACCCTGACCAGTCGCAACAACCTCGCCAGTGCCTACCGTTCCGTCGGGCACCTGGACCGCGCCATCCCCCTCTACGAGACCACCCTCACCCAGAGCGAACAGGTCCTCGGCGACACCCACCCCGACACCCTGACCAGCCGGAACAACCTCGCCAGTGCCTACCGTTCCGCCGGGCACCTGGGCCGCGCCATCCCCCTCTACGAGACCACCCTGGTCCAGAGCGAACAGGTCCTCGGCGACACCCACCCCCACACCCTGATGATTCGCAACAACCTCGCCGGCGCCTACGAGTCGGCCGGGGACCTGAGTCGCGCCATCCCGCTCTACGAGACCACCCTCGCCCAACGCGAGCTGGCCCTCGGCGACACCCACCCCGACACCCTGACCAGCCGGAACAACCTCGCCGCCGCCTACAGTTCCGCCGGGGACCTGGGCCGCGCCATCCCCCTCTAC
>NZ_JBVHEH010000003.1:89544-430217 GCF_055562955.1 Kitasatospora sp. NPDC015121
CTACGAGACCACCCTGGTCCAGAGCGAGCAGGTCCTCGGCGACACCCACCCCGACACCCTGATGAGCCGGAACAACCTCGCCGGCGCCTACGAGTTGGTCGGGGACCTGGATCGCGCCATCCCGCTCTACGAGACCACCCTGGTCCAGAGCGAGCAGGTCCTCGGCGACACCCACCCCGACACCCTGATGAGCCGGAACAACCTCGCCGGCGCCTACGAGTCGGCCGGGCGCCTGGATCGCGCCATCCCGCTCTACGAGACCACCCTGGTCCAGAGCGAACAGGTCCTCGGCACCACCCACCCCCACACCCTGATGAGCCGGAACAACCTCGCCGCCGCCTACGAGTTGGTCGGGGACCTGAGCCGCGCCATCCCCCTCTACGAGACCACCCTGGTCCAGAGCGAACAGGTCCTCGGCGACACCCACCCCGACACCCTGACCAGCCGGAACAACCTCGCCGGCGCCTACGAGTCGGCCGGGCGCCTGGATCGCGCCATCCCGCTCTACAAGGCCACCCTCGCCCAACGGGAGCAGGTCCTCGGGGACACCCACCCCCACACCCTGATCAGTCGGAACAACCTCGCCTACGCCTACAGTTCCACCGGGGCCCTGGACCGCGCCATCCCCCTCTACGAGACCACCCTCGCCCAGCGCGAGCAGGTCCTCGGCGACACCCACCCCCACACCCTGATCAGTCGGAACAACCTCGCCGCCGCCTACGAGTTGGTCGGGGACCTGGGCCGCGCCATCCCGCTCTACGAGGCTGCTTTCGCCCAGAGCAAGCTGGTTCTCGGCGCTACCCACCCTGACACCCTGACCATCCGCGCCAACCTTTCAGCGGCGGTGGAAGCGTCGAGCAGAGCGGTTGAGTGACCCTGCCGTCCCGTTCGGCCCCCGATGCGCGACGGACCCTGCCCTTGACGCACCTTGGGCCGCGCATCCGGTGAGCCAGGCATGTGCGGGAATTCCCACGGCTCAGGCGGCCCAGGAGCGGGAGAAGCCCCGTCGCGGGTGTCGTTTCCGCACCTGCGACGGGGCCTCTCCCGTGTCCGGGCCCAGGGCCTACAGCACCTGGAGGACCTTGCGCAGCTCGAACGGCGTGACCTCGGAGCGGTACTCCTCCCACTCCTGGCGCTTGTTGCGCAGGAAGAAGTCGAAGACGTGCTCGCCCAGGGTCTCGGCGACGAGTTCGCTGCGCTGCATGAGGTCGATGGCCTCGCCGAGGTTCTGGGGCATCGGCTGGATGCCGAGGGCGCGGCGTTCGGCGTCCGTCAGGGCCCAGACGTCGTCGTCGGCGCCGGGGGGGAGTTCGAGGTTGTCCTCGATGCCCTTGAGGCCGGCGGCGAGGGTGACGGCGTAGGCGAGGTAGGGGTTGCAGCCGGTGTCGAGGGAGCGGACCTCGATGCGGGTGGAGCCCTGCTTGCCGGGCTTGTACATGGGGACGCGGATGAGGGCGGAGCGGTTGTTGTGGCCCCAGCAGATGTACGAGGGGGCTTCGCCGCCGGCGCCCGCGGTGCGCTGGGAGCCGCCCCAGATGCGCTTGTAGGAGTTGACCCACTGGTTGGTGACGGCGGCGGTCTCGGCGGCGTACTTGAGCAGGCCGGCGATGAAGGAGCGGCCGACCTTGGAGAGCTGGTACTCGGCGCCGGACTCGTGGAAGGCGTTGCGGTCGCCCTCGAACAGCGACACGTGGGTGTGCATGCCGGAGCCGGGGAAGTGCGAGAACGGCTTGGGCATGAAGCTGGCGTGGACGCCCTGTTCGAGGGCGACCTCCTTCATGACCAGGCGGAAGGTCATGATGTTGTCGGCGGTGGAGAGCGCGTCGGCGTAGCGCAGGTCGATCTCCTGCTGGCCGGGGGCGCCCTCGTGGTGGCTGAACTCGACCGAGATGCCCATGGATTCGAGCATGGTGATGGCCTGGCGGCGGAAGTCGTGGCCGATGCCGCGCGGGGTGTGGTCGAAGTAGCCGGACTGGTCGGCGGGGGTCGGCGGGGTGCCGTCGCCGGGGAGGTCCTTGAGGAGGAAGAACTCGATCTCGGGGTGGGTGTAGAAGGTGAAACCGAGGTTGGAGGCCTTCTCCAGGGTGCGCTTGAGGACGTAGCGCGGGTCGGCGTAGGAGGGCGAGCCGTCGGGCATCAGGATGTCGCAGAACATCCGGGCGGTGCCGGGGTTCTCGGAGCGCCACGGCAGTATCTGGAAGGTGGTCGGGTCCGGCTTCGCGATCATGTCGGACTCGTAGACCCGGGCGAAGCCCTCGATCGCCGAGCCGTCGAAGCCGATGCCCTCCTCGAAGGCCTGTTCCAGTTCCGCCGGGGCCACCGCCACCGACTTGAGGAACCCGAGCACGTCGGTGAACCACAGCCGGACGAACCGGATGTCACGCTCTTCGAGCGTACGAAGCACGAACTCCTGCTGCTTGCCCATGGGGACAGTCTCACCTCTGCTCTTTACGCCCGTGTTACGCCGCCCGCACCGGCCGGCCCGGCCCGGCGAAGACCTCGCCCGGACCGCGTCGCCACCCATCATGGCGGATCTTCGCCCGGTTGCCGATCCCTGGCGGCTCCGGGAGGGAACCGGGAGCGGAACGAACGGGCACCGGGCCGGAACGGGCGGCCACCGGGCCGGAACGAGCGGGCACCGGGCCGGAACGGGCGGCGGAACCGGGCGTCCGACCTGCCGACGGGGGGTACCCCCGCGACATAGCGTCAGTTAGACGATTACACTCGGGGGCATGCCGAATCTGCGTCTCGCCCTGTGCCAGATCGACCCCTGGGTCGGTGACCTCGCCCGCAACAGCGAGGAGGTGCTGCGCTGGTCGAAGCGGGCCGCCGAGTCCGGCGTCGACCTGATCGCCTTCCCGGAGATGGTGCTCACCGGGTACCCGGTGGAGGACCTCGCCTTCCGCGGCTCGTTCGTCGAGGGCTCGCGCGCCGCGCTGGTCGACCTGGCGGCGAAGCTGGCCGCCGAGGGCCTGGGCGACGTCCCGGTGGTCGTCGGCTACCTGGGCCGCGGCGAGCCGGGCAGCCGGTACGCGGGCCGGCCGCAGAACTGCGCGGCGGTGCTGCGCGGCGGCGAGGTGGTGACCCGGTTCGCCAAGCACTTCCTGCCGAACTACGGCGTGTTCGACGAGTACCGGTACTTCGTGCCGGGTGACCAGCTGACGGTGCTGCGGCTGCACGGCGTGGACGTCGCGCTGGCGATCTGCGAGGACATCTGGCAGGAGGGCGGCCGGGTCGCCGCCACCGGCCAGGCCGCCGCCGGCCTGCTGCTGTCGATCAACGGTTCGCCGTACGAGCGCGACAAGGACGACGTCCGGCTGGAGCTGGTCCGGCGCCGGGCCGCCGAGGCGGGCTGCCCGCTGGTGTACCTGAACATGGTCGGCGCGCAGGACGAGCTGGTCTTCGACGGCGAGTCGATGGTGGTCACCGCCGACGGCGAGCTGCTGGCCCGCGGCCCGCAGTTCGAGGAGGCGCTGCTGGTCCTCGACCTGGAGCTGCCGGCCGCGGCCGAGGACGGCCTGCCGGACGGCACGGTCCTCGCCGACGGCCTGCGGCTGACCCGGGTCGACCTGGGCGGCGCGCCGAAGGAGCGCCCGGCGGAGCCGATCGCTCCGGAGGTCGTCGAGCGGCTGGACGACGAGGCCGAGGTGTACGCGGCGCTGGTCGAGGGCACCCGCGCGTACGTCCGCAAGAACGGGCTGCGCTCGGTGCTGATCGGCCTGTCCGGCGGCATCGACTCGGCGCTGGTCGCGGCGATCGCGGTGGACGCGGTCGGCGCGGAGAACGTGTACGGCGTCTCGATGCCCTCGCGCTACTCCTCGCAGCACTCCCGGGACGACGCCGCCGAGCTGGCCCGCCGCACCGGCCTGCACTTCCGCACGGTGTCGATCGCCCCGATGTTCGACGCGTACATGGGGGCCACCGAGCTGACCGGCCTGGCCGAGGAGAACCTGCAGTCCCGGCTGCGCGGCACGCTGCTGATGGCGATCTCCAACCAGGAGGGGCAGATCGTCCTGGCGCCGGGCAACAAGAGCGAGCTGGCGGTCGGCTACTCGACGCTGTACGGCGACTCGGTGGGCGCGTACGGGCCGATCAAGGACGTCTACAAGACGCTGATCTTCAAGCTGGCGCGCTGGCGCAACGCGGCGGCCGAGGCCCGCGGCGAGGTGCCGCCGATCCCGGAGAACACCATCGTCAAGCCGCCGTCCGCCGAGCTGCGGCCGGACCAGGTGGACACCGACTCGCTGCCCGACTACGACCTGCTGGACGCCGTGCTGGCCCGGTACGTCGAGGGCGACGAGGGGCGGGACGCGATCGTCGCCGCCGGGTTCCCGGCCGAGGTGGTGGACCGGGTGGTGCGGCTGGTGGACACCGCCGAGTACAAGCGGCGGCAGTACCCGCCGGGCCCGAAGGTCTCGCCGAAGAACTTCGGCCGCGACCGCCGGCTGCCGATCACCAACCGCTGGCGCCAGGGGTAGCCGGCCCCGGGCCGGGAGCGGCTGGCAGCGGGGGGAGCGAACGGCTAGGGTGAGCGCCGCGGCGCGCGCCAGGCGCGCCGAGTGCGCGCCCGGCGCGCCCGGACCGAGGAGGTGGGAGAGATCACCGTGCAGGTCATCGAGGTGCTCCCCCGCCACCAGGTCGCGGCCTGACCGGACGGGGAGCCCGCCAGGCTCTTCGAGAGGTCCCCGTGTCACTCCCCCCTTCCCCCGTGATCGACCGGCTGCGCGCGGCCGGGTGCGTCTTCGCCGAGGACGAGGCCCGGCTGCTGCTGGCCGCCGCCCCCGACCCCGTCCGGCTCCGCGAGATGGTCGAACTGCGCTGCGCCGGCCACCCGTTGGAGCAGGTGGTGGGCTTCGCCGAGTTCGCCGGGCTGCGAGTCTCGCTCGCGCCCGGCGTGTTCGTGCCGCGCCGCCGCAGCGAGTTCCTGGTCGAGCGGGCCGCCGCGCTGGGCCGCCCGGACGCGGTGCTGCTCGACCTGTGCTGCGGCTCCGGCGCGATCGGCGCGGCGCTGGCCGCCCGGCTCGGCCCGGACGTCGAACTGCACGCCGCGGACGTCGACCCGGCCGCCGTGGCCTGCGCCCGCCGCAACCTCGCCCCGTACGGCGGACGGGTGCACCTGGGCGACCTGGACGCGCCGCTGCCGCCCGACCTGCTCGGCCGGGTCGACCTGCTGCTGGCCAACGCGCCGTACGTGCCGACCGGCGAGATCCCGCTGCTGCCCCCGGAGGCCCGCGACCACGAGCCCGCCACCGCCCTGGACGGCGGCGCGGACGGCCTGGCCGTGCAGCGCCGGGTCGCGGCGGCCGCCCCGCGCTGGCTGGCGCCCGGCGGGCACCTGCTGATCGAGACCAGCGCCCGCCAGGCCCCGGCCACCGCCGCCCTGCTGGCGGCCGCCGGGCTCGCGCCCCGCACCGAGCAGGACGAGGAGCGGGACGCCACCGTGGTGGTGGGCGTCCGCGGGTAGGGCGGACGGCTCAGTAGCGGTAGTCGGCGGCCACCGCGAGGTGGTCGCTGGCGTCCGCCGGGAGGGTGCGGGAGTCGGTCGGGACCAGGCCGCCCTTGCTGAGGATCTGGTCGATCCGGGCCATCGGGAAGGACGCCGGCCAGGAGAACCCGAAACCGTCGCCGACCGCGCCCTGGGCGGAGCGCAGCTGCGAGGTGATCGGGGCCAGGCTGCGGTCGTTCATGGTGCCGTTCAGGTCGCCGAGCAGCAGCACCTTGCGCAGCGGCTCGTGCTCGATCGCGTCGCCGAGCGCCTGCGCGCTGACGTCGCGCCGGCCGGCCGTGAAGCCGCTGTCGAACTTGACCCGGACCGAGGGCAGGTGCGCGACGTACACCGCGAGCGGGCCCTTGGGGGTGGTGACCTCGGCCCGGAAGGCCCGGGTCCAGCCCATCTTGAGGTCGACCACCGCGACGTCGTCGATCGGATAGGTGGACCACAGGCCGACGGTGCCCTCCACCACGTGGTACGGGAAGGCGCCGGCCAGGCCCTTCGCGTACACGGGGGCGGCGGCCGCGGACAGCTCCTCCAGCGCGACGATCTCGGCGCCGGAGCCGGTGAGCATCCGGATGGTGCCCTGCGGGTCGTCGTTGGCGGCGGCCACGTTGTGGGTGAGCACGGTGAAGTCGCCGGGCCCGCTGCCCTTGTCGACCAGCAGCGCGCCGAACAGGTTCAGCCACACCGCGCCGGGCAGCAGCGCCGCGACCAGCGCCGCCCCGGACCGCCGCCACAGCGCGAGCCCGAGCAGCACCGGGACGGCCAGGCCCAGCCAGGGCAGGAAGGTCTCCAGCAGGCTGCCCAGGTTGCCGACCGCGTTGGGCACCTGGGCGTGGAACACCAGCAGCACGGTGACCAGCAGGCCGAGCACGGTGAGCGGCCACCCGCGCCGCCAGTGGAACCAGCGGCGCAGCGCCGCCCGCCGGCCCTCGCCCGGCCCGTCGGCCGTTCCGTCCACCGGTGTGCCGCCCGGCCCCCCGGCCGGACCCCCGTCGGGCCCGTCCGCCGCCGCCACCGCCGGGCCGTGCGCCCGCACCATCCACCACTCCTCGCCGCCGTGCCGGCCGGCTCTCCCGCCGACCCCGTCCCCGACCTGCCCCGATCCGATTCTCGGCTCAGCCTATGACGGGATGGACGCGGCGAGGCGCCCGGGAAGTTCCGCCCCTGCGCCGGACGGGGGCCACCGGGACGGAACCGGGACGGAACCGGGACGATCAGCGCACGGCCGCCGGGACGGGGACGGCGCCGATGCCCTGCAGGACGGCGTCGACCATCTGCCGGGGCAGGTCCGGGTCCTCCAGCGGGGCGTCGTCCCACAGGAGGGTGCGCACCAAGATCGGGCCGATCAGCAGCTCGCAGAGCAGCTCGACGTCCAGGTCGCCGCGGAGTTCGCCGGCCTCGACGCCGCGCCGGACGATCTCCCGGACCATCTCGCGGCGGGGGCGCACCACCCGCTCGTGGTAGACGTGCTTGAGCTCGGGCCAGGCGTTCATCTGGCCCAGCGCGGACTTGACGATCCACCGGGAGCGCTTGAGCAGGCCGCGCCGGCGCATGTAGTCGACGGCGCTGATCAGGTCGTCCCGGTAGGTCGGGCCGTGCATGGCGGGCGGCGGCTCCTCCAGCCGGGCCACCACGTCCACCAGCAGGGCCTCCTTGTTGGACCAGCGCCGGTAGATGGTGGCCTTGCCGACGCCCGCCTCGGCGGCGATCCGCTCGATGGACAGCTCGGAGAGGCCGTTGCCGCCCTCCATCAGCTTCTCGACCGCGGCGTAGATGGCCTGTTCGGCGGCCTCGCTGCGCGGGCGGCCCCGCCGCGGAGCGTCCTGCTCCGCGGCGGGGCCGTGGCACGGCTGGAGCGGAGTGTCGGCGCTCGTCATGGCCCCATTCTCCACCCTCGGCCTCACACCTTGGCGCTGCTCGCGCCGGACGCGGCCCGGTCCTGCGGCCCGCCCGCCGGGGCCGGTGCCCCGGGCGCGGCGCTCCGGCCGGGCAGCAGGAGCAGCGCCAGCACCGCGCCGAGCACGGTGACGCCCGCCGAGACGCCGGAGACCACGTGCATGGCGTGGATGAAGGCGTCCTTGGCCGGGTCGACCAGCGCGGGCAGGTGCAGCTTCTCGGCCGTTCCGAGGGTCGACTCGATCGACTCGCCGGCCCGGTCGCGGAACTGCTCCGGGACGTTCGCGAGGTGGTCCTCCATGCCGTTGCGGTAGACCGTGGAGAGCAGCGCGCCGAGCACCGCGATGCCGAGCGAGCCGCCGACCTGGCGGAAGGTGTTGTTCAGCGCGGAGCCCGCGCCGGCCTTCTCGCGCGGCAGCGCGCCCATGATGGCGACCGTCACCGGCGGCATCACGTGCGCCATGCCGGTGCCCATCACGAAGCCGAGCACGATCAGCAGCCAGATCGGGCTGCTCGCGGTCAGGAAGGCGTAGCCGAGGAAGCCGAGGGTGACCAGCAGCATGCCGCCGGCGCAGGTCGCCCGGATGCCGAAGCGGTCGACCACGAGGCGGGCCCGGGGCGCGAAGACCAGCTGGGCGACCGCCAGCGGCAGCATCAGCTCGCCGGCCTCCAGGGCGCTGTAGCCGCGCACGCTCTGGATGTAGAACACGCCGAAGAACGAGACGCCCATCAGCGCGAAGAACACGATGCCGACCACGCCGATCGAGGCGGAGAACACCTTGTTGCGGAACCAGGTGACGTCCAGCGCCGGGTGCCGGGTGTGCTTCTCGAACAGCACGAAGCCGACCAGCGCCAGTAGGCCGACCAGGGTGGGGACCCAGGCCTCGGGGGCGGTGAAGTCGGCGAGTTCGCCGCCCTTGATGATGCCGTAGATCAGCGCCACCAGGCCGACGATGGACAGCAGCACGCCGACCGGGTCGAGCTTGCCGGGGTTGGGGTCCTTGGAGTCCGGGACCAGCCAGCCCATCAGGCCGAGCGCCACGAGCACGATCGGGACGTTCACCAGGAAGACCGAGCCCCACCAGAAGTGCTCGATCAGCAGGCCGCCGGTGATCGGGCCGATCGCGATGGCCAGGCCGACCGCGCCGGCCCAGATGCCGATCGCCTTGGGCTGCTCGTGGCGTTCGAAGACGTTCATGATGATGGCCAGGGTGGCGGGCATCACGAAGGCGCCGCCGAGGCCCATCACCGCGCGGTAGCCGATCAGTTCGCCGGGGCTGGCGGCGAGCGCCGACAGCAGCGAGCCGAGGCCGAAGACCAGCATGCCCGCCAGCAGCGTCCACTTGCGGCCGAAGCGGTCGCCGAGCAGGCCGGCGGTGAACAGCAGGCCGGCGAAGACCAGGGTGTAGGAGTTGATCGCCCACTCCAGGTCGCTCTGGCTCGCGCCGAGGCCCACCGGGGCGGGGGTGGCGATGGTCTTCATCGCCACGTTGAGGATCGAGTTGTCGAGGACGACGACGAGCAGGGCGAGCACCAGGGTGCCCAGGATCCACCAGCGTCGGCGGTGCACGGCTTCCGGGACCCGGGGGGCCTGGGGAGCGGGGGTCGGCGAGGTCATGCGGACAGCCTAGCGAGGTTTTCAATACGAGACGGTCTCGTATCGCTGTCCGCAGGGCAAGGAAGGGTAAAGACTTCCCGTCGGCGCCCGCCGCCCGCCGGCCGCCCGCCGCCCGACACGGAAGGGACTCCCGACTCTTTGCGCACGGCCCGGGGCGTGCAAGCATGGAGCCAGATCCGGGGACGCCGCACGGCGCCACGAGACGACACACACCAGGAGTCTGTTCGATGAACGCCTCTCCGCTCCAGCCTGCCCAGACGCAGGACGCGCCCGTCGGCACCACCCTCTACGGCGGCGTCACCAGCCGCCGGGTGACCGTCCGGGACCTCGCCAAGGCCAAGCGCAACGGCGAACGCTGGGCGATGCTCACCGCCTACGACGCCCTCACCGCCGGAGTCTTCGACGAGGCCGGCATCCCCGTCCTGCTGGTCGGCGACTCGGCGGGCAACTGCCACCTCGGCTACGAGACCACCGTGCCGGTCACCATGGACCAGATGGTGATGCTCTCCGCCGCCGTCGTCCGCGGCACCCGGCGCGCCCTGGTCGTCGCCGACCTGCCGTTCGGCTCCTACCAGGAGTCCCCCGCCCAGGCCATGCACAACGCCGCCCGCCTGATGAAGGAGGCCGGCGTCCAGGCCGTCAAGCTGGAGGGCGGCGAGCGCAGCGCCCGCACCATCGAGCTGCTGGTCGACGCCGGCATCCCGGTGATGGCCCACATCGGCCTCACCCCGCAGTCCGTGCACGCCTTCGGCGGCTACCCCGTGCAGGGCCGCGGCGACGAGGCCGCCCACCAGCTGCTGCGCGACGCCAAGGCCGTCCAGCAGGCCGGCGCCTTCGCCGTCGTCCTGGAGGCCGTCCCCGCCGACCTCGCCACCCAGGTCACCGAGCACTCCGCGATCCCCACCGTCGGCATCGGCGGCGGCAACGGCACCGACGCCCAGGTCCTGGTCTGGACCGACTTCGCCGGCATGACGGCCGGCCGCGTCCCCAAGTTCGTCAAGCAGTACGCCGACCTCCGCGCGACGCTCGCCCGGGCCGCCACCGAGTTCGCCGCCGACGTCCGCGAGGGCACCTTCCCGGGCCCGGAGCACAGCTTCAGCTGACCGCCCGCTCCTCCGTCAGCCCGCTGTCATCCCCCCTGACAGCGGGCTGACAGCCGGGTGACAGCCGCCCCGGGCACGGTGTTCCCATGACACGAATCGAGCGGAACGCCGTGGAGGTCCACGGCATCGTGAAGCACTACGGGGAGACGAAGGCCCTCGACGGGGTCGACCTGACGGTGCGCGAGGGGACGGTGCTGGGGCTGCTCGGGCCGAACGGGGCCGGGAAGACCACCCTGGTGCGGGTGCTGTCGACGCTGATCAAGCCGGACGCGGGCAGCGCCGTCGTCGGCGGCTACGACGTGCTGCGCCAGCCCAAGCAGCTGCGCCGCACGATCGGCCTGACCGGCCAGTACGCCTCGGTGGACGAGCTGCTGTCGGGCTACGAGAACCTGTACCTGATCGGCCGGCTGCTGGACCTCTCCGCCAAGGACGCCAAGGCCCGCGCCGCCGAGCTGCTGGAGCGGTTCTCGCTGACCGAGGCGGCCAGGCGGCCCGCCAAGGGCTACTCGGGCGGCATGCGCCGCCGCCTGGACCTCGCGGCGTCGATGATCGGCCGCCCGAAGGTGCTGTACCTGGACGAACCCACCACCGGCCTGGACCCGCGCACCCGCAACGAGGTGTGGGACGAGGTGCAGCGGATGGTCGGCGAGGGCTCGACGGTGCTGCTGACCACCCAGTACATGGAGGAGGCCGAGCAGCTCGCGCAGGCCCTGACCGTGATCGACAAGGGCCGGGTGATCGCCAACGGCGGCGTCCAGGAGCTGAAGGAGCAGGTCGGCGGCCAGCGCCTGCAGGTGCGCCCGGCCGATCCGGCGCAGCTGCCGGAGATGGTGCGCGCCCTGCGCGAGGCCGGCATCCCGGCCACCCTCTCCGCCGAGACCGGGCTGCTCTCGGTGCACCTGACCGACGACGCCCAACTGACCACCGTGATCGGGGTGCTGGGCACCCGCGGCTTCCCGGTCGCCGGGATCGACACCCAACTGCCCAGCCTGGACGAGGTGTTCCTGACCATCACCGGCAAGTCCGCCGTCCCCGCCCAGTCCCGCGCCAAGGAGGCCGTCGCATGAGCACCGCCACGCTGAACCCCGCTCCCGCCGCCGCTCCGGCCGGCCCCGACGACACCCGGATCGGGCCGCGGGCGAACCTGCGGCACCTGGGCGCGCTGACCCGCCGGAACCTGATGCGGATCAAGGCCGACCCGGAGTCGATGCTGGACGCGCTGCTCGTCCCGGTCATCATGATCGTGCTGTTCGTCTACGTGTTCGGCGGCGCGATGGCCTCCGACCAGCACACCTACATGCAGTACATGGTGCCCGGCCTGCTCGGCACCACCGGCCTGAACCTGGCGATGGCGCTCGGCACCGGCCTGAACACCGACTTCCAGACCGGCGTGATGGACCGCTTCCGCACCCTGCCGATCGGGCGCTCGGCGGTGCTGCTGTCGAAGATGATCGCGGAGACGCTGCGCGCGGTGGTGGCGTTCGTGGTGCTGATCGGCTTCTCGATGGTGCTCGGTCTGGACGTCGCGGGCGGGCCGCTGAAGCTGCTGGCCGCGGTCGGCCTGTCGCTGGTGTTCGGCTCCTCGCTGATGTGGGTGTCGATGCTGCTGGGCATGTCGCTGCGCAGCGCCCAGGCGGTGCAGGGCATGTCGATGCTGGTGATGATGCCGCTGCAGTTCGGCAGCTCGATCTTCGCCGACCCGACCACCATGCCGGGCTGGCTGCGGGCCTTCACCGCGCACAACCCGCTGTCGGCGCTGGCCGACGCCTGCCGGGCGCTGATCAACGACCAGCCGGTGGGCGGCTCGGTGGTCACGGTGCTGCTCTGGTCGGCGGCGATCACCGTGGTGACCGCGCCGCTGGCGGTGGCCCGCTTCCGCAAGCGCACCTGAGCGACGGCGGCGGTGCGGTCAGAACGAGCCGGGATCGTTCAGCAGGGCGGACGCCTCGCGCAGCGTGAGGCGTCCGCCCTGCTCGTAGGCGGCCAGGTAGTCGTCCTCGCCGAGCAGTTCGCGGGCGGCGGCGGCGCTGCGGGCGTGCTCGGCGCGCTCCATGAAGGAGCCGGGCATGCCGCTGATGCCGTCGTGGGCGCCGAGCAGGACGGCGGCCCGGCGGGCGGCGGCGGGCTCGCCGTGCACCCGGGCGTACTCGACCAGGGCGCCGGCGATCGGGGTCATCAGCATCATCGCCATGTGCTCGACGAAGATGGTGGCGCCGCCCTCGACCTCGGTCATCGCGCGGCGGCCCGCGCGGGCCAGTTCGAGGCCGGCCGCCGGGTCGCCGGCCCGGGCGGTCACCCAGCCGCGGACGCAGGTGACGATGCCGCCGAAGACCGAGGGGACCGGGCCGCGCAGGCCCGGGTCGGCGGGCAGTTCGTCGAGCACGGCGAGCGCCTCGGCGTGGTCGCCGCGCCGCACCGCCAGGTTGCACAGCACCAGCCGGCCGTACATCCGGGCGCCCTCGGCGTCGGCGCTGTCCTCGGCGGCGTCGGCGACGGCCTGGCGGACCATCGCCTCGCCGCCCGCCGGGTCGCGTTCGGCCAGCACCTCGCCGAGCCGGGCCCGCAGCATCGGCACCTCCTGGTGGGCGCCGAGCTGGACGGACAGCTCGATGGCCTGCCGGAAGGCCTGCTCGGCCTGGACCGCGTCGCCGGACTTGGTGGCGTTCTCGGCCTTGCCGGAGAGCGCGTCGGACATGCCCCAGCGGTCGCCGAGCGCGGTGTAGAGGGCGAGCGCCTCCTCGCTGTCGGCGATCGCCTGGTCGAGGCCGCCGGCCAGGTCGTTGAGCAGCCGGGCGCGCAGTTGCAGGGCGAAGGCCAGGTCGAGCGGGCCGCCGTGGACCCGGGCGCCGGCCACCGCGTCGTCCATCACCTCGCGGGTGCGGGACATCTCGCCGGTGAGGAAGACGGTGAAGACCCGGCCGAGCACCGGCTGCCGGTAGGACTGCGGCAGGGCGGGGGTGTAGGTCTCCAGGATCCGCCGGGCGGTGTCCAGGGCGCCGGAGTCGTCGAGCATGCTCATGTCGCCGGAGAACAGGCTGATCAGCCGGTGCAGGCCGAGTTGGCGGCGGGCCTCGTCGAGCAGGTCGGGCGCCATCGGCGGCGGCGCGGCCAGCGGCCCGGTGGTGAGCGGGACGGGCGGCGGGGCGTCGTCGGCGTACGGGTCGGGGCCGAGCGCGGCGACCGCCTCGTACCAGGCGCGGGACTCGGTGCGGTAGTCGCGCAGCATCCAGTAGCCGGCCATCGACAGCACCAGCACCAGGCCCTCCTGCTCCTGGCCGGTGTCGACGGCGCGGCGCAGCGCGGCCCGGACGTTCTCCTGCTCGCGGTCGAGGCGGGCCAGTTCGTCGAGCTGGCCGGGGCCGTGCAGGCCGAGGTGGGCGGTGCGGGCGAGTTCGCGGTAGTGGGCGGTGTGCCGGTGGCCGGTCCCGGGTTCGGCGGCCTCGGCGAGGCGCTCGGCGGCGTACTCGTGGATGGTCTCCAGCATCCAGTAGCGCGGCTGCTCGCCGAGGCCGGCGACCACCAGGGACTTGTCGACCAGCGAGAGCAGCAGGTCGGCGACGTCCTCGCGGCGGACGAGTTCGCCGTCGGCCAGGACCTGCTCGGCGGCCTCCAGGGTGCAGCCGCCGGCGAACACCGAGAGCCGGCGCAGCACGGCGCGCTCGCGGGTGCCGAGCAGGTCCCAGGACCAGTCGACGACGGCGCGCAGGGTCTGCTGGCGGGGCAGCAGGGTGCGCGATCCGGCGGTGAGCAGGGCGAACCGGGAGTCGAGGCGGTCGGCGAGCTGGCGCGGGGTGAGGCCGCGCAGCCGGGCGGCGGCGAGCTCGATGGCCAGCGGCAGGCCGTCGAGGCGGCGGCAGAGCTCGGCGCAGGCCTCCGGGTCCTGGTCGGTGCGGAAGCCGGGGCGGGCGGCGGCGCCGCGTTCGGCGAGCAGCCGCAGCGCGGTCGGGTCGGGCAGCGGTTCGACCGGCAGCACCGACTCGCCGGGGACGCCGAGCGGTTCGCGGCTGGTGGCCAGCACGGTGACGCCGGGGCAGTCGGCGAGCAGCCGGTCGGCGAGGTCGGCGGCGGCCTGGACGACGTGCTCGCAGTTGTCGAGCAGCAGCAGGACGCGGCGGCGGCCGAGGTGGTCGACCAGCCGGGAGACCGGGTCCTTGCGGCCGCCCTCGATCGCCTCGGCGACGGCGCCGCCGGTGTGCAGGACGGTCTCGCGCAGGCCGAGCGCGGAGGCGACCGCGTCGGGGACGGCGGCCGGGTCCTCCAGCGGGGCGAGTTCGACCTGCCAGACGCCGCCGGGCCAGCGGGCGGCGTCCTGTTCGCGGCGGCCGGCCTCGACCGAGAGCCGGGTCTTGCCGGAGCCGCCGGGGCCGGTCAGCGTGGTGAGCCGGCCGGCCGCCAGCGCCTCGGCGACGGTGCCGAGTTCGCCGTCCCGGCCGACGAAGCTGGTCCGCCCGGGGCGGAGGTTCCCGGCGGCGGGTCCGGCCTGGGCCGGTACGGGGGCGGGGGCCGGGGCGGGGGTGGGGATCGGCTCGGCCCGCAGCAACTCGCGGTGCAGGGCCCGCAGTTCGGGGCCGGGGTCGGTGCCGAGCTGCTCGGCCAGGGTGCGCCGGACCTCCTCGTAGCCGCCGAGCGCCTCGGCGGTCCGGCCGGCCGCCCGCAGGGCGCGCAGCCGCAGCGCCTGGAGCTGCTCGTCGAAGGGGTGGTCGCGGCAGAGCTCGGCGAGTTCGGCGGCGACCTCGGCGGTGCGGCCGAGCGCGAGGTCGGCGGTCAGCCGGTGCCGGCGGGCCTCGGCGCGCTGGGCCTCCAGCCGGGCGGCGGGGGCGGTGCGGTCGGGCAGGTCGGCGAGCGCGGGGCCGCGCCACAGCGCGAGGGCGGCGGTCAGCTGCTCGGCGGCGGCGGCCGGGTCGCCGGTGCTCAGCGCGCGGGCGCCCTCGGCGGCCCGGCGGCGGAACTCGGCGACGTCGGTGCGCGGGTCGGTCAGCCAGTAGCCGGCCGGCCCGGAGCCGACCTCGGCCCGGCCGACGGTGCGGCGCAGCCGGCCGACCAGGGTCTGCAGCGCGGCCGCGGCGTCCTGCGGCGGCTCGTCGGCCCACACCTCGTCGGCGAGCAGTTCGGCGGGCACCGGGCGGCCCTCGCGCAGCGCGAGGGCGGCCAGCAGGGCGCGCAGCCGGGCGCCGCCGAGGGCGACCGGGGTGCCGTCGTCGTGGTGGGCCGTGGTGGTGCCGAGGATGCCGTAGTGCACCCGCCCATTCTGGGGGACGCGCCGACGCGCCGGGCGCACACCCGTGCGGAAGGCCGGTGCGGGCGGTGGAGGCCGGGGCCGGACCGCCGGAACGTCCGGTCGCTCCCGGACGTTCACCCGGCGCCGCTTGTCCGGCGTGCCCGGTGGACGGCATGATCGGACGCCCGTCCCGCCACCACCTCCCGGAGCCCCCTCGCCATGACCTACGCCAGCACCGGCCAGCGCAGCGCGGAGAGCCGGGTCAGCCCGATCTTCCTGGCCCTGGCCGCCACCCTGCTCGCCTCCGGCTGGGCCCTGGCCACCGGCTGGGGCAACGACCGGTTCGGCGTCTTCCTGTTCGTGGTCTCCGGCTGGATGGTCTCGCTCTGCCTGCACGAGTACGCGCACGCCCGCACGGCGCTGGCGGGCGGCGACATCACGGTCGGCACCAAGGGCTACCTGACGCTGAACCCGCTGAAGTACGGGCACGTGGTGCTGAGCTTCGTGCTGCCGGTGGTCTTCGTGATCATGGGCGGCATCGGCCTGCCCGGCGGCGCGGTCTACATCGAGCGGGACCGGATCGCGGGCCGGCTCAAGCACAGCCTGGTCTCGGCGGCCGGTCCGCTGGTGAACATCGCGTTCGGCGTGGTGACGCTGGTGCTGGTCAGCCAGGGCTGGTTCGACGACCCGGGCGTGCCGGCCCACTACGACGGCCAGGAGCTGTGGTTCTCGCCGCTGCCCGCCGCGCTGGGCTTCCTCGCCTACCTGCAGGTGACGGCGGCGATCCTGAACCTGCTGCCGGTGCCCGGCCTGGACGGCTACGGCATCGTCGAGCCCTGGCTGTCGTACAAGGTCCGGCGGGCGGTCGCCCCGTACGCGCCCTACAGCATGCTGCTGCTGTTCGCGCTGATGTGGCAGAGCAAGGCCGGGCAGTGGATCTACGACCTGGCGGTGTGGATCTTCGGCCTGTTCGGCGCCGACCCCCGGTACATCGACCTGGGCCGGATCCTGTTCTCGTTCTGGAAGACCTACTCGTAGGCCCCGCGCGGGCTCAGCCCCGGTCGGCGGCGGCCGGGGCGGAGCGCTCGGCGCGGGCCCTGCGCAGGTAGTACCAGGCGATGTTGCTGGCCACGCCGGCCATCAGGACCCACACCACGCCGTACCACTCGCCGTGGGCGAACGAGACCACCGCGGCGGTCACCGCCAGGACGAGGACGATCACGGCGTACAGGGCGTTGCGGGGCATGGCGGGGGCTCCTCGGGGTGGCGGTGTGCCCGTCCATTCTCGCCGACCGAACGGGGCCGCCGGGGCCGGGGTGGTGCGGGGCGGGGCGGGAGGTGGTGCGGGAGCGGGCGCGCGCCGGGGGCGCGGGGCGGGCCTCGGCGCGCGCCCGGCGCTCACACGTCGGTGATGCGCAGGCCCGCGTGGGCCTTGTAGCGGCGGTTGACCGCGATCAGGTTGGCGACCAGCGACTCGACCTGGTGGGCGTTGCGCAGTCGGCCGGCGAAGATGCCGCGCATGCCGGGGATCCGGGAGGCCAGCGCCTGGACGACCTCGGTGGCGGCCCGGTCCTCGCCGAGCACCATCACGTCGGTGTCGATGCGCTCCACGCTCTCGTCCTGCAGCAGCACGGCAGACAGGTGGTGGAAGGCGGCGGTGACGGTGGAGTCGGGCAGCAGCGCGGCGGCCTGCTGGGCGGCCGAGCCCTCGGGCACCTGGAGCGGGTAGGCGCCCTGCTTGTCGAAGCCCAGCGGGTTGACGCAGTCGACCACGATCTTCCCGGCGAGTTCGGCGCGCAGTTCGGTGAGCGTCGCGGCGTGGCCCTCCCACGGCACCGCGACGATCACCACGTCGCTCCCGGCGGCGCAGGCCGCGTTGTCGGCACCGCGGATGCCCAGGCCCAGCTCGGCGGCGCAGGCCTCGGCGCGTTCGGCGCTGCGGGAGCCGACCACCACCCGCTGTCCGGCCTTGGCGAGCCGCAGGGCCAGGCCCCGGCCCTGGTCGCCGGTGCCGCCGAGGACACCGACCACGAGCTGGGAGACGTCGGGCAGGTTCCGGCCCGGGCCGGCCGTCGCGTTCACTGAATCGGGTTGCGTCATGCCGGAGATCCTGCCAAATGCGGCCCCGGGGCCGCATGCTGTCGCGCATGGACGCGGTGAGAGTTTCCGCACTCCGGCAGTCGCTGGCCGGCACCGGCTGGCCCGAGCGGGCGGGCGCCTTCGCCACGACCCTGCGCGGCGCGGTGACCAGACGCAGCGCGAGCGGCCTGCTGCTGGTCGGCACGCCCCGGTACGAGCCGTGGCACCTGGCGGCGCACCTGAGCGACGAGGCCGCGTACGGCGGCCTGCCGGAACTGGCCCCGACGCTGCTGCGGCACTCCGTCCCGGCGGGCGCCCCCGGGCACCTGGCGTGCGGCCTGCCCCGGCTCGCGGAGGCGCGCGCGGGCGCGACGGTGCTGCTGGTGGCCCCCGGCCCGGCGGACGCGCCGCTGCTGGAACGCCTGGACGACGCCCGCCGGGCCGGGGCGGTGCTGCTGGCCCTGGACGACGGCGACCCGGAGCTGACCGACCTGGCCCACGAGCGCCTGACCGTCCCGGGCGCCGGCCCGGAGCCGTTCGAAGTGGTGCAGCACCTGGTCAGCTCGGCGACCTCGGCGGCCCCGCCGCGCTCCCGGCTGTCCCGGCTGGCCGAGCGCCTGACGGCCTCGCCGGTGCTGCGCTGGTAGCCCCCGGGCCGCCACCGGCGCGGCCCCGGGGGGAAAACCCGTTGCGGGGCCGGTGCCGTGTCACGCAGCATCTGGCCACGTGACCGAAGACGCCCCGTTCCTGCGCCGACTGCTCCCGGACCTCGCGCCCTGGCGGGCCTCCCGGGACTTCCGGCTGCTCTGGCTCTCCGGGTGCGTCACCGGCTTCGGCAGCTTCCTGACCTTCGTGGCGCTGCCGATCCAGATCAAGGAGCTGACCGGCTCGACCTTCGCGGTGGGGCTGGTCGGCGCGTTCGAGCTGGTGCCGCTGGTGGTGTTCGGCCTGTGGGGCGGCGCCCTGGCGGACGCGCTGGACCGGCGCCGGCTGGTGCTGCTCAGCGAGGCCGGGCTGGCGCTGCTGTCGGCCCTGATGCTGGCCAACGCCCTGCTGCCGCACCCGATGCTGTGGCCGATCTACCTGGTCGCGGCACTGGTCGCGGCGCTGGACGGGCTGCAGCGCCCGGCGCTGGACTCGATGGTCCCCCGGGTGGTGGCGCACGACCAGCTGCCCGCCGCGTTCGCCCTCAACTCGCTGTACCGCAACGTCGCCTCGGTGGCCGGCCCGCCGCTGGCGGGCGTGGTGGTCGCGGTGGCCGGCGCCCGCAGCGCCTACGCGCTGGACCTGCTGACCTTCCTGGTCTCGCTGGCGCTGATCGCCCGGATGCGCCCGGTCCCGCCCGCCGGGAGCGCCGGGGCGCCCTCGCTGCGCAGCATCGGCCAGGGCCTGGCGTACGCCTGGAGCCGCAAGGACCTGCTGGGCACCTACGCGATCGACCTGGTGGCGATGCTGTTCGCCTACCCGGTGGCGCTGTACCCGTTCCTGGCCGCGACGCTGGACGCCGAGTGGGCGCTCGGCCTGCTGTACGGGGCGACGGCGGCCGGCGCGCTGCTGGTCGCGGCGACCGGCGGCTGGACGGCCCGGGTGCACCGGCACGGGCGGATGCTGCTGTTCGCGGCGCTCGGCTGGGGCGGCGCGATGGCGCTGGCCGGCCTGGCCGGGAACGTCTGGCTGGTGCTGCTGTTCCTGGCGGTGGCGGGCGGCGCCGACCAGGTCAGCGGGGTCGCCCGGTCGACGATCTGGAACCAGTCCATCCCCGACGAGCTGCGCGGGCGGCTCGCCGGGGTGGAGCTGCTGTCGTACTCGGTGGGCCCGCAGCTGGGCCAGGTCCGGGCCGGCGGCATGGCCGCGCTGACGGGCGTGCGCGGCTCGATCTGGGCCGGCGGGCTGCTGTGCGTGGCGGGCGTGGTCGCGCTGACCGCGGCGATCCCGAAGCTGCTCGCCTGGGACTCGCGCACCGACCCGCACGCGCTGGCGGTCAAGGCCCAGCACGAGCGGCGGGCGGCGGCTGAGGCGGCGGAGGCCGCCGGGGTGTCGTGACGGGCGGGCGTCAGCCCTCCGCGCGCGGCTCCCGGTCGTTCCAGCGCGGGTCGTCCCGCCACTCCTGGTTGCGCTCGGCGGCGGTCTCCAGGGCCCGGGCGGCCTCCTCCCGGGTCGGGTAGGGGCCGAGCCGGTCCTTGGCCGGGCAGTCCGGGCCCTCCTCGACCTTGCCGTGCTTGATGCAGTAGAACCACTCCCCCGGCTGCCCGGTGGGCTTGCTGCGCCCGAACACCATCGTCTGCTCCTCCCGTCCTGCCGGCACCCCGGCGGTCACCGGTGATCTTTCCCGCGGCCCCGGCCGCGCACACGGCCGGGGCCGGCCGGGCGGCGGCCGATAGACTCGCCGTCATGGCTCTGGTACCCGGCACGCTGTCCCCCACCCGCAAGGTCCCCGCGCACATCGCGCGTCCGGAGTACGTCGGCAAGCCCGCGCCGACCCCGTACACCGGCCCCGAGGTGCAGGACGCCGAGACGATCGAGAAGATGCGGATCGCCGGCCGGATCGCGGCGCGGGCGATGGCCGAGGCGGCGAAGCTGATCGCCCCCGGCGTCACCACCGACGAGCTGGACGCCGTCGCGCACGCCTACATGTGCGACCACGGCGCGTACCCGTCGGACCTCGGCTACCGGGGCTTCCCGAAGTCGATCTGCACCTCCGTCAACGAGGTGATCTGCCACGGCATCCCGGACTCGACCGTGCTGCGGGACGGCGACATCGTCAACATCGACGCCACCGCGTTCATCCACGGCGTGCACGGCGACCTGAACGCCACCTACCCGTGCGGCGAGGTGGACGAGGAGTCCCGGCTGCTGGTCGAGCGCACCGAGGAGGCGCTGAACCGGGCGATCAAGGCGGTCAAGCCGGGCCGGCAGGTCAACGTGATCGGCCGGGTGATCGAGTCGTACGCCAAGCGCTTCGGCTACGGGGTGGTGCGCGACTTCACCGGCCACGGCATCAACACCTCGTTCCACTCCGGCCTGATCATCCCGCACTACGACAGCGAGCGGGCCACCGAGGTGATCAAGCCCGGGATGACCTTCACCATCGAGCCGATGCTCACCCTGGGCACCCACGACTACGAGATCTGGCCGGACGGCTGGACGGTGGTCACCAAGGACCGCAAGCGCACCGCCCAGTTCGAGCACACCCTGCTGGTCACCGCGGACGGCGCGGAGATCCTCACCCTGCCCTGACCGGGCACCACGACCGGACACCACGGCGGCCCGCCCCCCACGCGGTACGAGGGGGCGGGCCGCCGTCAGCACAACCGTTCCTGCGCGGGCTCAGCCGATCAGCCACTGCTCCTGGGCCACCGCGCCGACCTCGGTGCAGGCGTCGGTCAGCACGTCCAGCACCCGCAGCGGGTCCGGCAGCGGGTGCTCGGGGCCGCGCAGCCAGCGCACCTCGGAGCCGTCCGGCAGCGCGGCCGGCGGGACGAGGGTGTACGAGCCGCGGCAGTGCCAGCGCAGGCCGGGGTGCTCGGAGACGGTGTCGGGGGTGGAGTCCAGCGCGCTGGTCCACCACTCGTCCTCGTCCTGCGGGGTGCCGCGGGTGGCGGTGAAGAAGAGGTACCGGTCGGCGCCGACGGCGGCCACCGGGCCGACCACGCCGAGCGCCGCCAGCCGCTCCAGGGCCAGCACGCCGGCCTCGGCCGGGACGTCCAGCACGTCGTGCGCGCGGCCGGTCGCGGTGACGAAGTTCGCCTCCGGGTCCCGGGACAGCCAGTGCGCCAACTGCTCGGCGTCGGTGGTGGCCTGGGACTGCCAGGCGAAGGACAGCGGGTGCTGGGCCGGAGCCGGACAGCCGACCCGGTCGCACGAGCACCGGTGCCCGGCCGGGTGCGCGGCGGGCGCCATCGGGAACCCCGCCCCGGCCGCCCCCAGCAGCAGGTCCAGCCTCGCGGCCGCGTCCCCTCCGGTCCCGGCGGCCTCCTGGCGTTCCCGCCGGTCCCGCCGCCACCAGGACGTCCACCTGCTGCTGGCTTCCATCTGGCCCCTTCCGCCCGCACCTGCCTGAGCTGCCGTGCCAGGTACGGCACGGCCACCTACGCAACAAACGACGCCAACGCACGGACCCACCCGCTGCTTCCCGAGGGCCCGCCGCGCGCTCCGGCGTCCTGCCGCCGGCCTGGCCGGGATCTCCGGCAGCCGGCGTCCGCGGCGGGTACGGGGCGCTCGGTCGCGCTCGACGGACGGGCGCGCCTCGGCGCGCCCCGCCCGGCCCGTACGGGCCCGCGGACCCGGGTGGACCCCGGGGGCGTACGTAGCAGGATAAGGCTCCCGGGACCCTCCGGATGACCGGGGGCGGTGCCGCCCCCGTCACACCCGCTCCACACCGCCGCTGCGCGACCCCCACACCCGGCCCGGCCGGACGGCCCGGGCCGCGCCTACCCTGGACGGGTGAAGAGCGCCGACACCGAGTTCATCGGGGGCCCGCTGGACGGCCGGGTCCTGCCCGTGCCGCTGGGCATGATGCACACCGTCCCGAAGGTCTACCGGGTGCCCGTCCCCGCGTACGGGGACACCCCGGCGGTCACCCTGGTCTACCGCCGCGCCAAGGAGTACGGCCCCAAGGGGGGACGCTACCGCTGGCGCTACGAGTACGACCCCGGGACCTGAGCCGGTCCCGTCAGGCCTCCTCGGCCAGGATCAGGTACAGCTTCTTCTTCGTCTCGGCCAGCACCGCGAGACCCTTGGCCCGCTGCTCCTCGGTGCCGGTCGCCATCACCTGCCGCACCGCCTGGTCGACCGCCGCGAGCGCGGCGCCGACCTCCTGCACGGCCTCCCAGTCGTCGCGCCGGCCGGCCTCGTCCCACGGGGACGCGCCGCCGCGCCCGGCCTCGGCCCGGCCCTGCTCGGTCAGTTCGAACAGCTTCTTGCCGGACGTGTCGTCGGCCTTGACCAGCCCCTCCTCCTCCAGCATCTGGAGGGTCGGGTAGACCGAGCCCGGGCTGGGCCGCCAGACCCCGCCGGTGCGCTCGCCGATCTCGGTGATCATCTCGTAGCCGTGCATCGGGCGCTCCCGCAGCAGCGCGAGCAGCGAGGCCCGCACGTCACCGCGCCGGGCCCGCCCGCCGCGCCTGCCACCGCCGCCGTGCCCGCGCGGGCCGTGCCCCCCGAACCCCCGCCCGCGCGGACCGAACCCCGGCCCGAACGGCGGCACCGGCCGCTCCGGCACGCCGAACGGCCCGAACGCCGGCCGCCCCTCGAACCCCTCGGCCCCCTCGCCGGGCACGCCCGGCCGCCCCGGGCCGCCGGCCCAACGACGCCGGCCCTCACCACTGAAACGCCTGTCGCCACGCATGACGACCACCTGCCTTCCCTCGGGAACGGACACTCCTCTTCTCGAAGCATCCCGATAACTCGACGATATATCGCTAAGTATCGGAAGACAACCCCTCCCGATCGCCGCCCGGCCGGTGCGCCGCCGCCCGCGCGCTCCGCCGGACGCACTACCGTGACGCCATGGCAGGCGAACAGGACCTCGACGAACTGCTCTCCGGGCTGCGCCCCGTCCGCAACCCGGGGCGCTACGTGTACTGCACCCTCCCCGGGCGGGTGCCCGCCGGACTGCGGCCGGTGGTGACCGTGGCGGAGCCCGAGGGGGTCACCTTCGTGGTCGCGCAGGAGGAGGCCGACGCGCTCGGCCTGCCCTACGCGTACGTCGCGGCCTGGCTGACCCTGCAGGTGCACTCGGCGCTGGAGGCGGTCGGGCTGACCGCCGCCGTCGCGACCGCGCTCGCCGGGCACGGCATCGGCTGCAACGTGGTGGCCGGCTTCCACCACGACCACCTGTTCGTCCCCGTGCACGAGGCCGACCGCGCCCTGGAAGCGCTCGCCGCGCTCGCCGCGTCCCGCTCCTGAACGGGTCCGGTGGCCTGGTTCCGGCGCCCTGGTTCCGGCGCCCTGGGCGGGTGACAATCCGGGAGGGGGATCCGGAGGAGGGGGACGCCGTGCCGACCGATCCGCAGGAGTGGGCGCGGGCCACCGCCGCCGCGCTGGGCGCCGTGCTGGGCGAGGCGGTGGACGCCGGGCGGTTCCCCGGCGGGGTGCTGGTCGCCGGGCAGGCCGGGGCCGGGCGCGCGGTGGCCGGGCGCGGGCTGGTCGCCCCCGAGTGCGGCGACGCCCGGCCCGACGAGCACACCCGCTACGACCTGGCCTCGCTCACCAAGGTGCTCGCCACCTGGCCGCTGGTCGGCGAAGCCGTCCGGGCCGGACTGCTCGACCCGGACGCCCCGCTGCGCGCCGCCTTCCCCCGACTGCCCTCCCCCGGCGCCGACCTGACGGTCACCCAGCTGCTGAGCCACACCTCCGGACTGCTCCCGCGCACCGGCCTGGCCCGGTACGAGCACACCGGCCGGCCGCTGGTCGAGCACCTGTGCGCCGAACCGCTGGTCTCCGCGCCCGGCGCGCTGCACCGGTACGTCGACCGCGGCTTCGTGCTGCTCGGCCTGCTGCTGCCCGAACTGCTCGGCCGCCCGCTGCACGAGCTCGCCGCCGACCTCTGGCGCGGACTCGGCCTGACCGCCACCGCCTACGGCCCGCTGCCGCGCGGGCCGCGGCTCGCCCCGACCGAGCAGCGCCTCGGCGGCGCGCCCCGCACCTGGGGCGTCCCGCACGACCCGAGCGCGGCCCTGCTCGGCGGGGTGGCCGGGCACGCCGGGGTGTTCTCCACCGCCGCCGACCTGGCCGGCTACGCCGAGCACCTGCTCGGCCCGGACGGGCCGCTGCCCGCCTGGTTCGCCCGCAGCCGCCGCCCGCTGGCCGCCGTCGAACCGGGCCTGCACCGCGGCCTGGCCTGGCTGGTCACGGCCGACGGCGCGGTGGCCTACCACCACGGCTTCACCGGCACCAGCCTCTACCTCGCCCCGGGCACCGGCCGGTACGTGGTGCTCTGCACCAACGCGGTCTACCACGGGTGGGACCGGGCCCGGCTGGCCCCGCTGCGGGCGCTGGCGCTGCGCGCGCTGCGGCCCTGAGCCTCCGGGTCCGGTCCGGGCGGGCGGTGGCGGCGGGGGCGGTCCGGGCCGGGGCGTTCACCCGGATGGAGTCGCCCGAATGCCCGGGGGCGGGCGGTGGCGGAGGGTCGGGGGCAAGACCTGCTTCGGCCTAGGAGGTTCCATGAGCTCGTCTGTCGGTCCCACCGCGACACCGCCGCCCGCCGGATCACGCGCCGGTGCGGCCAGGCCCCCGCAGAACAGGGGCTGGGTCTCCGGAATGGTGCTGTTCGCCGGTGTGGTCATGCTGGTGACCGGTGTCCTCGAAGTGTTCCGCGGCATCATGGCGATCGCCGAGGACGACGTGTTCGTCACCACGCCCCGCTACGTCTTCAGGTTCGACCTGACCTCCTGGGGCTGGATCCACCTGGTGATCGGCGTGCTGGTGGCGCTGGTCGGCTTCTTCGTGGTCAAGGGCGCGGCCTGGGCCCGGATCGCCGGTATCTTCCTGGTCTCGCTCGGCCTGATCGGCAACTTCCTGGACCTGCCGTACTACCCGCTGTGGTCCCTGGTGATCATCGCGCTGGACGTGTTCGTGATCTGGGCGCTGGCCGTCTACCGGGAGGACTGAGCCCGGGGACCGCACCCGGGAACCGGCCCCGGACACGCCGGACGGCCCCGTGGGCCCGCTCGTCGTCGAGCGGGCCCACGGGGCCGTGCGCCACCCGGCCGCGGGGGGTCGGCCGGGCGCCGTCACCGGGGGCGGGTCACTTGTTGAGCGCGTCCACGCCGGCCTGGGCGAACTGCTCGTCCTGGTCCCCGCTCGGGGCGCCGGCCACGCCGACGGCCGCGATCGGGGCGCCCTTGACCTGGACCGGGGCGCCGCCGCCCAGGAACAGGGTGCCGGGGATGTCCTTCAGGTTCGGGGCCTGGGCCAGGCGCTTGACCAGCTCGGAGGTCGGGGCGTTCCAGGACACCGCGGTATAGGCCTTGCGCTCGGCCGACTCGAAGGACTGCGGGCCGGCGCCGTCGCCGCGCAGCTCGACGATCACGTTGCCGTTGCGGTCCACGACGGCGACGGAGATCTTCTGGCCGGCCTTGGCGGCGGCGTCCAGGCTGGCCTGGGCGGCCTTGGTGGCGGCCTCGACCGTCAGGTGGGTGGACTGGAAGGTGTTCTTGTTCTGCACGTCGGAGGTGGCGGCGGTGGCGGGGGCCACGTTCGGGGTCTCGGCGCTGGCGGTGACGGCGCCGACGACGCTGGCTCCGACCGCGGCGACCGCGACGGCACCGGTGACGACGCGGGTGCGGGTGCTCAGCTTCTTCATGTTCGGCTCCTGTGACTGGGCCCCGGGGGGCGGCGGTTCGTCGCCGGATTCCTGTGTGCTCCGGCCTCGCCCTCCATGTTTCGTCCCGGACCCCCTTCCCCGGATCGGCGAACCGGCTCGCTCCGCGGAGCATGATGGACGACGTCCGTGTCAACCGATCGGCTGATGCGCGGGCCGCCGCCGGGGTCCACCATCCCCCTGTGGGCGGGACGGAACCGGCCCGGAGCGAGGAGGCAGGCATGATGCGTCACCCCATGTCCCGGTCGGTCGACCCGGACGCGGGCTGGCTCACGGTCGTCATGCGGCTGGCCTTCCTGCTGCTGCTCGGCACCTCCCTGTACCGGTACCTGGCGCACCACCTGCACAGCCCGCTGACGCCGTGGGTGGTGGGGCTGAGCCTGGCCCTGGCGGCGGGCCACCTGACGGGGCTGTCCGAGCGGCGGCCGGCCTGGCTGGCGGCGGTGCTGGCCTGCTGGGCGGTGCTGGTGCTGATGGCGCCGAGCTTCGCCTGGTGCGCCGTCCCGCTGGTGTACAGCGTGCTCCGGACGCTGCCGCCGCGGGCCGCGATCCCGCTGGTGACGGCGCTGACGGTGCTGGTGGTGGTCTCCGAGCTGCGGCTGCCGGGCGGCTTCGACCCGACGATGGTGCTGCTGCCCCCGGCCGTCGCCGCGCTGGCCACCGCCGTGTTCCTGTACATGCAGCGGCAGGGCGCCCGGCAGCGCGAGCTGATCGTCGACCTGATCCGGACCAGGCGGGAGCTGGCCGCGGTGGAGCGCCGGCAGGGCGCGCTCGCCGAGCGGGAGCGGCTGTCCGTCGAGATCCACGACACCCTCGCCCAGGGCCTGTCCAGCCAGCAGATGCTGCTCCAGGCCGCGGAGCGGACGTGGCGGAACGACCCGGCGGCCGCCCTGGAGCACGTCCGGACGGCCGCCTCGATCGCCGCCCGGAACCTCGCCGAGGCCCGCCGCTTCGTCCACGACCTCGCCCCGGCCGACCTCGCCGAGCAGGGCACCCTGGAGGCCGCGCTGGAGGCGCTGGCCGACCGGGAGGCCGCCGAGAGCGGCCTGACCGTCCGCTTCCACCTGGACGGCACGCCCGCCCCGATGCCGGCCGCCGCGCAGTCCGCGCTGCTGCGGATCGCCCAGGGCGCGCTGGCCAACACCCGGGAGCACGCCCGCGCCGGGCAGGCCTCGATCACCCTGTCCTACCTGGGCGACCAGGCCGTGCTGGACGTCGCCGACGACGGCTGCGGCTTCGCCCCGGCCCGCACCGGCCGGGGTGAGCGGGCCGAGCGCGGCGAGCGCGGCGAGCAGCGCTCGGCCGACGGGAGCCGGGGGCACGGCCTGCCCGCGATGCGGGCCCGGCTGCGCCAGCTCGGCGGCACCCTGACCATCGAGTCCGCCCCGGGCGAGGGCACGGTGGTGTCCGCGGCCATCCCGCTGGCCGACCGCTGAGCCGCGGCCGGCGGGGTGCGCCCGCACCGGTAGCGTCGACGGCAGGAGAGGAGAGGTTCATGAACGACACCGTGCGGCTGGTCATCTGCGACGACCACGCCATGGTCCGGGCCGGGCTGCTGGCCCTGCTGTCCAGCGACCCGGCGATCGAGGTGGTCGGCGAGGCCAGCACCGGGGAGGAGGCCGTCTCGCTGGCCGCCGCCCTCCGGCCGGACGTGGTCCTGATGGACCTCCAACTGGGCGGGGGCATCGACGGCGTGGAGGCCACCCGGCGGATCCTGGCCGGCCCCGGCGCCAGCCACGTCCTGGTGCTGACCACCTTCGACACCGACACCGACATCAGCCGGGCGATCAACGCGGGCGCCACCGGCTACCTGCTGAAGGCCGAGAAGCCGGAGGAGCTGTTCGCCGCCATCCGCTCCGCCGCGGCCGGCCGCCCCGCCCTCTCCCCGCCGATCGCCTCCCGGATGATGGCCCAGATGCGCTCCCCGCTCCCCCAGCTCACCGACCGCGAGCAGGACATCCTCGACCAACTCGGCCAGGGCCTCGGCAACCGGGAGATCGCCCGCGCCCTCTTCATCAGCGAGGCCACCGTCAAGACCCACCTCGGCCGGATCTACGCCAAGCTCGGCGCCGACACCCGCTCCGGCGCGGTCGCCATCGCCAAGGAACGCCGCCTGCTGCGCTGAGGACCCGCCACCGGCGGAAGGCGGCCGGAACGCCCTCCGGGCGGGGCCCGGAGGGCGGCGGACGAGTCGGCCTGTACGCCGGGTTCTGTCTCCCTGGTCGCTCGCGCGGCCGGGGGAGGCGGCCATCCATCTAGGGCTGCCGTTGCCGACAGCCTCGTGCGGTCTACCCGCGAGCTCGGGCGAGCAGCCCTCGAACACTCGCGCACGGTGCCCGGGGGCACCGATCTTGACCTTGCTCCGAGTGGGGTTTACCGAGCCGGCCGAGTCACCTCGGTCGCTGGTGGTCTCTTACACCACCGTTTCACCCTTACCCTCCGCCGAAGCGGTGGGCGGTCTGTTTTCTGTGGCACTGTCCCGCGGGTCACCCCGGGTGGGCGTTACCCACCACCCTGCTCTGTGGAGCCCGGACGTTCCTCGGCGGGTCCTCGAAGGGACCCGACGCGACCGCCCGGCCGGCTCGTCCGCCGTACTGGCCATCGTATCGGCTCCGCGGGGTGCCGCCGCACCGCGGGTCAGCGGGTGCAGCGGGCGGCGTCCGCGGGGGCCGGGGCGGGGAGGCGGTCGGAGCGGGCGGCGACCCGGGCGGCGGTGGCGGTCGCCCAGGGGGTGGTGGTGAGCAGGCCGAGGGCGAGGACGGTCAGGCCGAGGCCGGTGACGATCCACCAGCCGACGTGGGTGGCGGGGGCGAAGCCGCCGGCCCGGGCGACCGCGCTGGTGACCGCGGCGCCGATCACGGCGACGCCCAGCGACTGGCCGACCTGCCGGCTGGTGGAGGCGACCGCGGCGGCCACCCCGGCCTGGGAGAGCGGCATGCCGGAGACCGCGGAGTTGGTGATCGGGGCGTTCGCCATGCCGAAGCCGAGGCCGAACAGCGCGTACGCGGGCAGCAGCAGGAGCGCGGAGGAGTCGGCGGTCATCCGGGTCAGCAGCAGTCCGCCGGCGGCGATGCCGCCGCCCGCCACCAGCAGGGGCAGGCGCGGGCCGCGCCCGGCCACGATCCGGCCGGAGAGCGGGGCGCCGAGCAGGGCGAGGCCGGCCATCGGCAGCGTCCACAGGCCGGCCGCCACCGGGCCGAGGTGGCGGACGTCCTGGAGGTACAGGGCGTTCAGGAAGAGGAAGCCGCTGAGCGAGGCGAACGCGCAGACCGCGGTGACGGTGGCGCCGGTGAACGGGACGCTGCGGAAGAACCGGGGGTCGACCAGCGGTTCGGCGACCCGGCGCTCCCAGAGCGGGAAGGCGACCAGCGCGACGAGGGCGAGCGCGGCCAGGGCGAGGATGCCGGGCGAGGTCCAGCCGTGGCCGGGGCCCTCGATGATCGCGGCGGTGCCGCAGCCGAGCAGCGCCACCATCAGCAGCTGGCCGACCGGGTCGAGCCGGCGGGCCCGGGGCGCCCGGGACTCCGGCACGTGGCGCAGCGTCAGCAGCCAGGCGGCCAGCCCGATCGGGACGTTGATCAGGAAGATCGACGGCCAGCCCGCGGTGTCCACCAGGAAGCCGCCGACCAGCGGGCCGAGCGCCATGCTGACGCCGATCACGCCGCCCCAGACGCCGATCGCCCGGGCCCGCTCGGCCCGGTCGGTGAAGGTGTTGGTGATGATCGACATGGCGACCGGGTTCATCATCGACCCGCCGACCGCCTGCACCGCGCGGAAGCCGATCAGCCAGCCGAGTCCGGGCGCGAGGCTGCACAGCAGCGAGCCGAGGACGAACAGCAGCAGGCCGGTCGTGAAGACCCGCTTGCGGCCGATCCGGTCGGCCACCGAGCCGGAGAGGATCAGCAGCGAGGCCACCACCAGCGTGTAGGCGTCGATCACCCACTGCAGGCCGGAGGCGGGCGCGTCCAGGTCCCGCTGGATGGCCGGGAGCGCGAGGTTGGCGACGGTGTTGTCCAGGCTGGCGACGAACAGGCTGGAGCAGCAGACGGCCAGGATCAGCAGCCGGCGCCGGCGGTCCGGAGCGGTGCTCGGTCGAGTCACCGTCCGATCATCGCACCGTGTACCTGACACTTCGACAGGTGTTCGCATGCCGAGACGGCGGTCCGGATCGCGGGATCACGGCGCCGCGGCCAGCGCGAACCGGACGGTCCGGGTGGCCGGGTCGGCCAGCGCCAGCCGGACCGTCACCCGCCGGCCCAGCGGCAGCCCGCCGGGGGCGTCGCACTTGGCGACCACCGCCGGGTCGCGCAGCTGCACGGTGCCGACGGTGGGACGCCGCTCGTCCACGTCGACCACCACCGCCTCGAACTCCTCGCCCTCCCGGCCGCGCAGCAGCTCGGCCTCCACCAGGTCCACGCAGGCCCGCTCGACCTCGTGCGCCCGCCGGTCGCCGGACTCCATCAGCCCGGGCACCAGCGGCAGCGCGTCGCGCACCCAGCCCGGCACCTCGGTGCCGCCCGCCACCGCCGCGCAGACCTCCAGCGCGTACCGGTCGCCGAGCCGGCGCAGCGGCGCGGTGCAGTGCGCGTACGGGGCGGCCAGCGCGGCGTGGCCGGGGTCGGCGGGCGGGGCGGTGCCGCGGGCGGTGTCGAAGGCCCGGTAGCCGGCGCCGCGCAGCAGGCCGGTGCACTCGTTGAGGAAGGCGGCGTCGGCGGTCCGGGCCGGGTCGAGCGAGCGGACCAGCGCCGGGTAGGGCACGTCCGCCGGCCAGTCGACGCCGAGCGCGGCGGCGGTGCGGCGCAGCCGGGCGTACGCGGACTCGGGCGCGGCGGGCAGGGTGCGCAGCAGGCCGGTCCCGGCGTCCAGCATGAGTTCGGCGGCGGCCATGCCGGTGAGCAGCGAGATCTGCGCGTTCCAGCCCTCGGCGGGACGCGGGGCGCGGTAGCCGAGCCGGTAGCCGCCGTCGACGGCGGACACCTCCTGCTCGGGGACGGGCAGGCTGACCCCGCCGCGCTCCGCCTCGCGGGCCTCGCGCAGCGCGCCGACCTCGGCGAGCAGCAGCAGCTGCTCGTCGGCCCGGCCCGCGTCGATCGCGGCCTGGGCCCCCGCGTAGTCGAGCCGCCGCCGGGAGCGGACCCGGGCCCGGCGCAGGTCGGCCAGCACCAGCGCGCCGTCCGCGTCCAGGTCGAGCTGCCAGAGCAGCGCGGGCCGCGGTTCGCCGGGCAGCAGGCTGGCCGCGCCCTCGGACAGCCGGGCCGGGTGCAGCGGCACGTTGCCGTCCGGGAAGTACAGCGTCTGGACGCGGTGCCCGGCCTCGGTGTCGACCGCCCCGCCCGGGGTGACGAACGCGGCGACGTCGGCGATCGCGTAGTGCACCCGGTAGCCGGTGCCGCGCCGGGCCAGCCGCATCGCCTGGTCGAGGTCGAGCGAGCCCGGTGGGTCGAGCGTGAACAGCTCCAAGTCGGTGGCGTCGAACTCCGGCAGCCGGGGCAGCGCGGCCGCCCGGTCGGCCTCCGCGAGGACCTCCGGCGACCAGTCGGTGCGGATCTCCAGGCGGGTCCTGAGGTCGGCGAGTTCGGTGTTGATCCTGGCGGTCTGGGCGGCCCGGACGCTGAGGTGTCGGCGCGGCATGCTCGCAGCGTAAGCGGCGCTAGCGTGGAAGGCGCGGTGAAACAGCCGTGAAGGCGGTTGTGGCGCACGGGGATTGACCACCGGAAGGGGTGACGGCCGTGGCGGTGCGGACGGGTACGGGAGAACTGGCCTGCGACGGGTGCGGGCGGCGGGCCTGCGACGGGTGCCGGCCGCCCGGGCGCGGCGCCGGCGGGGAGGTGGCGGCGGCCGGGCCCGGGGTGCGGACCACCGCGCTGGCGGTGGCCGGCGCGCTGGCGGCCCTCGGCGGGTTGCACGCGGTGTGGGCGCGCTCGCCCTGGCCGTGCCGCGACCGCGCGGAGTTCGCCGAACTGGTGGTCGGCACCGTGCCCGAACGCCTCCCCTCGCCGGCGGCCTGCCTCGGTGTCGCCGGCCTGCTCGGCACCGCGGCCGGCCTGGTCGCCGCCCGGGGCGGCGTCCTCCCGCCCGTCGGTCCGCGCCGCGTGCGGGCCGTCGGCGCGGCGGGCGTCGCGGCCGTCCTGCTGGCCCGCGGCCTGGCCGGCCCCCTCCTGCTCGCCGATCGCGGCCCGCGCTTCGTCCGCCTCGACCGCCGCCTGTACGCGCCCCTGTGCGCCGCCCTCGGCACGGGCGCGGCGGTGGTCGCCGCGAAGGGCCGCTGACCGGGCCCGCGCCCGGTGCCGTACGCCCCGCCCGCCCGCGCCCACCGGGCGTTCCCGCTGCGCCGGCCGGGTGCGGCGGGATTCGGGGGGCGGGCGGGCCGGTCGTTAGGGTGGGGCGGGTTCGGGTGGCGAGGGTCGCCGAGGGTTGTCGCGAGGAGTTTCGCCGTGCTGGTTCTGCTGCCGCCGTCGGAGGGGAAGGCCGCGCCGGAGGCGGGCGCGCCGGTGGACCTGGCGGAGCTGTCGCTGCCGGAGCTGACCGGGGCGCGGCGGCGGGTACTCGGGGCGCTGGTGGAGCTGTGCGCGGGGGACGGGGACCGGGCCGCCCAGGTGCTGGGGCTGAGCAAGGGGCTGCGCGGGGAGGTCGACAAGAACGCCGGCCTGCTGACCTCGGGGGCGCGCCCGGCGGGCGAGGTGTACACCGGGGTGCTGTTCGACAACCTGGGCCTGGCCAAGCTGGACGAGGCCGCGTACGCCCGGGCGGAGCGTTCGCTGCTGGTGTTCTCCGGGCTGTGGGGGGCGGTGCGGATCGGTGACCGGATCCCGCCCTACCGCTGCTCGATGGGCGTGAAGCTGCCCCCGCTGGGCGCGCTCGGCCCGTACTGGCGGGGCGAGTCGGACGCGGCGCTGGCCGCGGCGGCCGGCGACGGCCTGGTGCTCGACCTGCGCAGCTCGGCGTACGCGGCGGCGTGGAAGCCCGCGGGCGCGGTCGCGGGCCGGACGGTGACGGTGCGGGTGCTGCAGGAGCGCGAGGTCGACGGCGTGCTGAAGCGCTCGGTGGTCTCGCACTTCAACAAGGCCACCAAGGGCCGCCTGGTCCGCGACCTGCTCGCGGCCGGCCTGGAGCCGACCGCCCCCGGCGAACTGGTCGACGCGCTGGAGCAGTTGGGCCACCGGGTGGAGGTCTCGGCGCGCGGCACCGACCGCAAGCCGTGGCAGCTGGACGTCGTGGTGACCGACGTCCACTGACCGGGGGCGGACGGGGGCGGGCGGGGGCGGGCGGGAGCAGGCGGGCGACGTCAGTCGAGGAGGTTGACGGTCGTCAACTGTTTGACGTCCGACAACTGATGGACGTCGGTAGTCGAGCCGCCGTCCGGCCGCGCCCGCTCAGCGCAGGTGCGAGGTGTCGTTGAGCAGCCGCAGCGAGGCGTTGCCGTCGCTGTAGTACTGGACGGCGCTGAGCGCGGCGGCGGACAGCTCCATCCGGTGCACGGCGTCCGGCGGGGCGCCGAGGGCGAGCCGGACCAGGGTCTTGATCGGGCTGACGTGCGAGACCACCAGCACGGTCTGTCCGGCGTGCCGGGCGGCGATCAGGTCGCGGGCCCGGGCGACCCGTTGGGCGAGCGTGGTGAGCGACTCGGCGCTGCCGGTGGGCTTGGCCCGGGGGGAGCCGAGCCAGGTGGTGAGGTCGGCGGGGTGGCGTTCCATCACCTCGGCGAAGGTGAGGCCCTCCCAGGCGCCGAAGTCGAGTTCGCGCAGGCCCTCCTCGATCCGCACCTCCAGGCCGAGCCGGCAGGCGGTGGCCTCGGCGGTCTGCCGGGTGCGGAGCATCGGGGAGGCGACCACGGCCTGGACGGTGCCTCGGGCGGCCAGCGCGTCGGCGGCCCGCTCGGCCTGCCAGCGGCCCTTCTCGGAGAGGCCGGGGTCGCTGCCGGTGCTGCCGGAGAAGCGCTTGAGCGGGGTGAGCGGGGTCTCGCCGTGCCGCAGCAGCACCAGGGTGGTGGGGGTGCCGAGGTCGGCGGGCGCGGCCCAGCCGGCCCGGGGGGCGGACGCGGCGGACGCGGCGGGCAGCGGTTCGTCGGCGGTGGCGCCGGAGACGGGCGCGGCGGGCCGGGGGGCGGGCTCCCACGGGCGGCCGCGCTGTCCGGCGTCCATCGCCTCGTTGGCAAGCCGGTCGGCGTCCTTGTTGCGCTCGCGCGGGATCCAGCCGTACGTGACGTTCCCGGCCGGCAGGACGGCGCGGGCCTCGGCGGCCAGCGGGCGCATGTCGGGGTGCTTGACCTGCCAGCGCCCGGACATCTGCTCGACGACCAGCTTGGAGTCCATCCGGACCTCGACCCGGGCGTCCGGGTCGAGGTCGCGGGCGGCCCGGAGGCCGGCGATCAGTCCCCGGTACTCGGCGACGTTGTTGGTGGCGTGGCCGATGTACTCGGCGGCCTCGACCAGGACCTGCCCGGTGTCGGCGTCGCGGACCACCGCGCCGTAGCCGGCCGGCCCCGGGTTGCCCCGGGATCCGCCGTCGGCCTCGACCAGGTACCGGGCGCCCGCCACCGGGTCAGACGCCCGACTCGCCGGTGCGGACCAGGATCCGGCCGCAGTTCTCGCAGCGCAGCACCTTGTCCGCGGGCTCGGCCTTGATCGCGTTGAACTCGGTGATCGAGAACTCGGTGCGGCAGCCCTCGCAGCGGCGCTGGTAGAGCCGGGCCGCGCCGACGCCGCCCTGCTGCTCGCGCAGCCGCAGGTAGGTCTTCATCAGGTCGGCGGGGAGGACGTTGGCGATGGCCTCCCGGTCGCGGCGGACCTTCTCGGCCTCGGCGTCGAGCTCGGCGAACTTGGCGTCCCGGCGGCCCTCGGCCTCGGCGACCACCACGGCGGAGTGCTCCAGGCGGGCGGTCAGCTCGACCACCCGGGTCTGCGCGGACTCCAGGCGCTCCATCACCTCCAGGACGATGTCCTCCAGGTCGCCCTGGCGCTTGGCGAGCGAGGCGTTCTCGTGCTGGAGGTTCTCCAGGTCCTTGGGCGAGACCGCGCCGGAGTCCATCCGCTGCTGGTTGCGGGCGGCCCGGCTGCGGACCTGCTCGACGTCCGCCTCGGCCTTGGCCTGCTCGCGGGTGGTGTCGCCGAGCTGGGCCTGGGCGGCGACGACCAGGTCCTTGAGGGCGTTGTGGTCGGCGGTGGCCTTGTCGATCTCGGCGTGCTCGGGCAGGGTGCGGCGCCGGTGGGCCAGCTGGTCGAGGCGGGAGTCGAAGGCCTGCAGGTCGAGCAGGCGGATCTGGTCGGCGGGCGCGGCGTTCACGCGGCAGGGCTCCTGTTGAGTTGGTTCGGCGGGAGGTCAGGGGGCGTACGGCATCGGCGCGTGCGCCGTCCACGGGTCGGTGACCCGGGTGGAGACGCGGGTCTCCAGCGGCCAGCCGCGACGGTCGGCGCGGCCGGTGAGCTCGCGGGCGGCGAGGGTGAGCCAGGGCCACTCGGTGGCCCAGTGCGCGGCGTCGACCAGGGCGACCGGGGCCGCCTCGACGGCCTCGGAGGCCGGGTGGTGCCGCAGGTCGGCGGTGACGTACGCGTCGACGCCGGCCTTGCGGGCCTCGGCCAGGAAGGAGTCGCCGGAGCCGCCGCAGACCGCGACCCGGCGCACGGGGCGCTCCGGGTCGCCGGCGGCGCGGACGCCCGCGGCGGTGGCGGGCAGCCCGGCGGCGACCCGGGCCGCGAACGCGGCCAGCGTCATCGGCTCCGGGAGCTCGCCGATCCGGCCGCTGCCCCGGCGGCCCGCCGGGTCGGTCGGGTCGGCCACCAGCGGGCCGGTGACCTTGAGTCCGACGGCCTCGGCGAGGGCGTCGGAGACGCCCGGGTCGGCGTGGTCGGCGTTGGTGTGGGCGACGTGCAGCGCGATGTCGTGCTTGATCAGGGTGTGCACCACCCGGCCCTTGAAGCCGGTCGCGGCGACCGTGGTGGTGCCGCGCAGGTAGAGCGGGTGGTGGGTGACCAGCAGGTCGGCGCCCCACTCGACGGCCTCGTCCACCACGGCCTGCACGGGGTCGACGGCGAACAGCACCCGGCGGACCTCCGCCCCGGGGTCGCCGCAGACCAGGCCCACCGCGTCCCAGGACTCCGCCCAGTGCGGGGGGTAGACCTCTTCGAGCACGGCGATGACGTCGGACAGTTTCGGCACCTGTCGAGACTACCGCGTGCCACGGCCGGGCCCGGCCGCGCTCCCGAACGGGCTCCCGGTCGGGCTCCCGGTCGGGCTCCCGGTCGCGGGCGGGACGGCGGCCCGCCCCGGCCCGTCGCACACCCGCACGTCAACCCCGCGCCTCCGGCCCCGGACGCCCCGCCGCCCGCCCGCTCGGCCCTCGACCGGCGCCACCCCCGGCCGCACGCGGGGGTGCGGGCGCACGCCGAACCCGGAGCCGATCACCCTTACGGGTGAAGTGACCCGACCGGTGTTGAGTCACACCCGCCCCGAAAGTAAATTCTGGTCCTGCGAACGGGAGTTACCCCGGCCCGGGGGGTCGGAAAAAGCGGTCCGCCGGAATTCCCCCGAGGAATTCGGCGACCGCCCCGGGGTCCCGTGACTTCCGCAGACCGTTCGGTCGAGTCCACCGCGAAGGGGTGTGAGCACACATGGGGGCGGGCACACCGCTGCGCAGGGCGGGAGGACCGGGGACGGTCGACGACGAGCCGGGTGTGGACGGCACGTTGGTGGAGGTGGCACGGGCGGCCGTCACCGGCAGCAGGGCCCGGGGAGGCGGCGGCGACTGGACGGTCGCGGTCGAGGGCTCCTGGTGCACGGTGCGGCCGCCCGGCCGCGAACCCCCCGCCCAGGGCTGGCGGCTGCACGTCAGCGCGGCCTCCTCGGTCGCCTTCGAGGTGCTGTCCGCGGTCGCCGCGGCCGTCGCCGAGGACCCGTGTCCGTTCTCCTTCCCGGCCGACCGCGGGAAATTGCACGACATCAACGCGCGGGACCGGGAATTCGAATCGTCCGGGAAATTCATCACCGTCCACCCGCGGGACGACGGGCAATTCCGGCGGCTCGCCGCGGAACTGCACCTGGCCACCGCCGGACTGCCGGGGCCGACCGTCCCGACCGACCGCCCGTACCGGCCGGGCAGCCTGGTGCACTACGGCTACGACGCGTCCGCCGCCCGGCCCGTGCTGGGCAACGACGGCGACTACCGGCCGGTGCTGCGCACGCCCGGCGGCGCCCTGGTCCGGGCGGTGCCCGGGCGCCGCCCGCCCTGGGTGGCCGACCCCGTCGAGGGGGCGGGATCGACCACCGGCGGCAGACCCGCCGCCGCAGGACCCGCCGCCGCGGGACCCGCACCCGGGGGACCCGCCGGGGCGCTGCCCGCCCGGCCCGGGCCCGGTGCGCGGCACGGCGGCGGCGGGCTGCTGGACGGCCGCTGGGCGGCCGTCCCCCGCCCGGGGAGCGGGCGCTGGGTGTTCCCCGGCCTCGACCGGACCACCGGGGAGCCGGTGGTGGTCAAGCAGGCCCGGGCGCACACCGAGACCGACCGGTCCGGCACCGACGCCCGCGCCGCGCTGCGCCGCGAGGCCGCGCTGCTGGACCGGCTCGCCGACAGCGGCCTCACGCCCCGACTGCTCGCCCTGGTCGAGCGGTCGGACGCGCTGTTCCTGGTCCGCGAGCACCTGCCCGGGCTACCGCTGGGCGACTGGGTCACCGCCCGGCTGCGCCGCGACGGCACCCCCGGCGTGCCGTGGGAGGAGGCCCGCCCGGTCGCGCTCGCCCTGCTCGACCTGGTCGAGGAGGTGCACCGGCGCGGCCTGGTGCTGCGCGGCCTCTCCCCGGACAGCGTGCTGGTCTCCCCCGACGGCACGCTCCGCCTGCTCGACCTCGAAGCGACCGTCCCGGTCGGCTCCCCCGCCGCCCCGGGCGGCGTCCCGGGCTACCGCGCCCCCGAGCAGCGCGGCCTGCGCCCGGTCTGCCCGGCCGGCCCCGCCAGTGACCTGTACGCGCTCGGCGGGCTGTACTTCCTGCTCGCCACCGGCCACCACCCGCTGCTGCCGGACGACCTGCCGCTGGCCCGCCCGGTGGCCGAGCGCCTCGGCCGCTGGCTGGCGCTGGCCGCCCGCGAGGGCGGCACCGCCCGGCGGCTCGCCCCGCCGGTGCTGGGCCTGCGCGCCGAGAGCGCCGAACGCCGCTGGAGCACCGGGCGGGTCCGCGCCGCGCTGGCCGCCGCGCCCCCGGCCGCCGCTGCCGCCTCCGCCCCGCCGCCACTGGACCGGCTGCTGCACGACGGCCTGCGCCACCTCGCGCAGAGTGCCACCCCGCAGCGCGGCGACCGGCTGTGGCCGACCGTCCCGGACGGGGCGCGCACCGACCCGTGCAACGTCCGGTACGGCGCGGCCGGCGTCCTCGCCCTGCTGGCCCGGGCCGCCCGCGCCCCGCTGCCCGACCCCGCCCGGGAGCGGTCCCGGGCCACCGCCGCCGTGGCCGCCCACTGGATCGAGCGCCGCTGCGCCACCGAACCCGTCGTCCTGCCCGGCCTGCACCTGGGCCGGGCCGGCACCGCCTGGGCCCTGTTCGACGCCGCCGAGGCGCTCGACGACCCGGGCCTGGCCGAGCGCGCCGCCGGACTCGCCGCCCGCCTCCCGCTCGACTGGCCCGACCCCGGCCTCGCGCACGGCGCCGCCGGCGCGGGCCTCGCCCAGCTCCGCGCCCACCGGGCCACCGGCGCCCGCCCCTTCCTCGACCGGGCCGCCCGCTGCGCCCGCCACCTGCTCGCCACCAGCAGCGAGGGGCCGCCCGGCACGCTCTGGCCGGTCCCCGCCGACTTCGACTCCGCCCGGGCCGGCACCGCCCACCTCGACCACCCGCACGGCGCCGCCGGCATCGGCACCTTCCTGCTCGCCGCCGGGACGGCCCTGGCCGGCAGCGACCTGCCCGAACACGCCGCCACCGGCCGGGCCGCGCTCGCCGGGGCCGACCGCGCCGCCCGCACCCTCGCCGCCACCGCCCGCCTCGACGGGGGCGCCGCGTGGTGGCCGCACGACCCCGCCGCCCCCGCCCCCGCCCCCGCGTCCGCGGCCGCCGCCGAGGACGGCACCGCGCGGCGCTGCGACGGGACGGCCGGCATCGGCGCGTTCCTGCTCCGGCACTGGCGGGCCACCGGCAGCGCGCAGTCCCGCCTGCTCGCCCTCTCCGCCGGCCGTTCCGTGCTGGACGCCCGCTGGCACCGCGACACCACCGCGTACGGTCTGGCCGGCGACGGCGAGTACCTGCTCGACCTGTTCCAGGCGACCGGCGAGAGCCGCTTCCGGCACGCCGCCCACGACCTGGCCGCCCTGATCGCCGCCCGCACCGCCCTGCGGGACGGTCTCCTCGTCCTCCCCGACCGCACCGGTACCGCCGCCACCCCGGCGTACCACACCGGTACCGCCGGCCCGCTCGCCTTCCTCCTCCGCCTGCGCCACGGCGGGCCGGGCCTGTGGACGGTCCCGCAGTGACGGGGCCCCGGCGGCCCGTCCTCCCCGTGCGCCGAAAGGTTTCCGATGGACACGCAGCCCGTACGGCGGGTCGGCTTCACGTTCGCCGGTGACGGCTCGCACGCCGCGTGCCTGGCCGCGCGGACGGACGGCGGCTGGTTCGTGGAGAGTTGGCGGCTGCCGGGGGCGGGGGCGGCGGTGCCGACCGGGCTGCCGTCGGTGGAGGACCTGCGGGCGCGTCCGCTCGCGCTGCCGGACGGCCGGGTGCTGGTGTGCCGGACGGACGGGGAGCGGCACGCGGTGGTGCTGCTGGCCGCCGGGGAGCCGGAGGCGCCGCTGGCGGGGCTGCGGGCGGCGGGGCTGCGGATGCTCGCGCTGCCGGGCCGGGCGCCCGCCGCGGTGCTGCTGGGGACGGACGCCCGCCCGGCGACGACGGTGTGGCGGCTGGCGGTGGACGGTTCGGCGCCGAAGGCCGTCGCGGAGCTGCCGGGGGTGTGCGGCGGCGGGGTGTGGCTGGACGCGGCGGGGCGGCTGCTGGCGCTGGACCGGCTGTTCGACGGGGTGCTGCGGACCGTCGTGCTGGATCTCGAACTGGGCACCTCCACACCGCTGTTGGAGCTGGGTGAGCGCAGCAACGACCGGCTGGTGCTGTTCGACCCGGCGACCGGTTTCGGCATGCTGCGCAGTGACGCCCCGGGCGTGGACCGGCTCGGCTGGGCCGTGGTCGGCGGCGGGGAGCCGGCCCGTTTCCCGGACTGCCTGCACCAGCCGGGGCGGCTGCTGCGGCCGGTCGCGGCGGCGCCGGGGCCGGAGCCGCAGGTGGTGCTGCAGGTCGACCACGGGGCGGCGTCCTCGCTGGTGCTGTGGCGGGCGGGCGAGAAGCGGCTGCGTCCGCTGCCGGTGCCGCCGGGCCGGCTGGGCGCGGTCGGGCACTGGTCGGCGGCGGGCCTGCGGATGCCGTACTCGGCGCCGGACCGTCCGGCCGGGCTGGCCACCCTGGACGTGGCGGCGCTGCTCGCCGCCGGGCCCCGGCCGGGGCCCGCCCCGATCGCCCTGCCGCTGGCGCTGGCCCCGCTGGGCGGCGGCGCGGCGCACCCGGAGCCGCCGGGGCATCCGGGGCACCCGGAGCCGGCCTCAGCCCCGGCGGGTTGGCGGCTGGACGGGTCGGCGCGGCCCGGGGACGGCGGCCGGTGGCGGCCCGCGCAGTGCCTGGAGCTGGCCGGCCCGGCCGGTCCGATCGAGGCGGTGGTGTACGGGGGCGAGTCCTGGCTGGCCGCCCCGCAGCTGGTGCTGGCGCTGCACGGCGGCCCGGCGGACGCCTGGCGGCTGGAGTTCGACCCGGCGCTGCAGCGGATGGCGGCGGACGGCCTGGCGGTGCTGGCCCCCAACCAGCGCGGCTCGACGGGCTACGGCCCCGGGTACGCGGCGGCGGTCCACGGCGCGTGGGGCGGGCCCGACCTGGAGGACGTGCTCGCCCTGCTGGACGGGGTGGCGGGGCAGCGGGCCGCGCTGGGCCTGGCGGCCCCGGCCCTGTTCGGGGTGAGCTACGGCGCGTTCCTGGCCCTGCTCGCCACCGCGCACGCCCCGGCCGGTTCGGTCTCGCGCTGCGCCGTGGTGTCCCCGTTCCTCTCCGGTGGTCGGCTGCTGGCCGAGGCCGCCGCCCCCGTCCGGGCCCTGACCCGCCGCCTGGGCGGCGACCGCCCGCTCGACGACCGCCTCGGCCCCCGCGACGTCCTGCCGCTGGTGCCCCGGCTGCACGCGCCCCTGCTGGTCCTGCACGGCGACCGCGACGAGGTCGTCCCGGTCACCCAGTCCCGCGCCCTGCGCCGGGAGCTCCTGCGCCACGGCCGCGCCGAGGGCGTCGACCTCCACTACGTCGAAGCCGCCGGCGCGGGCCACGACCTCCTCGCCGAACAGGGCTCCGCCGTCCTGCACGAACTCCTCGCCACCTTCCTCCGCACCGGGCGCCCCTGACCCCGGCGTCCCGAAGCGGCCGAACGCCTTCGGCCCCGGTTCCGCATCCCGCCCGGAGGTTCACCGCGCGCACGAGCGCCGTTTCGGTAGGCTCCGGAGCGATTCGGCCGTTGTCGTGGTCCCGTTCGGTTCGGGCCGCCGCGAGGACGGCCGGTTGCGTGCTGCCCGGGCGCCGTCCGGCGGCGCCGACCACAGACCGCCGACCGCTTTCCCCCGCACGGAGAAGACTGACCTGATGTCCGAGTCCATCGACGACACGACCGAGCACGGCCACCGCGCGCCGGGCGCCGACGAGACCGCCGACGGCGGGGCGCACGGGCGGCACCGGGGCGGCAGCGCCAGCGACGACGCTCCGGAGGCGGACCCGCACGGCCGCCACCGGCGCTGACGCCGGGCGCCCGGTCGCGGCGGGAGCAGACAGACCACACCGCACCGTCGACGCCCCCGGTTCCGGTCACCGTCCTGACCGGCGACCGGGGGCGTCGGCCGTTCGACGACGGACGCCGGTCGGCCGGCGCCGGTCGGCGGACGTCAGTCGGTGAGCAGGACGGTGCGCAGCGCCTCGCCCGCGCGCATCTGGGCGATCGCCTCGTTGACGCCTTCCAGCGGCAGCCGGTGGGTGACCATGCCGGCCAGGTCGAGCCGTCCGGCGCGCCAGAGGTCGACGGCGAGGTCGACGGTGCGGCGGACGTCGCCGCCGCCGTAGAGGGAGGGCAGCAGGCGCTTCTCGTTGAAGAAGAGTTCGCCCATGTCGAAGGAGACCTTGTCGTCGCCCGCACCGGCGCCGATCACCACGACGGCGCCGCCGCGGCGGGCGGCGTCGTAGCCGGCCCGGACGGTCGCGGCGCGGCCGACGGCCTCGATCACGTGGTCGTAGCCGCCGGCGGGCAGCCGGCGGGCGGCGCGCTTGAGCTCGTCGGGGGCGAGGGCGTCGGTGGCGCCGAAGGCGAGGGCGCGTTCGCGGCGGGAGGGGACGGGGTCGACGACGGTGATCCGGGCGGCGCCGCTGATCCGGGCGCCCTGGACGGCGGCGATGCCGACGCCGCCCGCGCCGAGCACGGCGACGGTCGAACCGGCTTCCACCTTGGCGGTGTTGACGACCGCGCCGAGGCCGGTGGTGACGCCGCAGCCGATCAGCGCGGCCAGTTCGTGGGGCAGGTCGGCGGGGACCGGGATGACGCTGTCGGCGGCGACCACCACCTCCTCGGCGAACGCGCCGGTGCTGTAGAAGCCGTACGCGTCGGTGTCGCCGCCGATCCGGAAGGTCGGGGTGGTGAGGCGGCGCAGCGAGGCGGTGCACAGGTGGGTGCGGCCGGCCCGGCAGGCGGGGCAGTGGCCGCAGGGGGGCATCCAGCAGAGCACCACCCGGTCGCCGGGGGCGAGGCCGCGGACGGCTTCGCCGACTTCGGTGATCTCGCCGGCGCCTTCGTGGCCGGGGACGAACGGGGCGGGCTGCGGGAGGACGCCGGCCATCGCGGACAGGTCGGAGTGGCAGAGGCTGGCGGCCCGGATCCGGACCCTGACCCGGTCGGGGCCGAAGCCGACCGCTTCGACGTCGTCGCGGACGTCCAGGGTGTCCTGTCCGGTCTGTCGCAGGATCGCTGCGCGCACGGGCTGCTCCGGGGGGTGAGGGCGGCGGAGGGAGGGGCGGCGGACCGTCCTCCGTGTGTATAGCGCATCGGCCGCCCGGCGGTGGCGGTCTCCGTCCGTGGAATCCGCTTCCGCCGGGCGGCCGGTTGTGGAAGCATCCGCCGCCGTGTCCACTACCGATGCCCCTGTGACCGTGGTCGAGCGCTGCCCCGGGTGCGGGAACGCGCTGGCCTCGAACGAGCGCTTCCCGACCTGGTGCCCGTCCTGCGAGTGGAACCTGCTGCCGCCGGCGCCGGCCCCGGAGGACCTGCCGCCCCGGGAACGGCGCCGGGCCGCGCGGGCGGAGCGGCGCGAGGAGAGGCTGCGCCGGGAGACCAGGGCCCGGACGGAGCAGGTGTTCGAGCTGGTGGCGGCGGGCGACTCGGCGCTGCGGCACGGCGCGGCGGTGGGCGCGTTCCTGCTGGCGGGCGTGGTGCACCTGGTGTCGCTGGCGGTGCTGCTGACCGGGGTGGCGCTGCTGGCGGGGTGGCCGGTGGCGAGTTGGCCGCTGCGGGTGCTGGGGGTGATCGCGCTGGTGGTGGCGGTGCTGCTGCGGCCCCGGCTGGGCCGGGCGAAGCGGGCGGGGGTGCTGTCGCGGCAGGACGCGCCGGCCCTGTACGGCCTGGTGGACCGGGTCGCGGCGGAGCTGGGCGCGCCGAAGGTGGACTCGATCGTGGTGGACGGCCGCTTCACCGCCTCGTTCGGGGTGCTCGGGCTGCGCCGTCACCGGCAGCTGACGATCGGCCTGCCGCTGTGGACGGTGCTGGAGCGGCAGCAGAGGGTCGCGCTGCTCGGCCACGAGATCGGGCACTGCGTGAACGGCGACAACCGGCGCGGCCTGTGGACGTGGGCGGCGCTCCGCGCGCTGTCCGAGTGGTGGTACCTGACCCTGCCGGGCCGCGACAACCAGGACTACAACAACTTCATCACGTCGATCGCCTCGGTGGTCGCCAACGTGGTGCTGGGCGCGGTGCACCTGGTGGTGCGGGCGCTGACCGGGTTGATGCACCGGCTGTGCCTGCGCAGCGGGCAGGCCGCCGAGTACCGGGCGGACGGGATGGCGGCCCGGCTGACCTCGGCCGCGGACGCCCGGGGCATGCTGCTGGCGCTGTTCAACGAGGCGACGCTGGAGACCGTGCTGGTCCGGCAGCGGGCGCTGTCGGCCCGGCGCGGCGGCGGGCGGGCGGGGCGGGCGGGCGCCGCGCCGGAGCCGGACCTGTGGGAGGCGATGGCCGCGGCGGCCCGTTCGGTGCCGGCCACCGAGGTGGAGCGCCGGGTGCGGGTCTCCGAGCGGGAGGTGTCGACGGTCGACTCCTCGCACCCGCCGACCTACCTGCGGCTGCGGATGCTGGCCGTCGCCCCGCCGCCGCCGACCGACCGGCACCCGGTGGTGCTGGACGCCGGGCAGGCCGCCGCGATCGAGGCCGAGCTGGCCCCGCGCCGGGCCCGGATCGCCGCCGACCTGCTGTGACCGGCCGCCGGACGCTCCCTACCATCCAGTAGGGTCCTGGGCAGTCACCCCCGGCCCGGCAGGAGCGCCCGATGTCCGACCCCACCCCCGCCGTCGCGTCCGCGTCGCCCGCCGAGCCGGTGCTGGCCGCGTTCCGGGCCGCGACCGGGTTCATGCCCGAGGACGAGGGCCTGGCGCTGTACGCGGCGGCGCTCGACGCGGCCGGGCGGACCGGGCTGCCGCTGCTGGAGATCGGCACGTACTGCGGGCGTTCGGCGATCCTGCTGGCGGACGCGGCCCGGCGGGCGGGGACGGTCGCGCTGACCGTCGACCACCACCGGGGCTCCGAGGAGCAGCAGCCGGGCTGGGAGTACCACGACCCGTCGCTGGTCGACCCGGAGGTCGGCCTGATGGACACCCTGCCGAGGTTCCGCCGCACCCTGCACGCGGCGGGCCTGGAGGAGCACGTGATCGCGCTGGTCGGCCGGTCGCCGCAGGTCGCGGCGGTGTGGCGGGGGCCGCTGGCGCTGGTGTTCGTGGACGGCGGGCACACCGACGAGCACGCCACCGGCGACTACGAGGGCTGGGTGCCGCACCTGGCCGCGGACGGCCTGCTGGTGGTGCACGACGTCTTCCCGGACCCGGCGGACGGCGGCCAGGCCCCGTACCGGGTGTACCTGCGGGCGCTCGCGGAGGGTTTCGAGGAGCTCTCGGTGACGGGTTCGCTCCGGGTGCTGCGCCGCCCGGCCGGGGCCTGACCCGGGCGCCCCCGCTGACCTGCCGCGCGGCGCCGGACGGCCGTCCGGGCCCGGAATTCCCGGCCCGCGGCGGGAACGATCACCGGCGCTGCTGCGTCGTCCCCTCCGCGACGCGTTGCCGATCCGCCGTGACCGCCCCCACCGGTGGCCGGTACGGTGTCGGCGGCAGACGACGAACGGTCCGGACGGGGAGCGGCCGTTCGGAGCAGGGCACCGGTCAGTTGGGGGCGAGGGCAGGGCATGACGGAACAGGGCAGTGCCGCGAGGGCGGTCTGGGACCCGACCGCGAACAACGGCGCGGGCGGCTGGGTCCGCCGTCCGGTGGCGGACGACCCTGCCGCGGCGGGCCCGCCCACCACGGCGATCCCGCTGCCGCCGCTCCAGGCCGCACCGCCCGCCCCCGCACCCGCACCCGCTCCGGTGCCGCCGCCGGCCGGCGCGCCGTTCCCGCCGCAGCAGCAGTCGCAGCCGCCGCAGTCGCAGTCGCAGTCCGCGCCGCCTCCGCAGCAGCCGCAGCCGCCGCAGACCTTCGGCGGGCAGCAGCCGGGCTTCACCCCGCCCCCGCAGCAGCAGTTCCCGCCGCAGCATCCGCAGCAGACCTTCGGCGGGCAGCAGCCGGGCTTCACGCCGCCGCCCCCGCAGCAGTTCCCCCCGCAGCAGACCTTCGGCGGCCAGCAGCAGTTCGGCAACGGCCCGGGCGGCTACGGCGGCTACCAGGAGCCGGAGTTCGACTACGACGAGGATCCGCGCCGGCGCCGCACCCCGCTGCTGGTCGGCGCGGCCGCGGTGCTGCTGCTGGTGATCGGCGGGGCCGTGGTGTGGGCCGTGCAGAACAGCGATTCGACCGACAGCGCGGCCGCGAAGGGCGGTGGCGGCGCGCCGACCGCGCAGCCGAGCGCGGGCAGCGCCGTGGGCGGCCAGGGCGGTTCGCCGACCGCGTCGGCGCCCGCGTCGCCGTCGGCCTCGGCCTCGGCGTCGGCGTCGGCGTCCGGGTCGCCGTCGGCGGGCCCGGAGGCGCAGGCCCAGGCGAAGGCGCTGGACGCGCTGCTGACCGAGGGCGAGAGCGCGAAGGCTCCGATCGGCAACGCGGTGGCGAAGGTGCGCAGCTGCCCGGCGAAGGCGGAGGTCGACAGCGCCGCGCAGGTCTTCGACACCGGCGCCCAGCAGCGCGACACGCTGCTGACCAAGCTGGCCGGCCTGAAGACGGACAGCCTGCCGGGCGGCGACGAGGCGGTCTCCGCGCTGAAGACGGCGTGGCAGACTTCGGCGGACATCGACCGGGCGTACGCGGCCTGGGCGCGGACCGTCTCGGAGAAGGGCTGCGGCGCGAACAACCAGGTGCCGAGTACCGCGGACCTGTCCCGCGCCAACGACCTCAACCCGAAGGCCACCCAGGCGAAGCAGGACTTCGCGGCGAAGTGGAAGCCGATCGCCCAGGCGTACGGGTTGACCACCCGCACCGGGGACAGGATCTGAGGAACACGTGACTGGCCGTACCACCCCCCACCCCGTCGACCCCGACGACCGGGACCCGCACGCCGATCCGGCGCGGCGGACCGCCGCCTGGCGGCCCGCCGCGAAGGCGGCCGCCGTGGTGCTGCCGGTCTGCCTGATCGGCTGGCTGGGCTGGCAGGCCGTGGCGAACAGCTCGCGGGACGTCACCTCGCACGCGTCCGTCCGGGAGGCTCCGAGCTACGCGGAGGGCGACCGGGTCGGCGGCGGGGACGAGGCCCGGGCCGCGACCTCGCCGGACTCCACGGGGTCGGCGGAGTCCGCCGCACCGTCGTCCGCCGCACCGGCGTCGTCCCCGGCGGCCGCGCCGGGCGGGGCGGGCGGGCCGCTGGCGGGCCGGACGGTGCTGCTCGACCCGGGGCACAACGCGGGCAACGCCAAGCACACCGCCGAGATCAACCGGAAGGTCGACATCGGCAACGGCCACAAGGAGTGCGACACCACCGGCACCTCGACCAACGCGGGCTACCCGGAGGCCGAGTTCACCCTGGACGTGGTGCACCGGGCCCGGCTGATCCTGCAGGGCCGGGGCGCCACCGTGGTCCTCACCCAGGACGGCGACCGGGCCTGGGGGCCGTGCATCGACGAGCGCGCCCGGATCGGCAACGAGACGAAGGCGGACGCCGCGGTCTCGGTGCACGCGGACGGCGCGCCGGCCGCCGGCAACGGCTTCCACGTGATCATGCCCTCGGAGGTGTCGGCCGGCCCGGCCGACACCTCCGCGATCGTCGGGCCCTCGCAGCGGCTGGGCGTGCTGCTGCGCGACGCCTTCAAGGCGGGCACCGGCGAGCCGTACGCCGACTACATCGGCCGGCAGGGCCTGGACACCCGCGGCGACCTGGGCGGTCTGAACCTGTCGAAGGTGCCCAAGGTCTTCATCGAGTGCGGGAACATGCGCAACGCGGGCGACGCCCAGCGGATGACCGACCCGGAGTGGCGCCAGCGCGCCGCGCAGGCCCTCGCCGACGCCCTGACCAGCTACCTCAGCGGGTGAGCCGCCCGGCGCACCCGTCCCACCGACCCGTCCGCCACCCCGCCCCATCCCGCTCAACCCCTGCTCCACCCTGACAACCGGCGCCCTCCCGCGTACCGATTCGGTGCGGATCCGGAGGGTGCCGTGCACGCGGCGTCGCCTTGGCTCTAGGCTTTTGCCCCGTCGTACCGACCCGGTACCACGGGGGCCCGGTCAACCGCCCGCCGACCACGACTACACCAATGAGGGGAACGTCAGTGAATCTGCGCGCTCTCACCAGGGGAGACGCCGCCGTCGCCGGTGCGGCCGTATTGCTCCTGATTTCGTCCTTCCTGCCCTACCGGAAGATCGACTGCGGCGCCTTCGGCTGCGGCAACGTCGACTCGTCCGCCAACGCCTGGGAGTCGGACTTCTTCCCGGTCCTCCAGTCGGTCTTCCTGCTCGGCATCATCGGTGCCGTGCTGATCCTGCTCTTCCGCTTCCAGAAGGCGACCCTGGGCAGCAAGCAGATCATCGGTCTGCGGCTGGACCAGTGGGGCACCGCCGCGATCGTCATCGCCGTGTGGGACGTCCTGTGGTCGCTCGGCGGCGGCCCGGACCAGCTGAAGATCGGCGTCGGCGCCTGGCTCGCCCTGGTCTCGCTGCTCGTCATGGGCGGCGTCGTCATCGCCGGCTCGGCCCTGCCCGCCCTGCAGGCCCCGCTCGCCTCGGCCGCCCCGGCGGCCGGCCAGCAGTTCCCGGCGTACGGCGCCCAGCAGCAGGGCGCCCCCGGCGCCTACGGCTACCCGGGTGCTCCCGGCCAGCAGCAGCAGCCGTTCCCCGGCCAGCCGCAGCCCGAGCAGGGCGCTCCCGGCCAGCAGCAGCCGTTCGGCCAGCCGCAGCCGGCCGCGGGCGGCTACGGCTACCCGCAGGCCGCCCAGCAGCAGGCCCCGGCGCCGTCCGCGGCCGCCGCGGCGGTCGCGCCGCTGCCCACCGCGGTGCAGCCGGCCGTCCAGGACCAGGTCCCGGCGCAGTCCGGCGCCCCGTTCTCCCCGTTCTGGTTCGCCGTCCCGGCCGTCCGCCAGCTCGGCAACAAGGACAACCCGGCCGCCCCGCCGGTCGGCGAGCTCGTCCCCGGCACCTGGTACCTCGCCGTCGACCAGCGCGGCACCGCCCTGGTCGCCCAGCTGCCCGACGGCACCCACGGCGTCCTGAACGACACCACCGGCATCCAGCGCGGCTGACCGCGCCCCGCCGCGCACGAAGGGCCCGCCCCGGAGGAACTCCCCTCCGGGGCGGGCCCTTTCCCCCTCCCGCCACCCGTTCCCGCAGGGGTGCGGGGAGCCGCGCGCGGCGGGAGGCACCCACGCCGAAGGCCCGCCCCGGAAGGGAACTTCCCTCCCCGGGCGGGCCTTTCGCGTCGCGGCTCGCGGCTCGCGGGTCGCGGCCCGCGAGCCGGAGCTAGCAGCAGTCGCCGACCGTCAGCCCGGCCGGCAGCTCCTCGCCGCCGAAGACGCTGACCGTCGCGTGGTCGCCGCCGAGGGCGGCGACGGCGAGGAGGAGGGCGCCGGCGGTCCAGGTGGTGCGCTCCTCGGGCCAGATCGCGTGGTCCTCGTAGACGTAGCCGGTCCAGTAGGAGCCGTCCTCGTGGCGCAGGTGCTGGATCCAGCGGAGGATCTCGACGGCCCGGTCGGACTGTCCGGCGGCCCAGAGGGCGAGGGCGAGTTCGGCGCTCTCGCCACCGGTGACCCAGGGGCGGTCGCTGACGCAGCGGACGCCGAGGCCGGGGACGACGAAGCGGTCCCAGTCGGCGTCGAGCCGGCGGGTGGCGTCGTCGCCGCGCAGGGCGGTGCCGAGGACGGGGTAGTACCAGTCCATGGAGTAGCGGTCCTTGTCGAGGAACCGCTCGGGGTGGTGGGCGATGGCGTGCCGCAGGCGTCCGGCGGCGAGTTCCCAGTCGGGTTGCGGCCGGTCGAGGTGGTCGGCGACGGCGAGTCCGCAGCGCAGGGCGTGCAGGATCGAGCAGGAGCCGGTCAGCAGGGCGTCCTCGGCGGCCGTGCCGTCCTCGTCCTGGCGCCAGGCGATCGCGCCGCCGGGCAGGCTCAGCCGGACGGTGTGGTCGAGGGCGCGGCTGACGGTGGGCCAGATCCGTTCGAGGAAGCCGTCGTCGCCGGTGGCGAGGTGGTGGTGCCAGGCGCCGACGGCGACGTACGCGCAGAAGTTGGTCTCGCGGGCGCGGTCGGTGACGGTGCCGTCGGGGGTGCCGGGCTGCCCGTAGGCGTAGGCGGCGTACCAGGAGCCGTCGGGGTTCTGCCGGTCGGCGAGCCAGCGGTAGGCGGCTTCGGCGGCGGCGTGTTCGCCGGCGGTGTCGAGGGCCATCGCGGCCTCGGTGTGGTCCCAGGGGTCGAGGTGGCCGCCGTGGAACCAGGGGATGGCGCCGTCGGGCTGCTGGTGGGCGAGGATCGAGCGGACGGTGTCGGCGGCCTGCGCGGCGTCCAGGACGCCGTCGAGCAGCAGGGCGGCGGGGACGGCGGCCGTCACGCGCCGGTCCCGGGCAGGTGGGGCTTGCTGGCGTAGACGACGAAGGACTTGCCGAGGACGGGGTTGAGGGCCTTCTCGGCGGCCCTGGTGAGGGTGGAGACGACGGGGGTGCCGACGATGTCCCAGACCAGCAGCCGGTGGTAGGCGCGGACCGGCAGCGCCTTGTCGTTGTTCACGCCGACCGCGCACTTGATCCACCAGTACGGGGAGTGCAGGGCGTGCGCGTGGTGGCTGCCGTACGGGGTGAGGCCGGCCCCGCGGACCTTGTCGACGAGTTCGTCGCCCTTGTAGATCCGGATGTGGCCGCCCTCGACCTCGTGGTACTCGTCGGAGAGCGCCCAGCAGATCTTCTCCGGCAGGTAGCGCGGCACGGTCACGGCGAGCAGCCCGCCGGGCTTGAGGACGCGGACCATCTCGGCGAGCACGCCCTTGTCGTCGGGGATGTGCTCCATCACCTCGGAGATGATGATCCGGTCGAAGGTGTCGTCGTCGAAGGGCAGGTTGAGCGCGTCGCCCTCCATCGCGGTGGCGCTGGCCCCGGCGGGGGCCTCGCCGGCCTCCTCCATGGCGGCGAACCACTTGCGGACCTCGGCGATCTCCTCGGCGTTGCGGTCGAGGGCGACCACGTTGGCGCCGCGCCGGTAGCACTCGAACGCGTGCCGGCCGCCGCCGCAGCCCAGGTCGAGCACCCGGTCGCCGGGGGCGAGCGGGAAGCGGGAGAAGTCGACGGTCAGCACTGCGGGGCTCCCATTCGCGAAGGGGTGGTACTGCGGGGTTGACCGGCCGTCAGCCGACGTAGCGCCAGCCGGGGCCGGAGCGGGCGGCGGCGCCGGTGCCGGTGGCGATCGCGGCCCGGTAGCGCTCGGCGGTGAGTTCGGCGGCCCGGGCCCAGGTGAAGCGGGCCAGGACGCGTGCGCGCCCGGCGGCGCCGAGCCGTCCGCGCAGCGCGGGGTCGTCGAGCAGCCGGCCGAGCGCGGCGGCCAGCGCGCCCGGGTCTCCGGGCGGGACGGCCAGGCAGGTCTCGCCGTCGGGGCCGGCGACCTCGGGGATGGCGCCGCCGGTGGTGGCGACCAGCGGGGTGGCGGTGGCCATCGCCTCGGCGGCGGGCAACGAGAAGCCCTCGTACAGCGAGGGGACGCAGGCGGCCTCGGCGGAGCGGTACAGGTCGACGAGTTCGGCGTCGGTCAGGCCGGTGCGGAACTCGATGTGCGCCTCCAGGCCGAACCGGCGGACCGCCTCGGCGACCGGGCCGGCCTCCTTCTGCGGCTTGCCGACCACGACCAGGTGGGCGTCCCGCTCGGTGCGGACCTTGGCGAGGGCCTCGACCAGGTGCACCAGGCCCTTGAGCGGGACGTCGGCGCTGGAGGTGGTGACGATCCGGCCGGGGACCCGGGCGACGGCGTCGGACGGCGACCAGAGCCGGGTGTCGGCGCCGATCGGGACGACCGAGACGGCGCCCGGGGCGGCGCCCAGCTGTTCGGTGATCTCGGCCTTCGAGCTCTCCGAGACGGTGATGACGTGGTCCAGCCGGGCGGTGACCCGGCGCTGCATCCGGGTGAAGGCGTACCAGCGGCGCTTGCCGATCCGCTCCAGCCGGGTGCGGGCCGCGTCGAGCTCCAACCGCCGGTCCACGGTGACCGGGTGGTGCACGGTGGTGACCAGCGGGAAGCCGTGCCGGGCCAGGCCGAGCAGGCCGTAGCCGAGGGTCTGGTTGTCGTGGACGACGTCGTAGCGGCCCTTGTGGCGGGCCAGGAAGGCGCGGGCGCGCAGCGAGAAGGTCAGCGGCTCGGGGAAGCCGCCGGTGCGCATCACCGCGTACTCCAGCAGGTCCACCGGGCCGCGGAACTCGGCGGCGGCGGGGGTGCGGAACGGGTCGTCGGTGCGGTACAGGTCGAGGCTGGGCAGTTCGACCAGGCGGACCGAGCCGGGGCCCTCGACCTCGTCGAGCACCGGGTACGGCTGGGCGCCGACCACGTCGACGTGGTGGCCGAGGCGGGCCAGTTCGCGCGACAGGTGGCGCACGTACACGCCCTGGCCACCGCAGAACGGGTCGCCGCGGTACGACAGCAGGGCGATCCGCAGCGGTGGCGGCGACACAGCGGTCATCCCCAGTCCCCTTCTTGGCTACTCACCGGGACCGGCGGCGGACAGCGGCCGCCGACCGGTAAAGTAGATCACGTTTCACAGCGGTGCGGGCTCGTCGTTGGAGAAAGTGAACAACGAGAGTCCTCGAAGATTACCGGCCCGTAGCTTGTGGTCAGGAGCCGTGGCGGGTGATTCGCACCACGCCGCAGCCGCGCCCCCGCCGCCCCGCCCCTGGAGTGCCCGTGACCGCCACCGCCGCCGACGGGCCGCTGACGCCGCGTCAGGCCGAGCGCCGTCGGGGCATCCTGCGGGCGGCCACCGCGCTGGCCGCCCGCGGCGGGTACGAGGCGGTGCAGATGCGCGAGGTCGCGGAGGGCGCGCAGGTCGCGCTCGGCACGCTGTACCGGTACTTCCCGTCCAAGGTGCACCTGCTGGTCGCGGTGATGCGCGGGCAGTTGGAACGCCTGGCCGAGCAGGTCCGGCGGCATCCGCCGACCGGCGCCGACCCGGCCGCCCGGGTCGCCGAGGCGCTCACCGACGCCTTCCGCGCGCTGCAGCGCGAACCCCGGCTGGCGGAGGCGATGGTGCGGGCGCTGTCCTTCGCCGACCGCTCGGTGGGCAGCGAGGTGGACGAGGTCGCCCAGGCCACCGGCGCCATCGTGCTGGCCGCCGCCCGGCTGCCCGGGCCGCCCAGCGCCGAGCAGCAGGCGGCGCTGCGGGTGATCGGCCACACCTGGCACGCCACCCTGCTGGTGTGGCTGTCCGGACGGGCCTCGCTGGCCGAGGTCCGGGCCGACCTGCACACCGCCGCACGGCTGCTCGCCCCCGCCGGGCCGGCCCCCGACCGGCGGCCGGAACTGGAACCCGTTCCACCACCTGCCGCCGGGGCCGGGCGCGCCGACGGCTAGAGTCTTGGGGGCGCGGCCCGGCCCGACCGGGGCGCGCGACAACTTCACATCCGCCTCCGAGGCCGGGGGAAGCCGGTGCGATTCCGGCACTGACCCGCAACCGTGAGCCGCCCCGCACCGCCGGGCGCGGCGCAGTCGGACTGCCCGGCCGGGGGCGAGCGGCCCTCATCCGTCGTGGGTCTACGGGCGAAGAACCCGGGGTGCGCCCCGGCCCGCTGCGACCGCTCACCGAAAGGCTCCCCCTCCCCCATGCCGACCACCGCCCGCCTCGGCGCCGCCGCGCTCGCCGCCGCCCTGCTCGCCGGCACCGCCGCCGCGCCCGCGCTCGCCGACACCGCCTCCCCGTCGCCGACGCCCTCCGCCGGCTCCGGCTCCGCCTCGTCCAGCGCGTCCCCGTCGCCGTCCCCGGGCGTGCCGGCCGGGCTGTACGGCAAGGGCGACCCGCAGTACGACGGGGTGTGGCGGCAGTCGCTGGCGCTGATCGCGCTCAAGCAGGAGAAGGTCGAGCCCGCCGACGCCGCCGTGCAGTGGCTGCTCGGCCAGCAGTGCGAGGACGGCGGCTGGCCGTCCTACCGGGCCGAGGGCACCCCGTGCACCCCCGCCACCGAGGACACCAACGCCACCTCGCTGGCCGTCCAGGCGCTCACCGCGCTCGGCGGCCACCAGCAGCCCGTCACCCGCGGCACCGACTGGCTGCGCGCCCAGCAGAACCAGGACGGCAGCTGGGCGTACAACCCGGGCGCGCCCGGCGACGCCAACTCCACCGCCGTGGTGCTGAACGGCCTGCTCGCGGCCGGCCTCGACCCGGCCTCGGTCGGCGCCGCCGGCCGCACCGGCTGGGACGGCCTGGCCTCCTTCCAGCTCGGCTGCGCGAACGCCGCCGACCAGCGCGGCGCGTTCCTCTACCAGCCCGCCGAGGGCGTTCCGGCCGCCGCCAACACCATCGCCTCCGCGCAGGCCCTGCTGGCCGCCGCCGGCGGACACCTCCCGGTCACCACCACCGACCGGAAGGACGCCCCGCCGAAGGCCCTCGCCTGCGCCGACGGCCAGAGCACCGGGCCGGTCGCGCACGCCGACGCCGCCGAGGCCGACGCCGCCTGGCTGACCGGCCGCCTCGCCGCCGGCGGCCAGCGCCTGCTCGCCACCACACCCGGCGCGGACACCACCACCCCCGACTACAACTCCACCGCCTGGACCGTCCTCGGCCTGGTCGCCGCCGGCCACCCCGCCGAGGCCGCCAGCGCCGCCGACTGGCTGGCCGGCAACGCCTACCCGTGGGCCGCCCAGGGCAAGAGCGGCACCGACCCGGCCGCCACCGCGACCCTGGTGCTGACCGCCCGCGCCGCCCAGCTCGACCCGTACAACTTCGGCGGCGCCAACCTCGTCCAGCTGCTGCTCGACTCCGGCCCCAAGCCCAGGTCCGCCCCCGCCGCCGGCGACCCGCAGGCCACCCGCGCCCCCGGCGCCGCGATCACCGAACCCGACGAGAACAGCGGCTTCTCGGCCGGCTGGATGATCGCCGTCGGCCTCCTCGTCGGCGTCGGCGCCGGCCTGCTCCTCAGCCTCAACCGCCGCCGCCACAAGGCCGCCCCGCCCGCCCCCGAGACCTCGGAGCAGCAGCCGGAGCAGGACCGATGACCCCCCGCCACCCGGCCGCCCCCCGCCGCCCGGCCGCCCTGCTCCTCTCCCTCCTCACCGCCTGCGCCGCGCTCCTCGGCCCCGCCGCCGGAACCTCCTCGGCGGCCGGCCACCGCTCGCCCCGCGCCCCCCTCCCCTCCCTCCGCACCACCCCCCGCCGCCCGGCCGTCCTGCTCCTCTCCCTCCTCACCGCCTGCGCCGCGCTCCTCGGCCCCGCCGCCGGAACCTCCTCGGCGGCCGACTACCGCTACTGGTCGTTCTGGAAGGGCGGCCCGGACGGCTGGGCGTACCAGCAGGTGGGTCCGGCCGGGAACGTTCCGGCGGACGGGGCGGTGGACGGCTGGCGGTTCGTGCTGAGCCCGGACGGCGGGCAGGACACGCCGCGGCCGGGCCCGGCGCCCGACTTCGGGTCGGTCTGCGGCGGCACCGCGCCCAGCGGCGGCCACAAGCGGGTCGCCGTGGTGCTGGACTTCGGCACCGCGCAGGACGCCCCGAACGGTGAGCAGCCGCCCGCCGCCCGCTCGTCGTGCGCGTCGGTGCCGACGGCGGCGAACTCCGCCGAGGTGCTGGCCGCGGTCGCCGCGCCGCTGCGCTACGACTCGGGCGCGATGCTGTGCGCGATCTCCGGCTACCCGCACGCGGGTTGCGGCGAGCAGGTCGCGGCCGGCGCCGGCTCCGCGGCCGCCGGCGGCGGTCCGGGCGGCGGCGGCCCGAACCTCGGGCTGGTCGCCGGGGCGGGCGCGGTGGTCCTGCTGGGCGCGGGCGCGGTCTGGCAGGCCCGTCGCCGCCGCACCCGCTGACCGTGTCCGTCCACCGCCTGCCGCGCGTCGCGGACGCCGACTCCCTTGCCGTGCCCGGCCGTTCGGCGGCCGCGCACAGCCGCGCGCTGCCCCGGCAGCTGCACCCGGGGGCGTGGTGGCTGTGGTCGCTGGGCCTGGCCGCGGCGGCCAGCCGGACCACCGATCCGCTGCTCCTGCTGCTGATCCTGGCGGTCGCGGGCTACGTGGTGGCGGCCCGCCGGGGCGAGGCGCCCTGGTCGCGCTCGTACGCGGCGTTCCTCCGCCTGGGCCTGCTGGTGCTGGCCGCCCGGATGGTGCTGGCGGTCCTGCTGGGTTCGCCGGTCGGCGGCACCCACGTGCTGTTCACGCTGCCCCAGGTCCCGTTGCCCGCGTGGGCGCAGGGCGTCCGGCTGGGCGGTTCGGTGACGCTGGAGGGGGTGCTGTTCGCGCTGTACGAGGGCCTGCGGCTGGCGGTGCTGCTGGCCTGCGTGGGCGCGGCGAACGCGCTGGCCTCGCCGTCGCGGCTGCTGCGTTCACTGCCGGGCGCGCTGTACGAGGCGGGGGTGGCGGTGGTGGTGGCGATGACCTTCGCGCCGAACCTGGTCGAGGACGTCCGGCGGCTGCGCGCGGCGCGCCGGCTGCGCGGCCGGACGGACCGGGGCGTGCGGGCGGTGCTGTCGGTCGGACTGCCGGTGCTGGAGGGCGCGTTGGAGCGTTCGGTGGCGCTGGCCGCGGCGATGGACACCCGGGGTTTCGGCCGGACCGCCCCCGTCCCGCGCCGGGTGGTGCGCACCGCCGGGGCGTTGACGCTGCTGGGGCTGCTGGCGGTGTGCTCGGCGACGTACGGGCTGCTCACCGCGGGCAGTCACCCGTGGGCGCCGCCGGTGCTGCTGGCGGGTGTCGGCGCGGCCGCGGGCGGTCTGGTGCTGGGCGGGCGGCGCTCGGTGCGGACCCGTTACCGGCCCGACCCGTGGGCGGTCCCGGAGTGGCTGACGGCGGCCTCGGGGGTGCTGGTGGCGGCCGCGCTGATCTGGTACGCGGGCCGCTGGCCGGGCGCGCTGTCGCCGAGCGTCGTCCCGCCGACCGCGCCGACCCTGCCGCTGCTGCCCGCGCTGGCCGTGCTGCTCGGCCTGCTGCCCGCCTTCGCCACCCCCGAGCCGCCCCGGCCGCGGCCCGTCTCCCCGTCCCCTCCCCGGAGCGCCCGGTGATCACTTTCGAGCAGGTCGGCGTGCAGTACGCCGACGCGTCCGCGCCCGCCCTGTCCGGCGTCGACCTGACCGTCCCCGAGGGCGAGTTGTGCCTGCTGGTCGGGCCGTCCGGGGTCGGCAAGTCGACCCTGCTCGGCACCGTGTCCGGCCTGGTGCCGCACTCCACCGGCGGCACCCTGACCGGCCGGGTCACGGTCGCCGGGCGGGACACCCGCACCCACCGGCCGCGCGACCTGGCGGACGTGGTCGGCACCGTCGGGCAGGACCCGGCCGCGCACTTCGTCACCGACACCGTCGAGGAGGAACTCGCCTACGGCATGGAGTCGATGGGCCTGCCCCCGGCCGTGATGCGCCGCCGGGTCGAGGAGACCCTCGACCTGCTCGGCCTGGCCGACCTGCGCGGCCGCGCGCTCTCCTCGCTCTCCGGCGGGCAGCGCCAGCGGGTGGCGATCGGCTCGGTGCTGACCGTCCACCCGAAGGTGCTGGTGCTGGACGAGCCGACCTCGGCGCTCGACCCGGGCGCCGCCGAGGAGGTGCTGGCCGTCCTGCAGCGGCTGGTGCACGACCTGGGCACCACCGTCCTGCTGTCCGAGCACCGCCTGGAGCGGGTCGTCCAGTACGCCGACCAGGTGCTGCTGCTGCCCGGGCCCGGCGAGCCGCCGGTGCTCGGCGACCCGGCCGCGCTGATGGCCCGCTCGCCGGTGCGGCCGCCGGTGGTCGAGCTCGGCCTGCTCGCGGGGTGGACGCCGCTGCCGCTCACCGTCCGCGACGCCCGCCGCCGCGCGGCCCCGCTGCGCGGGCAGCTCCCGCCGCCCGCGCCCCGGGCGGACCCGCCCCCGGCCCCGCCCGTCGCCACCGTCAGCCGCCTGGTGGTCTCCCGCGGTCCCGTCCCGGCCCTGCGCGGCGTCGAACTCGCCCTCGTCCCCGGGCAGGTCACCGCCCTGATGGGGCGCAACGGCGCCGGCAAGTCCACCCTGCTCGGCAGCCTGGTCGGCCTGCACGCCCCCGACTCCGGCAGCGTCCGGGTCGGCGGCCTCACCCCGCACAAGGCCCGCCCCAAGCAGCTGATCCGCTCGGTCGGACTCGTCCCGCAGGACCCGCGCGACCTGCTGTACGCCGAGACCGTCGCCGAGGAGTGCGCCGCCGCCGACCACGACGCCGACGCCGCCCCCGGCACCTGCCGCGCCCTGCTGGCCGCGCTGCTGCCCGACGTCGCCGACGACCGGCACCCCCGCGACCTCTCCGAGGGCCAGCGCCTCACCCTCGCCCTCGCCGTCGTGCTGACCGCCCGCCCGCCGCTCGTCCTGCTCGACGAGCCCACCCGGGGCCTGGACTACGCCGCCAAGGCCCGCCTGGTCGGCGTCCTGCGCGCGCTCGCCGACGACGGCCACGCCGTCCTGCTCGCCACCCACGACGTCGAACTCGCCGCCGAACTCGCCCACCGCACCGCCGTCCTCGCCGAGGGCGAGATCGTCGCCGACGGCCCCACCCCGGACGTCGTCCTGGCCTCCCCGACCTTCGCCCCGCAGACCGCGAAGATCCTCCCGCCCCACCTCACCGTCGCCGGCGTCGCCGACGCCCTCGCCTCCCTCACCCCCCTGACCACCCCCGCCGCCCCCACCGCCGTCGAGCCGCCCCGATGACCGCCCCCCTCGCCCCGCTCACCCCGCCCGCCCTCGGCCGGCCCGTCCCGCTCGGGCGGCGCGCCGCCCTGCTCCTCGTCCTGGTCTCCGCGATCGGCGTCGCCGCCTTCGGCTGGCCCCTGCTCGCCGCCCGCGGCTCCGACCTGGTCGGCCACTCCGCCGACGCGCCCTGGCTGTTCGCCCTGCTGATGCCGCTGCTGCTGGCCGTCGCGGTCGCCCAGCTCGCCGCCGGCCGCGACGCCACCGGCGCCCCCGGCCTGGACGCCAAGGCCGTCGCCATGCTCGGCGTGCTCGCCGCGGCCGGCGCCGCGCTGCGACCGCTCGGCGGGGGCACCGCCGGCCTGGAGCCGATGTTCTTCCTGATGGTGCTGGCCGGCCGCGCCCTCGGCCCGGGCTTCGGCTTCGTCCTGGGCGCGCTCGCCATGTTCGCCTCCGGCCTGCTCACCGGCGGCGTCGGCCCCTGGCTGCCGTTCCAGATGCTCACCATGGGCTGGGTCTGCCTCGGCGCCGGCCTCCTCCCGGGCGCCGCCCGCCTGCGCGGCCGCGCCGAACTCCTGCTGCTCGCCGCCTACGGGATCGTCGCCTCCGTCGGCTACGGCACCGTCATGAACCTCCAGGGCTGGCCGTACATCAGCGGCCTCGGCCTCTCCCTCTCCTTCGTGCCCGGCGACCCGCTCCCCGCCAACCTCACCCGGTTCGCCGTGTACTGCCTCACCACCTCCCTCGGCTGGGACCTCTCCCGCGCCGCCCTCACCGCCGTCCTCTGCCTCAGCGTCGGCGGCCCCCTGCTCCGCACCCTCCGCCGCGCCACCCGCCGCGCCGCCTTCCGCTGACACGCCGGAGCGGGGCCGGCCTCCCCGCGGCCGGCCCCGCTCCCCCTCCCCCGCTACCGCCCTACCGCTTGGGCCCCGTCTGCTGCACGACCTCGAACGACCACACCTCGGACCCGCTGGCCGCCGGCCGCGGCCGGTCCCCGCCGCCCTGGTGCGCCTGCTTCATCGGCCCCTCCATCCAGGCCCGGAACGACTCCTCGTCCCGCCACCGCGTGTACACCAGGTACTGGTCCGTCCCCTCCACCGGCCGCAACAGCTCGAACCACTCGAACCCGTCCGACCCCTCCACCGCACCGGCCCGCGACGCGAACCGCTGCTCCAGCACCTCCCGCTGCTCCGCGGGAACCGTCAGCACGTTGATCTTCACTACGCTCATGCCCCCATCCTCCCCCACCTCGCACCGCCGGGTCAGTCCGCGACGGCGAGGGCCCAGACGAGGCAGCCGAAGGCGGCGGTGGAGGTGACGGCGCGGACGAGGTTCCAGCGGACCCAGGTGTCCTCGAAGGCGGCGCGGACGGCGGCGGGGTCGGTGAGGGCGTCGGGGGCGCCGGCGGCGGCGAGGGTGTTGTTGAGGGGGACGTTGACGGCGGCGGTGACGGCGAGCATCGCGACGTACAGGACGGCGGCGGCGCAGATCCACAGCAGGGCGGTGCGGCTGCCACCGCGCCACTGGAGCAGGGCCGCGGCGGCGGTCAGCAGCAGGGCACCGAGGAAGCCGAGCATGAACCAACCGTTCAGGATGGCCGTGTTGATGCGCTGCATGGTGTCGACGAACGCCCGGTCGTCGACCTTGGCCAGGCCCGGCATCACCGAGCAGGCGTAGGAGTAGAACAGTCCGGCGCTGAGCCCGCTCAGCAGGACCGCGCCGACCAGTGCCACCGTGCGGAGAACCGACATGCCCCGCGCCTCCGTTCGTGTCGTCATGCCGGTCAGTCAACCGTGGCCCGCGAGCAAGATCCATGGCCGGGAAGCTCGTTGGCATGCGCGAGCGTCCAACGCGCCGCCGCGCGCCGTACCCTGACGGGCATGGATCCGCTCACCGCGCTGCTGACCGGTCCCCGGGCCCGCGGGGCGTTCCTGTTGCGTTCGGTGTTCGACCCGCCGTGGTCGCTGCGGATCGCGGACGGGGCGCCGCTGACGGTGCTGGCCGCGGTGCGCGGCGGGGGCTGGGTCGTGCCGGACGGCGCGGAGCCGGTGCCGTTGCGGCCCGGCGAGCTGGTGGTGGTCCGCGGCCCGGCGCCGTACACCGTCGCGGACCGGCCGGGGACGGCGCCGCAGGTGGTGATCCACCCGGGGCAGGTGTCGACGACGGTCGGCGGCGAGCGGCTGTGCGAGGAGCTCGGCCGGGGCGTCCGCACCTGGGGCACCGGCAGCGGCCGGGACGCGGAGACGGTGCTGCTCAGCGGCACCTACCAGCTGCACGGCGAGGTCAGCGGGCGCCTGCTGCGGGCGCTGCCGCAGGTGCTGCGGCTGGACGCCCGGGAGTGGGACTCGCCGCTGGTCGCGCTGCTGGAGGCGGAGATCGGACGGGACGAGCCGGGCCAGGAGGCGGTGCTCGACCGGCTGCTCGACCTGCTGCTGATCTCCGCGCTGCGCCGCTGGTTCGCCCGCGGCGGCGACCGGGCCCCGGCCTGGTACCGGGCGCACTCCGACCCGCTGGTGGGCCGCGCGCTGGGCCTGCTGCACGCCGATCCGGCCCGGGCCTGGACGGTGGGCGCGCTGGCGGCGGAGTGCGGCGCGTCCCGGGCCGCGCTGGCCAAGCGGTTCACCGAGCTGGTCGGCGAGCCCCCGATGGCGTACCTCACCGACTGGCGGCTGGCCCGCGCCGCCGACCTGCTCGCCGAACCGGACGCCACCCTGGCCTCGGTCGCCCGCCGGGTCGGCTACGGCAGCGGTTTCGCCCTGAGCGCCGCGTTCAAGCGCGTCCGAGGCGTCAGCCCGCAACACTTCCGCGAGCGGACCGGCGCCCCCGAGCCGGACGCCTGAGGCCCCGCCCGGACCTCAGACCCCCTCCGCGCCCCCGCCCTCCCGGCCGTCGCCGCCCTGGCTACCGACACCCTGGCTATCGGCACCCTGGCCGTCGCCGCGCCGCCGGAGCACCCGTCCGGCGATCCCGCCGGAGAGCCGGCCGGTCGCGGTCCGGGCCCGGTCGAGGGTCTCGCCGCCGAGGCGGACGGCGGCGCTGACCCCCTCGGTACCCGTCTCCATCGCCTTGTCCCGCACCCCGACCGCCGTGTCGAGCGCCTTGTCGCGCACCCCGGCGGCCGCGTCGAGCGCCTTGTCCCGGGCCTCGGCCGCCGCGTCCGTCCAGCGGCGGGCGCCTCGTTCGCGCCGGTCGTGGTCGCTGCCGATCCGGGCGTGGAAGTCGGTGACGGCGAGCGCGGCCCGGTTGCCGGCCTGGGCCGCCGCCGGGGAGGCGGAGGGGTGCAGCAGGACCTTCGCGTTGGCCTCGCCGACCGCCGCGTCCAGGCGGGTCAGCAGGCGGTCGGTGGTGCGCCGGATGAGTTCGGTGCGGTTCTCGCGGGCGGTGCGGAGGCCGAGGCGGTGCCGCTCCAGTTCGTCGGGGTCGGCGTCGAGCACCCGGTCGAGTTCCAGGACGGCGAGCGCGTCGTGCAGTTGGAAGCAGCGGGCGAGTACGGCGAGCCAGTCCCGGACGGTGGTCTCGGCGTCCTTGGCCGTCTTCGCGAGGTCGCCGATCTTGCCCTTGCGCTCCATCTTCTCGGCGAGCGCGTCGAGTTGGCGCAGCGCGTAGGCCTGGGTCCGGACGACGGTCATGGAGGTGGCCTGCACCTTCGACCAGGTGGTCTCGGAGACCCGGCCCACCTGCTCGCGGATGATGACCGCCTCCTCGATGACGAGGCCGGCGCCCACCATGTCGGCCAGCACCGCGTCCTCCTGGGCGCGGAGTACGTCCTCGACCTTGGCGTCGATCGCGGCGAGGTAGTCGGTGATCTCGTCCATGGTCTGCTGCATCGCGAGCTGTGCCATGAGCGTCGCCGCGCCGGCCAGCAGCGCCGGGTTGGTGAGGGACGAGCCTCGCTTGGAGAGCACTTCGAGGTGGCCCTTGAACTTCTTGCCGTCCATCAGGAAGGCCCGGTCGACGCCCGGGCGCGAGCCCTTCATCAGACCGTGCTTCCGGACGGCCCGTGCGGACTGCTCGGTCAGCTTGATCCAGCGGGCGGACTCGGCCGCGATCCCGGAGCCCGCCTTCGCGGCCTCGGACGCGGCGCCGAGCACGGCGCCGAGCCTGGGCAGCCCGAGGTCCCGCGAGGGGAGGCCCGTGGAGGTCAGGAAGCGGTCGACCGCCGCCGACGTGCCGATGACCGCCAGGCCGTCGCCGTCGCTGATCAGCTGTATCTCGTCGTCCACCGGCGGCTCCTCGTCAGCTGGGGGCGCGGCCGGAGGGCCGCCGCCCGCCCGAACGCTACCGCCCCCCGCCCCCGCCCCGCCCGGGCTTGCCCCCGCCGGGGAGCCGCAGCGGGTCCGCGGCGGGCTCGCGGTGGCCCCGCGGTGGTCCTGCGGCGGCTCCGGAACGGCCCCCGCGCCCGCGGAACCGGCGCCGGGAGGCGGTGCGCGCCCGGCGCGAACGCCCGCAAAGGCTGACGAACCGGGCGGGATGCGGGCCGGGGGCCGGGCGTCCCTGTCGCCCCGGGGGATGCTCCTGCATAATCACCCCGTTCGATTCCGACCCGAGGAGGACCGGCCCATGCCGGCAGAGCGCTGCCCCCGCTGCGGCACCGCACGCACGGCCGGCAGTTGCGCCTGCGGCGCCGCCTCCCCGGTCGAGGAGACCGCGGTCCTGCCGCACCTGGAGGGCCCGCCGCTGGTCCGGCCGTACGTGGCCGGGACGCCCGTGCTGGAGCCCGGCGACCCGGCCGGCGACCCGTTCGCCACCCGGCTCGCCCCGCCCCCGTACGCCGCCCAGCCGCCCGCCCCGCCCGTCCCGCCGCCGGCTCCGGCGCCCCCGGTGCCGCCGGTCGCGGTGCCGACGTCCGCCGCCCGGCCGCCCGCGGTGCAGCCGATCACCGGGCCGCCGTCCGCCCCGCCGCCGCAGCCGGGCCGCCCGCCGCACGTCCCGCAGGCCGCCAGCCCGTTCGGGCCGGTGCAGCCGCGACCGGACGCGGCCGCGACCCAGCTGTTGCCGCCCGTACCCCCGCAGCAGGCCCCGCCCCAGCAGGCCGCATCGCAGCAGGTGCCGCCGCAGGGCGCGCCGGGCCGCTTCGCGCCGACCCCGCCGGTCGAGCAGACCATGCCGCTGGCCCGGCCCACCCGGCACGCCTCCCCGACGGCCGCCGCCTACCCGCCCGTCCAGCCCGACGCCCACGCCCCCGCGCCCACCCCCGCCCCCGCCGAGTCGGTCGAGGCGACCCGGCTGATCCAGCTCGACGGGTACGAGGGCGGGTACGAGGACGAGCCGCCCAGGGGCCCCGCCGCCGACCTCGGCATGTTCACCTTCCGCGAGGACGGCGAGGCGGACCCGGCCGGGCGGGCCGACCGGCGCGAGCGGCGGCGGCAGAGCGCCGACCGCCGCCGGCTGGTGATCGCGGGCGGTGCGGTCGGGGTGACGGCGCTGGGCGCGAGCCTGGCGATGCTGCTGTCCTCGTCGCCGACCGCCGGCGTCGACCGGGCGCTGCCCGCGCCGACCGGTCCGGCGGTGTCCGCCCCGGCCGAGGTGTCGCCGAGCCCGGCCGAGACCCCGCAGGTCGCCGAGTCGTCCGCCCCGGCGGAGCCGAGCCCGTCGCCGAGCCGGACCACGGCCCGGCCGACCCAGGCGGTGACCAGCAAGGCGGCGGCCGCGCCGACCGTCCAGGCCCCGGTGGAGCCGCCGCCCAGCACCTCGGCCGCCGCGCCGAGCAGCACCCCGCCGCCGTCCCCCGCCAAGGCGCTGCGGTTCGGTGACACCGGCCCCGAGGTGACGCAGATGCAGCAGGCGCTGATGGCGTACCGGTGCAACCGGATCGGCATGCTCACCCTGGACCGCACCCGCAGCGGCCAGCCGGGCTTCGGCGACTGGACGCGGCAGGTCCTGCACGACGTCCAGCAGGACCTGTTCGGCGGCGCCAAGCCCAGGCCGGCGTACCAGGACGGCGTCTACGACGCGCCCACCCAGGCGGCGCTGGCCCAGACCCCGCAGGGATCGAACTGCTGACCGCCGCCCCGGCGGGCGTCAGCCGGTGGCCGCCTTGAACAGGCTCCACCCGGCCAGGACGAGCATCACCAGCGCGGCGATCCGCACGATGACCTTCATCGGCACGTACTGGAGCAGCTTCTGCCCGCCGGCGATCGCGATGCCGCCGACCGAGCAGAGCGCGAGCCAGGCGCCCAGGCCGACGGCCACCGGGTCGTCGTACTTGGCGGCGAGGTTGGCGGTCATGATCTGGGTGAGGTCGCCGAACTCGGCGACCGCGACGATCGCGAAGCTGGTGCCGGCGACCTTCCAGAAGGAGTCGTCGGCGGGTTCCCGGCCCTCGGCGCCGTCGTCCTCCTCGTCCTCCCGGTGCCACAGCAGCATGGCGGCGCCGCCGAGGAACAGCAGGCCGGTGATGCCCTCGACCCAGCGCTGCGGGAGCAGCGCGAGCAGGCCGCCGGCGACCAGGGCGAGGCCGACCTGCAGGGCGAACGCGGCGGCGATGCCCGCGAAGACGTGGCGCGCCCGGTACTTGGTGCCCAGGACCAGGCTGGCCAGCGCGGTCTTGTCCGGGAGTTCGGCGAGGAAGACGACGCCGAAGGTCAGCGCGGCGACGGTCAGGGCGTTCATCGGTGCCGGGGGCCTCTCCGGATCGGGGACGCCGCCGCCCGGCGGCACCGCTTCATGGTCACAGCCGGACGGCCGCGGACCCGGCCGACACCCCGACCGTCCGCGCCCCGTCCGCCGGGCCCCCGCTCCGTCCCGCCGGGCTCCGGCCGTCAGATCCAGCTGGTGAACCACATCCGGGTGTGCCAGTCGGACATCGGGATCACCTCCGCCGTGTACAGCGGCAGGAAGAACGCGAAGCACCCGATGATCGCGACCACGATCAGCCCGGCCCCGGCCGCGCCCCAGCGGCGCCGGGCGGGCGTGCTGCCGGCCGGGCCGAGCATCGCGCCGAGCATCTGCGCGACGGCCAGGCACAGGAACGGCACCAGCACGACCATGTAGAAGGAGAAGACGGTGCGCTCCTGGTACCGGAACCAGGGCAGGTAGACGGCGGCGACGGCGGCCAGCAGCGCGCCGGAGCGCCAGTCGCGCCGGAAGAACCAGCGGTAGAGCGCGTACGCCAGTGCGAAGCAGGCCGTCCACCAGAGGAGCGGGGTGCCGAGCGCGAGGATCTGGCTCGCGCAGCCGCCGGACGCGGTGCAGCCCTTCTGCCCGGGCTGGAGCTGCTCCCAGTACATGGAGACCGGGCGGCCCTGGACCAGCCAGCTCCACGGGTTGGACTGGTAGGTGTGCGGGGAGTGCAGGTTGGTGTTGAAGCCCCAGATCTCCGAGTGGTAGTGCCACAGGCTGCGCAGCGGCGCGGGCACCCAGGTCATCGGGGCCTGCGGCAGCGGGATCCCGAGGACGCTGCCGGTCGAGAGTCCGGCCCGGTCGTCGGCCCAGTGCCGGTCGTAGCCGCCGTCGGTGGCCAGCCAGCCGGTCCAGGAGAGCAGGTAGGCGAGCAGCGCGGCGAGCGGCATCGACAGCGCGGCGGGCCACAGGTCGCGGCGCAGCGTCGAGCGCCAGGCGCGTCGGGCGCCCGCGGCGCGCCGTCCGGCCTGGTCCCAGAGCAGGACGAGGACGGTGAACACCAGGAGCACGGGTGCGCCGGTCCACTTCACGGCGCAGGCGGCGCCGAGCAGCACGCCGGCGGTCAGGCGCCAGGGGCGGAAGCCGAGGCCGATCCGGTCGGCGGCGAGGCCGCCCTCGGCGCGGGCGGCGCGCAGCAGGTCGCGGGTGCGGTCGCGGTCGACCAGCAGGGCGCCGAACGCGCCGAGCACCAGGAACGCGGAGACGCCGTCGAGCAGGCCGACCCGGCTCATCACGAACTGCAGGCCGTCGACGGCGAGCAGCAGTCCGGCGACGCAGCCGATCAGGGTGGAGCGGAACAGCCGGCGGCCGATCCGGGCGACCATCAGCACGCCGAGGGTGCCGAGCAGGGCGACGGCGATCCGCCAGCCGAAGGGGTGCAGGCCCCAGACGTGGGTGCCGAGGCCGATGATCCACTTGCCGAGCGGCGGGTGCGCGATGAACGCGGCGGCCTGGCCGAGCGGGATGACCTGCGGGTCGCCGAGGATCAGCTGGTTGGCGTTGTCCGGCCAGGTCGACTCGTAGCCCTGCTGCCACAGCGACCAGGCGTCCTTGGGGTAGTACGTCTCGTCGAAGACGAAGGCGTGCGGGTACCCCAGGTTCCACAGCCGCAGCACCCCGGCGAACACGGCGACCGCGAGCGGTCCCCACCACCGGTACCTGTCCTTGGCCGGTGCGGCGGGCACCGTCTCCCGGTCCTGCCGCCGCTCCGTCACCGCCAGCGCCATGTCCTCCCCGTCCGACCGCAGTTGACGACTTGTCCGCATTGTCCGCATCCTAGCCTGCGCGCGGACGTCCGCGGCGCCCGGCCCGGGCGCTCGCAGCATTCTCCCCCGGGGCCTCCGCGCGGCTACGGTTGACCCTCGACCAGGTCGAGGGACCAGGCTCCGGGACGTGGAGAGCACCAGCACCATGCGCAGCATCGGCGAGACGGCCCGGGCCTGCGGCCTCAGCCCCGGCACCCTGCGGTTCTACGACGGCGCGGGCGTGTTCGTCCCGGCCGCCGTGGACCCGCGCACGGGCTACCGCTGGTACGCGGACGAGCAGCTGGCGGACGCCCGGCTGCTGGCCCGGCTGCGCCGGGTCGGGATGCCGCTGGCCGGGATCACCCGGGTGCTGACCGGCACCCCGGCCGAGGCCCGGGCCGAGCTGGCGGCGCACCTGCGCCGCTTGGAGGACGGTCTGTCCGACGCCCGCCGGGAGCTCTCCGCCGTCCGTGCCCTGCTCGACTCCCGGGAGTGCCCCGTGCCGATGACCCGCCTGACCGTCCCCGCCCCCGCCCTGGCCGCCGCCCTGGACGCGGTGCGCTTCGCCGCCCCGGCGGACGCGGCACTGCCCGCCGTCGCCGGGGTCTTCCTCGATGCCGAGGACGGCGCGCTCCACCTGGTCGCCACCGACCGCTACCGCCTGGCGGTCGCCGACTGCCCGGCCGTCCTGGCCGGCCCGCCGGTCTCCGCGCTGCTCCCGACCGCCCTCGCGGACGCCGCCCGGGCCCTGCTGGGCGACGCCGAGGAGGCCGAACTCACCCTCGACGGCGACCACTTCACCATCCGCGCGGCCGGCCGCTCGCTCTCCGGCGAACGCGCCCCCGAGGACTTCCCCGACTACCGCCGCCTGCTCCGCCTGGAGCCGACCCACCGCCTGACCCTGACCGCCGCCGAACTCCGCGCCCTCCCCGCCGCCGACGGCTCCGCCACCCTCACCGCCACCCCCGCCCACGCCCTCCCCCGCGCCGCCGCCCCCGCCGAGCTGCTCGTCCACGTCAACCGCGACTACCTGCTGGAGGCCGCCGGCACCGCCGAGCAGCTCGTCCTCGAACTCGGCGGCCCGATCGCCCCGCTCGCCATCCGCTTCCCCGCCCGCGCCGACACCTTCTCCCTGCTGATGCCGATCGCCCACTGACCCTCCCCCGCCCCCGGACGGAAAGGCGGAGGGCCGGAGACGCCGAGGCGTCTCCGGCCCTCCGGGGGGTCGGTGCTCAGGCCGCCGTCTGCAGCTCCCGCGTCCCGCGCGGTTCGCGCTGCGGGACGGGCAGCACCCGGACGTTGTCCTGGGCGGGCGTGAGGTGTCCGCGCAGGCGGACGGCGAGGGCGACGATCAGCAGGGTGCAGAGCGCCATCGCGGCGAGGTAGAGCGGCCAGGTGCCGGAGCCGACCAGCAGGACGCCGACGGCCGGGCCGACGGCGACGGCGGTCTGCTTCACCAGGGCGTAGCCGGCGTTGTAGGTGCCGAGCAGCCGGCTGGGGGCGAGGTCGGCGACGATCGGGCCCATGGTGGGGGCCAGCAGCGACTCGCCGACGCCGAACAGGGCGTACACGGCGACGATCGCGACGGTCGCCGCCACCGCCTCGGTGCGGACCAGTCCGGCGACCACGGCCATGCCCCAGGCGCCGAGCCAGACCAGGCCGGCGGCGGCCATCGCGGTGGTGCGGCGACGGCGCTCGGTGATCCGGACGACGAACATCTGCAGCAGGACGATGGTCAGCGCGTTGGCGCCGATGGCCAGGCCGAGGGTGGACGGCGCGGTGCCGACGGTGTCGGTGGCGAACGCCGCGACACCGGACTCGAACTGCCCGTAGCAGGTGAAGAAGATCAGCCCGGCGAGGACGCACAGCCGCAGCATCGCCTTGTCGGCGACCATCGCCCGCAGTCCGCCGCCGCGCCTGTCGGCGGCGGCCCCGGCCGGGGCCGGTTCGACGGCGGTCGGCGGCATCTTCGCGGTGCCGGTGACGGCGGCCAGGCCGAGGAAGGTCACCGCCTCGATGGTGAACAGCCGGGTCAGGCTGGCCGGGTCGGCGGTGTCGACGATCTGGCCGCCGACCAGGGCGCCGATGCCCATGCCCAGGTTGACCAGGGTGAACTGGAGCGCGAAGGCGCGGGAGCGCTCGGCGCGCCCGGTGCAGCGGACGATCATCGTGGCGAGCGCGGGCTGGCAGGTGGTGACGCCCGCGCCGAACAGGAAGGAGGAGAGCAGCAGCCCGGGCGTGCTCGCGGCCTGCCCGAAGGCGAACGCGCCGACGGCGGCCAGCGCGGTGCCGGCCAGCAGCACCGGGCGCGGCCCGTACCGGTCGATGCCGCGGCCGGTGAACGGCAGCACGGCCAGCGCGGCCAGCGCGAACACGACGAACACGGCGCTCGCCGCGGCGGCGCCGAGGCCGCGCACCTGGTCCACGTACACGAACATGTACGGCAAGGTGAAGCCGCTGCCGAACGCGCTGAGCGCGTTCCCGACCTGGACGCGGCGCAGTCGGCCGCCCCACTCCTTCACTGCACACCCCTCTTCGCACGTCGAGCCGGGCCCTCGGCCCGGCTTTACTCCGCAATATTTCAGACCTAAAGTCTTACCATCCAAAGGCTAAGCGGTCAAAGGCTGTGAGGTCAAAGGCTTAACAACTGCACCCTGCGTGGGAGAATGAGCACCATGAGCACACGCAGAGCGGAGCCCCAGACCGCCACCGAGCTCGGCATCGCCGAACAGGTGGCCGTCTACCAGCGGGAATTCCCCACCGTGGACCCGCAGGTGGAGACCATCGTCTCCACCCTCTCCCGGCTCTCCCGCCGGATGAACGTGGCGTACGGGCGCCAGCTGGCCACCCTCGGCATCACCTCCGCCGAGTGGGAGGTGCTCAAGGCGCTGGTGTTCGCCGGCGCCCCCTACCGCCTGGGGCCGGGCGAGCTGGCCAAGCGGCTCGGCCTGACCCCCGCCGCGATGACCCACCGGGTCGACCGGATGGTCACCGAGGGCCTGGTCACCCGGGAGCGGGACGAGGCCAACCGGGTCCGGGTGATCATCGAGCTGACCTCCGAGGGCCGCGACAAGTGGCTGGAGCTGATGCGGATGGCCACCGTCTTCGAGGCCGACCTGCTCCAGGACGTGGCCGGCGAGGCCCGCCCCGAGCTGGCCGCCACGCTGACCCGGATGCTGCGCCGGATCGAGGAGACCCAGCCGGACGCGCTCGGCCGCACCGACGACCTGACCTGCTGAGCGCGCCGTCCGACCGGGGCGGGGAAACGGAACGAGGGGCGCGGGGAGATCTCTCTCCTCGCGCCCCTCGCGGGGTTCGGCCCGGCCGGGGTTCAGCTCAGCCGGTCAGCGGTGCCGGTGGTTCAGCAGGCGCCGTTGTCGGTCCAGACGCCCCACTGGCCGCTCAGGCTCGGGTCCTCGTTGGTGGTCCACCACTTGTTGGTGTAGTAGTGGCCCTTCCAGGAGACCTTGGTCGGGGTGGCGTACACGGTGGCGGCGCTCCAGCTCGGGGCACCGGCGCAGGCACCGGTCGAGGCGGACGCGGAGGCCGAGGCCGAGGCGGACGCGGAGGCCGAGGCGGACGCCGAGGCCGACGCGGACGGGCTGGCCGACTGCGAGGCGGAGGCCGAGGCGGTCGGGGAGGCCGAGCCGGTCGGGGCGGCCGGGCAGGACGCGGCGGAGCCGTTGGTGGCGGTCACCGTCTTGTCGAACAGGCCGGTCTGGGTGCCCAGGTCGTACATCGAGAACATGAACGAGCCGCCGAGGCCGTTGCAGTGCGCGTAGTCGAGCTTGGCCTGGATGGACTGGGCGTTCTCGCCGGACCAGAAGGTGGTGCCGTCGTAGAAGTAGGCGGTCTTCGCGGCGTCGTCCCAGTAGGTGTAGTTGGGGTTGTCGACGAAGCCGTTCAGCTCCTTGAACATCTTGATGCCGGCGACGCCGCCGGAGTAGGTGCCGCCGGGGGCCGGGGCGGACGCCTTCTGGAACAGGCCGTGGGTGGTGCCGGCGGAGACACCGGTCCAGCCGCGGTAGTAGAACGGGATGCCGACGTTGATCTTCTTCGCCGGGAAGCCGCCCGCGATGCCGTACTGCGGGTCACCCACGGTGTAGGCCTTGACCGCCGCGTCCACCGAGTACTTGCCGTTGCCGCCCGGGACCGGGTTCATCGGGTCGTTCGGGTTGGTGTAGATCGGGGCCTGGTGGTTGGTCGGGCCCTGGGCCTCCCAACCGCCGTGCATGTCGTACGTCATGATGTCCAGGAAGGTCAGGTACTGACCGATCTTGTCCGTCTCGACGTTCTTGATCTTGTCCTGGCCGGCGCCGACCGCGGCCGCGAGGCCGTAGGTGCGGCCGTCGGTCTTGGTCTGGGCGTCCAGCTGGCTGCGGAACTCGGCGAGCAGCGCGGTGAAGTTCTGCTTGTCGTTGGGGGAGGCGTGGTTGCCGGTGTGGCCGCCGCCGCCCGGGTACTCCCAGTCGAGGTCGAAGCCGTCGAAGATGCCGGCCGCGGTGCCCGCGCCGCCGTAACCGCCCTCGACGGGCAGGTTGCCCTTGATGAACATGTCGACGCAGGACGAGACGAACTTCTTGCGCGCGGCGTCGCTGGCGGCCACGTCGGAGAAGTACTTCGAGTAGGTCCAGCCGCCGATCGACATCAGGACCTTGAGGTTCGGGTTCTTCGCCTTCAGCTTCTTCAGCTGGTTGAAGTTGCCGACGATCGGCTGGTTCCAGGTGTCGCCCACGCCGTCGACCGAGATGTCGGCGCCGAAGCTCTTCTGGTAGTCGGCGAAGGAGTCGCCCGCGCCGTCACCGGCGTTGGGGTCGTCCTCGTTCTGCGACGCGGCCTTGTTGGCCTCGAAACAGGTGCCGTTGGTCGGGTGGATGTTCGCGAAGTCGTAGATGATGTAGTCGAGCTTGCCCGCGGCGCCCGTGTCCTGCATCGTCTTGAGGTAGTACGCGTTCGAGTAGATCGACCACTGGTCGAAGTACGCGACCTTGATGCCGCCGCTGGTGGCCGGGGCGCCGGTCGAGTTGGTCGGCGCGGCCTGGGCGGTGCCGCCGGTCAGCGCGAGGGCGCTGCCGAGCAGCAGGGAGGCCGCGGTGCCGGCCGCGAGCGCGGACCAGCTCTTCGGCCGACGGCGCGCGGGCGCCTCGGGGGAAACGGAACGAAGCATGGCTGCGTGACTCCTGGTTGTGGGGGTCCCGTCAAGTCCAGGCACGAACCGTACGAGGTGGGGTCGCACGACCTGGGCATGACAGGGGAATCGAGCGTTGGCCTGCACAAACACCGGGTGCGGGTAAGCCGAACCGGCGCCGGTGGTCTAAACCACCGGCGCCGGCCCAGGGGCTCCCTGCACCTGCCAAGTAAAATGGACTAGACCAACTCAGGCGTCAAGAGCGGGTTCTGACGCTTACGCCCCGCTTAAGGTTCGGTGTCGGGTCAGTACCGCAGCGCGTTCGCGACCACCGGCGTCACACTGCCCTCCAGCGAACGGTTGCTCTCCGCCGTGGCCTGCGCGGACGCCCCCGCCGCCACCTCCGGCACGTTCACCACCACCGCGTCCAGCAGGTTCCCCGACCCGTCGTCGAAGTTGACCTGAATCGTGTACTTGCCGGCCTGCGAACCGTGGTTGGTGACGGTCAGCGGCACCGACAGCTTGCCGTCCGAGCCGGTGGCGGCCTTGCCCAGCTCCACGTCGTCCTTCGCGTCCAGCCCGCCCTTGACGCCGGCCAGCGCCGAGGAGGCGGCGGCCTGCGCGGAGGCGCCCAGCGAGGCGGCGGCCGAGCCGATCGCCGCCGTCGCCGAGGAGGCCGCCGAGGCCACCGCCGACTTGGCGCCCTCCAGCGCCGAGGACGCCGCGGGGGACGGCGAGCCGTCCGAGGAGCAGCCGGCCAGCGCCGCGCCGCCCAGCAGGGCGGCGGCCGTCCAGCCGGCGACGGCCCGCATCGATCGCTTCATCAGTGGGGATCCCTTCGGTCGGGTCGATTGAGGAGTCCGGCGGGTCAGGAGAGTCCGCTGCCGTCCTCCCGGGCCGCCTCGTCGGCGGCCCGCGCCTCCCGGCGGCGGACCTCCTCCTGGCGGCGCGCCACCACCGCGGCGGCGCCCGCCGCGCTGGCCGCGAACGCCAGCGCGCCCACCCAGGGGCGGGCCAGCCGGTGCCCGAGCGCGGCGTCCAGCGAGTAGCGGCCCGCGCCGGCCACCCCCAGCGCCAGGCCGCAGGCGCCCAGCAGGGCCGGGTACTCGTAGCCGCCGCCGTGCGCGAAGAAGCCCGCCGGGGCGTGCACCGAGATCGCGCCCGCCATCGTCCCGGCGACCACCGCGCCCGCGGCCGGCGTGGCCAGCCCGAGCGCGAGCAGCGCCCCGCCGCCCGCCTCGCCCAGGCCGGCGGCCCGCGCGCTGCGCTCCCCGGGCACGAAGCCCATGTGCTCCATCGCCTGTGCGGTGCCCTCGGGCCCGGCGCCGCCGAACCAGCCGAACAGCTTCTGCGCCCCGTGCGCGAACAGGACTCCGCCGACGGCCCCGCGCAGCGCCAGCAGGCCGAGATCCTTGCGGTGCAGACTGGTCATGGTGTTGCCCCTGGTGTGGAAGAGAAGACTTAGGGCCCATCCCAGCGCGCGCACCGGCCCCGATCGACCCGGAGAAGCCATCCGGGCGACGCCCACCAGCAGAACGGAGCCCCGATGACCACCGCACCGCAGCCGCCCTCGTACGTCCTGCACGGCGAGCGGATCGCCGACGAGCCCTCGTTCTGGGCCGAACTCGGCCGCGCCGTCCGGGCCCCGGGCGGCTACTACGGCCGCAACCTGGACGCCCTCGCCGACTGCCTGCGCGGCGGCTTCGGCCCGGTGCCCCCGTTCACCCTGGTCTGGCAGCGGGCGATGGACTCCGCACAGCTCCTCACCCGCCGGGTGACCGGACCGGACGAGGAGGAGCGCTCCTACTTCGACGCGCTCCTCGACGTGCTGCGCCAGGGTGGCGTCACCGTCCGGCTGCGCTGACGCCCCATCATGGGCGCATGTCGGCCATCACCCTGAGCACCGTCTTCGTCACCTTCTTCGCCGTGGTCGGCCCGCCCAAGGTGCTGCTCGCCTTCGCGCAGCTCAGCCGGGGCCGCACCCCGGCCGAGCTGCGCAGGCTCACCCTGGTCTCCTCGCTGGTCGCGGCCCTGGTCGGGCTGGTGCTGGCCTACAGCGCGGACTTCATGGCCGCGCTGTTCCACATCTCCGACCAGTCCCTGCAGATCGCCGGCGGAGTGATCTTCTTCGTCTACGCGATGGCCCTGGTGCTGGGCGTCCACCTCGGCGGCGGCGGCAAGCACGACGAGCACCTCGCCAACCCCCTCGCCGACGGCATCCGCGAACTCCTGCTGCCGTACGTGGCCAGCCCGCTCGCCATCACCGCGCTGCTGGTCGAGTCCCTCACCCGGGACACCCTCGGCTGGCACTCCACCGTCGCCGCGATGTACGTCGCCGTGATCGCCGTGGACTGCCTCTGCGTGCTCCTGCTCGCCCCGCTGCTGCGCGCCAGCCGCCGCACCTCGCTGGAGGTCCTCTCCCGCCTGCTCGGCCTGCTGCTGGCCGCGGTCGGCGTCGAGATGGTCCTGTACGGCCTGGAAAGCCTGGGCGTCCACCTCGCCGACCCCCAGAACGGCCACTGAAGCCCGCCGGACGGCGCCGGCCCTCCCGCCCCCGCCCGGACCGCCCGCCGCCGCGGCCCGCCCCGACTCAGGGGCTGAGCGGGCGCCACGGCACCGGGCTGGACAGGATCATCGAGCTGGTCGGCTGCCCGTAGCCGCCCAGCCGGTCGGTGAGCCGTTCGAAGGCCGGCATGTCCGGCACCCCGACCAGCAGCACGCAGCACGCCCCGCCGGTCACCCGGTGCAGTTGGAACACCTCCGGCCAGGTCGCCACCTCGGGGTCGCGCAGCAGGCAACGCACCCCGTAGCACTCGACCGTGACCAGGGCCATCACCGCCGCCCCGGCCTTCGCCGGGGCCAGGTGCGCGTGGTAGCCGGTGATCACCCCGTCGCCCTCCAGCCGGCGGACCCGCTCCGCGACGGCCGGCGGGGACAGGTTCACCCGGCGCGACAGCTCGTTGTACGAGAGCCGGGCGTCGGCCTGCAGTTCGGCCAGCAGCAGGCGGTCCACCGCGTCCACGGGGGCTCCTTCACGTTCGTCAGGCGATCGGGGCGCAACGCCTTGCGATCGGCAGGCGGATGCCCCCATCCGGGCTACGACGCCCATTCAAGAGCAGGCCACCGCGCCGCACAATGGGTGGCGCCCGCCGCACCCCGAGCGGGCGGAACCAAGGAGGCCACGGCCATGACCGGCCAGACCCACCGTCCCCACCTGCGGTTCGAGCCCGACCGGAGCGACCCCGGCACGGGCACCCCCTACGCCCGGTACGTCCGGCTGGCCGAGCTGCACGCGCTGCAGCAGCCGCGCAGCGCGGAGCCCGCGGAGTACTCGTTCATCGTCACCACGCAGGTGATGGAGCTGCTGTTCGACCTGCTGGAGCGCGACTGGTGCGCCGCCCGCACCGCCCTGCGCGCCGACGACCTGGACGCCGCGCTGGCCGCGCTGCGCCGCGGGCAGCACACCCAGGACGTGCTGGTCGGTTCCTGGGACCTGCTGGCCACCATGACGCCCGCCGAGTTCGGCGCCTTCCGGCCGGTCCTCGGCGAGGCGTCCGGTTTCCAGTCCTCGGCCTTCCTGCGGCTGGAGTTCCTGCTCGGCAACCGCAGCGAGGGCCTGCTGGAGATGTACCGGGACTCCCCCGCCGAGTACGACGGGCTGTTCGCCGCGCTGCGCACCCCGAGCCTGTACGACGAGGCGCTGGCCGTGCTGGCCCGGCGCGGCCTGGAGCTGCCGGTGCGGCCGGTGACCGCCCGGCACCGCCACGACGAGGCCGTGGAGGCCGCCTGGCGGGCCGTGTACACCGATCCGGGGCTGGCCGACCTGGTCCGGCTCGGCGAGGCCCTGCTGGACACCGCGGAGCGGGTCACCCGCTGGCGCCAGCGCCACTACTCCTCCGTCAAGCGCACCATGGGCGGCAAGCCGGGCACCGGCGGCTCCAGCGGCCTCAGCTGGCTCAAGCACTCCGCCGACCAGGACGTGTTCCCGGAACTGTGGACCGTCCGCAACGACCTCTGACCGATCCGGGAGCTGCTGTGACCCCCACCCGTGCGCAGTGCGCGGCGCTCGACGCCGCCGATCCGCTGCACGCCCTGCGCGCCGAGTTCGACCTCCCCGCCGGGGTGCTCTACCTGGACGGGAACTCGCTCGGCGCGCTGCCCCGCCGCACCCCCGGCCACCTGGCCCGGGTGGTGGCGGAGGAGTGGGGCACCGGCCTGATCCGGTCCTGGAACGAGGCCGGCTGGTTCCACCAGCCCGCCCGGCTCGGCGACCGGCTCGGCGCCCACCTGCTGGGCGCCGCGCCCGGCCAGGTGGTGGTCTGCGACTCGACCTCGGTCAACCTGTTCAAGGTGCTCGGCGCGGCCCTGCGGCTGCGCCCGGACCGCCCGGCCCTGCTCGCCGAGCGGCACGCCTTCCCCACCGACCTGTACGTCGCCGACGGCGTGGGCGCGCTGCGGCCCGGCACCCGCACCGTCCTGCTGGACACCGCCGCCCAGCTGGACGCCGTGCTGGACTCCGAGGCCGCCGCGGTGCTGCTCTCGCACGTCGACTACCGCACCGGCGAGCTGCTGGACATGCCCGGCCTGACCGCGCGGATCCACGCCGCCGGGGCGCTCGCGGTCTGGGACCTGTGCCACACCGCGGGCGCGCTGCCGGTCGAACTGGACGCGGCGGGCGTGGACTTCGCGGTCGGCTGCGGCTACAAGTACCTCAACGGCGGCCCGGGCGCACCCGCCTTCCTGTACGCCGCCGCCCGCCACCAGGAGGCCGCCCGGCAGCCGCTGACCGGCTGGTTCGGGCATGCCCGGCAGTTCGACTTCGAGCCCGACTACCGGCCCGCCGAGGGCGTCACCCGGTTCCTCACCGGCACCCCGCCGATCCTCGGACTGGCCGCGCTGGAGGCGGCGCTGGAGGTCTGGGAGCTGGCCGACCCGGCCGCCGTCCGGGCCAGGAGCCTGGAACTCACCGACCTGTTCCTGGAGTTGACCGCCGACCTGGACGTCGAGCCGGTCACCCCGCGCGCGCACCACCGGCGCGGCAGCCAGGTGGCGCTGCGCCACCCCGACGGCTACGCGGTGGTGCAGGCGCTGATCGCCCGCGGCGTGATCGGCGACTTCCGCGCCCCCGACCTGATGCGCTTCGGCTTCACCCCGCTCTACCTCTCCCGCGCCGACGTGCACGACGCGGCGGGCGCGCTGCGCGAGGTGCTGGCGAGCGGCGAGTGGCGCGAGGAGCGCTTCGCCCGCCGGGGCGAGGTCACCTGACCCTCCCCGCCCGCGCGCGCGACGGCCGGAGCCCGCGGGCTCCGGCCGTCCTGCTCCGGCGCGCCGGTCAGCTGTGGCGGCCCCTGGCCCGGCGGGCCAGCGCGATCACGCCGCCGCCCAGGCCGAGCAGCACCGCGGCGGCCCCCGCCGCCGGGGCGACCAGGTCACCGCCGCCGGTGTCCGGCAGCGGCGGCCCGGCCGGGGTCGAGGTCGACCCGGACGGCTCGGGCGTGCTCCCGCTCGGCGTCGGCGCCGGGCTGGTGCTCTCGCTCGGCGACGGGGTCGGGCTCGGGCTGGGGCTCTCGCTGTTCGACGGCGACGGCGAGGGGCTGGTCGAGTCGCTCGGCGACGGGGACGGCGAGGGGCTGGTCGAGTCGCTCGGCGAGGGCGACGGCGAGGGGCTCTCGCCGCAGACCGGCAGGTCACCGTCGAACGGGTAGTTGTGGATCTCGGTGCCCGCGCTGCCCTGCTGCAGCAGGCTGCCCGCCAGGTAGACGCGGCCGTTGGTGCCCGGGTTGGAGAGCGTGGTGGTGCTCGCCGGGTTGCCCGCCATGATCGAGCCCTGCCACTGGGCGGTGCCCTTGACCTCCACGCTGGTGGCGGTCGGGAAGTTCCACATCAGGTGGGACCGCAGGGCGGTCAGTTCGTCGTCGACCGCGCCGGTGCCGCTGCTGGTGTTGACGACGACGTTGCCGCCCGTCATGTTGACGATCACCGTCGCGCCGGCCGGGATGCCGTTGAAGTCGAGCAGCCGGATGCCGCCGTCGGTGCCGATGTTCTGGGCGTAGTTGAAGACCTGCCGGGCGCTGGTGCCGTCGCCGGTGAAGGTGACGGTGGTGCCGTCGTCCACCACCGTGCCGGTGGCGGTCTGCTGGGCCATGCAGGCGGAGTGGTCCTCGATGACCGGCGTCAGGTTGGTGAACGCGTCGATGGCCGCCGGGTCCTGGATCGCCTGGCCGGTCGGGGTGATGTCGTACAGGCCGGTCAGCGTGGTGCCGTACTTGAGGTTGCCCCAGAGCGCGGCGGGCGGGTTGACGAAGAAGTCGGTGCCGCCGATGAACAGCCGGCTGGGCAGCGCCTGCGAGTTGTCGATGGTGACCGAGCCGCCGACCGTGACGTGGTCCGAGCCGTTCGGCGGGGTGACCATCGAGCCGACGCCGACCACGCCCATGTTGAACGCGCCGCCGTTGGCCTTGTTGATGTCGAGGTTGCCGACGACCGCGATCTTGCCCTCGACCTCGGCCGCGTTCTGCCGGACCAGGTAGTCGCCGCCGACGTAGACGTTGAGCGAGGCGTCGGAGCCGTTGAACGGGCCGGTGTGCGGCGGGTCCCAGGTGCTCGGGCAGTTGGGGCCCGAGCACGGGCCGAGCGGCGGGGCCATCTGGTCGGCCTGGCCGATCGAGGCCAGCGTGAGCAGGGGGGCGGCGGCGAGTGCCGCCACCACGGCGATTCTGAGCAGCGGGTTCTTGCCTCGGACGCCGGGTCGCACGGACACTCCTCTCCTTGACGGGGGGTCAGCGGGCAGCCGACCCGACCAGCCAAGGGGAAGCGGCGTACCGTTCACTGACAGCCGCAGACGGACGCGCCGAAAAGTCATTCGAACGGACTATTTTGATAGCGCGTCAGCGCAGGTGCCCGTCAGGAGAGGGAGAACCGTGTCGAACCCGCCGCTCGCCATGCTCGCCACCACCGCCGAGGTGCTCGCCCGGCCGGGCGCCGACGAGCGGCTGCTCACCGACCACGAGCGGGAGCGGCTGCGGCGCTTCCACCGGCCCGCCGACCGCGACGACTACCTCGCCGCGCACCTGCTGGTCCGGTACTGCGCCGCCGCGCACCTGGGCACCGACCCCGCCGAGGTCGCCTTCGGCCAGCGCTGCCCCGGCTGCGGCGACACCACCCACGGCCGCCCCCACCTCACCGACCGGCCCGGCATCCACCTGAGCCTCTCGCACAGCAGCGGCGTCGTCGCCGCCGCTGCCGGCCCCGTCCCGGTCGGCGTCGACGTCGAGCACCTCGGCGCCCGCACCACCGACCCGGCCGCCCTGGAGCACGTCCTCACCCCCGCCGAGAGCGCGCTGGTCCGCGCCCACCCGGACCCCACCGGCGCCTTCCTGCGCCTGTGGGTCCGCAAGGAGGCGCTGATCAAGCTCGGCCGCACCACCCTCGACGGCCTCGCCGAACTCGACCTGTCCCACCTCCCGCTCACCCCGCTGGCCGGCCACCGCGACGGCGACCTGCACTACCTCGAACTCGCCACCCCCACCGCCGTCTTCACCGCCGCCGCGACCCTGCCCCTCGAACTCGCCGCGCCGTGACGCCCGGACCGGGCCGGAGCCGGCCGCGGGGCCCCGGCGTCACACCCCCCGCAGCACCTCCAGGAGTTCCGCGTGGGCGCCGGGCGCCGAGGCGACGAAGGACGGGGCGGCGGGCGTCCACGGGGCACCCCGGGCGTCGGTGACGCGGGCGCCGGCCTCGGCGGCGAGCAGGGCGCCGGGCAGCAGGTTGGCGGGGTCGGCGCCGTACTGCCAGAACAGGGTGAGGTGCCCGGAGCCGACCCGGGCGACCTGCAGGGCGGTGGGGCCGAGGGTGCGGACGGCGGGCACGTGCGGCAGGACGGCGCTCAGCGCGGCGCCGGCGGCCCGCAGCGCGGCCGGGTCGCGGGCGACGTCCGGGGGCTGGGAGGTGGCGGCGACGGCGGTGGCCAGGGTGCGGGCGCGGGGGGTGCGGGGGCGGCCGTTCAGCCGGGTGCCGCCGCCGGCCGTCGCGGTGTAGGTGGCGTCCTCGCGCGGGGCGTGCACCACGGCGAGGACGGGGGCGCCGTCGCGCAGCAGGGTCGCGGTGACGGCCCAGTGCGGGAGGGCGCTGAGGTACTGGACGGCGCCGTCGGTGGCGTCGCACAGCCACCACTCGCCGTCCGTCGGCACCTCGCGCGCCCACTCGTCGTCCAGCCATCCGGCCCGCGGGCGCAGTGCGGCGAGGCGTTCGCGCAGTTCCCGGGCGGCGGGGGCGTCGACGGCGGCGAAGGCCGCCCGGGCCTCGGCGGGGGTGGCGGCGTCGAGCGGTTCGGCGGGCTGCCGCCCGGCCAGTCGGCGGCCGGTCTCGCGCACGGCGCGTTCGGTGGCGTCCAGTAGGTCCCGCACGGTCGGCTCCTTCGTTCCGGTGGTGGGTCAGGAGTACCGTCGGTGTGGCGGTTCGGGACGTCCCCGGCGCCGGTTCGACGGGGAACGGACGGTCATGGACACCGATGCGGCGGATCCGGCCGGCGTGCTGGACGCGTTGGACCGGCGGCTGGTGCACGCGCTGCAGGTGGACGGGCGGGCCGAGCCGGGGCGGATCGCCCAGGTGCTGGGGGTGTCGGCGCGGACGGTGTCGCGGCGGCTGGGGCGGCTGCTGGGGACGGGCGCCGTCCGGGTGGTGCGGATGCCGGACGCCCGGGCGGCCGCGCTCGGCGCGCTGCTGCTGCGGGTGCGGGTGCCGCACGGGCGGGCGGACGGGATCGCGCTGGCGCTGGCCGCGCAGGACGGGGTGCCGTTCGTCGACGTGATGCTCGGCGGGCAGGAGGTGTCGGCGGTGGTGCTGGCCGACGCGCCCGCCCGCGACCGGCTGCTGTACGGGCGGCTGCCGGCCACCGGCGCGGTGCTGGAGTCGGCGGCGCACGCCGTGCTGCACCTGTTCGCGGACGCCTCGGCCTGGCGCTGCGGCGCGCTGACGGCCGCCGAGGAGGCCGCGCTGGCCCCGCCGCCCCCGCCCGCCGGTCAGCGGCCGCCCCCGCTCCTGGACGCGCTCGACCACCGGCTGCTGGACGCGCTGGGGCAGGACGCGCGCCGCTCGCACGCGGCGCTGGCGGGCGCCCTGGGGGTGCCGGAGTCGACCGTCCGGCGGCGGCTGCACCGACTCGGCGCGGGCGGGCTGCTGCGCACCCACGTCAGCGTGGACCCGCGGCTGCTGGGCGTCGGCGTGGACGCCAACCTGTGGCTGGACGTCGAGCCCGGCCGGCTCGCGGCGACCGGGGCGGCGCTGGCCGGGCACCCGCAGGTGCACGGGGTGCTGGCCACCAGCGGGCCGAGCAACCTGATGGCCGCCGTGTTCTGCCCGGACCACGCGGCGCTGTACCGGTTCCAGACCGAGGTGCTGGGCCCGCTCGGGGTGCGGCGGGTGGAGACCGCGGTCGTGGCGCGCGCGGTCAAGCGGGCCGGGGCGCGGCTGCGGCAGCTGCCCTGAGGGCGGGCGGTGTCGGCGGGGCGCGGCAGACTGGGGGCATGTGCCGAAGCATCAAGACGCTCCGTCCGCCGATGACGCCCGACGCCACGCCCGAGGACGTGCACGCGGCGGCGCTGCAGTACGTCCGCAAGGTCTCCGGGTTCCGGGCGCCGGCCGCGCACAACCGGGCCGCGTTCGACGCGGCGGTGGCCGCCGTCGCGGCCGCGACGGCGGAGCTGCTGGCCGCGGTCGAGGTCCGCGGGGTCACGAACCGGTCGTCGACCCCGGCCGGATGACCATCAGGACCAGGACGACCGCCCACAGCAGGTTGAAGACGCCCGCCGTCATCGGCAGCAGCTTCAACTTGGCGGTGGCGCGGGCCGTTTCGGCGTCCCGGTCCTCGGTGGCGTCCAGCGCGTCGATGGTCGCCTGCTGACCGGGCAGCACGAACAGCAGCAGCACGCCCGCGGCGACGGCGGTCAGCACGATCGAGGTGACCAGCCAGGCGTTGCCGAGCACGTCCATGGCCTGCGCGGTGCCGATGCCGAGCACCGGCACCGCGAGCCCGATCAGCGCGTACACGTTGCCGATCCGGTGCAGCAGCCGCACCGAGGCGCGGGCGCCGTCCTGGTCCGGGCCGGCCGCGAGCGCGGCCTTCGCCCTGCGCGGGAACATGCTCACCGCGACGGCGACCGGCCCGATGCACAGCGCGACGGCCAGCAGGTGCAGACTCAACAGGAACTTGGCCATCGCGGGCGCGACCCTTCCAGCACGACGGAACCTCGACGGCCGCCACGCTAGCAGCGCTTATCCCCGAGGCCGTCCGCGCACCCGGGGGCGGAGGGGGCGGCTCAGCGGGCCGGCGGGGCGTAGCCGCGGGTGACGATCCGCTCCGCGCCCTCCTCGTAGTAGCCGGGGTCGGTCGGGAGTTCGGTGTCCAGGCAGGTGACGTACCGGTTGAACAGGCAGAACGCGGCGGCGATCAGCACCGTGTCGTGGATCTGCTCGTCGTCGGCGCCGAGCGCCCTGGCCTCGGCCACCAGTTCCGCGGGCAGTGCCCGGACCGGTCCCCGCACGGCGGCGGCGATCCGCAGCAGGGCGCGGAGCCGCGGGCTGACGGGCGCCTCGTCGGGTCCGCTCAGCACCACCTTCACCAGGTCCGGTCCGCCGTCGAGCTGGGCGGCGGCGAAGGCGCTGTGCGAGGCGGAGCAGAACTCGGTCTCGTTGAGCTCCGAGGTGTAGGCCGCGATCAGTTCGCGCTCGCCGCGGCTCAGCGCCGAGGAGGCCGGGCTGCGCAGCAGCGTCTCGGCCAGTTGGTTCAACGGGGCGGCGGTGTCGGGGCGCTGGGTCATCAGGCCGCTGATGCCGGGCAGGTCGTTGCCGAGGCTGATGTGGGGCATGGCTGTCGTCTCTCCGCGGGGTCGGCCGGACGGAACGGGCGGTCCATGCTGGGGCCTCCCGGGCGCCGGGGCCCACTTCCAGGTTGCCCTCCTCGCCGCCGGGGGCGGTCCGGGGCCCGGCGCGGGCCCCGGACCGCGGCGGTCACGGGCGGGGCAGCACGCAGCCGGCCCGGGTGAGGTCGAGGACGTTGCCGGGCGCGAAGCAGTTGGGGATGGTGTAGGTCTCCTGCGCGTAGCCGATGCCCGGGTGGATCGTGACGGTGCCGCTCTGGTCGACCTCGCAGGGGTTGTTCAGGGTGCAGGTCTGGCCGTCCTCGTTGAGGGTGTTGTTCACCGCGACGACCTGGCCGGTGGTGGTGTCGACGACCGGCGAGCCGGAGGTGCCGCCGATGATGTCGCAGCCGGAGGTGTAGCGGACCGAGTCCTTGAAGGTCCAGCCGCCCTCCTTGAGCCGGTAGGCGAAGCCGTCGACGTTGCAGGAGTAGATCCGCTTCCAGTAGCCGGAGACCACCTTGATCGAGCTGCCGGCCACCGGGTGGGCGGTGGACATGGTCAGCGGGGATATCCCGTAGCGGCTCTTGATCGTGGCGTAGCTGGTGCTCAGCCGGTAGAGGGTGACGTCGGTGTCGGTCATCGTCGAGTAGAGGACGCGGTTGGCCCGCACCGTGCCGAGGTTGCCGCCGCTCGCGTTGAGCAGGGTGAAGCTACGGGTGGAGGCCTGGTTGGTGATCACCTGCCCGGCGGCGGGCATGCCGCTCTCCAGGCAGTGGCCGTTGGTGAGGATCAGGCCGGGGTCGCTGTCGACGGAGTTCGGCATCCGGACCAGCGAGCCGGAGCAGTTGCTGAGCGCGACCGTCCCGGCGAAGTTGACCGTCACGGCGGCCGCGGGGGTGGCGGTGGCCAGGGCGGTGGCGCCGGCGAGGGTCAGCGCGCAGAGGGCGCCGGTGAGCGGCTTCTTCATGAGGGTGCCTCTCGGAGGTGTGGGGGTGCCACGGGGGTGCCGCGCGGGGTTGCGCGCGGGGTGCCACGGGGGGTTCCCCTAAATTGGCGCGCCCATGACACCGTGTCAAGAGCGCGACCGCCTCCGGCGCTCCGTCAACTCCCCTGCCAGTGACGGCTTCCGAGGTTGATGAGCCGCAGCTGCGCCCGGGTCGTCAGCGCGATCGCCTCCCGCTCCCCCGCGTCCGCCTCGACCAGCGCCAGCGCGGTGGACACCATCCGGTCCACGTACAGCTCGGCCAGCATCCGGCGCTCCCCCGCCGCCCAGTCGGCGGTGCCCGGCCGGGCGGCCATCAGCTCCGCCAACTCCTCGGCGAAGAGCGCCAGCTGGGCCGCGATGGCGTCCCGGACGGGCTTCACCCCGCCGTGCCGCTCGCGGGCCAGGAAGCGGAGGTAGCCGGGGTGCGCCGCCACGTGCGCGGCGATCACCCCGACCGAGCGGTCGATGAGCAGCTCGGGTTCGTCGCCGCCCGCGAACACCGCGCGGACCATGGCGTGCAGGTTCGCCAGCGACTCCTCCACCAGCACCACGCCCAGCTCGGCGAGGTCCGCGAAGTGCCGGTAGAACCCGGCTGGCGAGAGGCCCGCCGCCCGGGTCACCTCGCGCACCCCGAGCCCGGCGAGGTTCTGCTCCGCGAGCAGGGCGAGGGCGGCGTCCAGCAGGGCCCGGCGGCTGGCCTGCTTGCGGACCTGGCGGACACCGGCGGCGGAGGGGGTCGTCACGGCGTTCAGTAAACAGTCGTTTGCCGAGTTTGGCCAGCCCCGCTAGAGTACTGACCGGAAGTCAGCGAACATTCGTTCACCGAAATCGGAGGCGCCGCCGTGCTGCTCGTCGCCCTGCTCGCCCTCACCGTCCTCACCTGGTCGATCTCCCACCTCGCCGCCCCGGTCCTGCTGGTGAGCACCGCCCTGCTCGTGGGCGGGCTCGCCGCCCGGGTGCTGCGGGCGCGCCTCAGGCCGTGAGCGGGCGGATCGCCGTCGGGGCGTCGCCGGGCCCGGTGGCCAGCTCCTCCCACTCCACGACCTTGTCGATGTCGGCGGCGGCCATCGAGATGTTGGTGACCCGCTCCAGGACCGCCTCGACCACCACCGGGACGCGGAACTCCGCGGCCAGCTTCTTGGCCCGCTCGAACGCGGGCAGCAGCTCCTCGGGACGGGTGACCCGGATCGCCTTGCAGCCCAGGCCCTCGGCGACCCGGACGTGGTCGACGCCGTAGACGCCCAGCTCGGGGGCGTTGACGTTCTCGAACTCCAGCTTGACCTGGAAGTCGATGTCGAAGGCGCGCTGCGCCTGCCGGATCAGCCCGAGGTAGGCGTTGTTGACCAGCACGTGCACGTACGGGATGCGGTGCTGGGCGCCGACCGCCAGCTCCTCGATCATGAACTGGAAGTCGTAGTCGCCGGAGAGCGCGACCACCTGGCCCTCGGGGTCGGCGGTGGCGACGCCGAGCGCGGCCGGGACGGTCCAGCCGAGCGGGCCGGCCTGGCCGCAGTTGATCCAGTGCCGGGGCTGGTAGACGTGCAGCATCTGCGCGCCGGCGATCTGTGAGAGGCCGATGGTGGTGACGTACCGGGTCTCGGGGCCGAAGGCCCGGTTCATCTCCTCGTAGACCCGCTGCGGCTTGAGCGGCACGTCGTCGAAGTGGGTCTTGCGCTGCAGCGCGGCCCGCCGCGCCTGGGTGCTGCGGGCCCACTCCCCGCGGTCCTTCAGCTCGCCGGCGGCGGCCAGTTCGCGGGCGACCTCGATCAGCAGCTCCAGCGCGGCGCCCGCGTCGGAGGCGATGCCCAGCTCGGGCGCGAAGATCCTGCCGATCTGGGTCGGCTCGACGTCGATGTGGACGAACGTGCGGCCCGCGGTGTAGACGTCCAGGCCGCCGGTGTGGCGGTTGGCCCAGCGGTTGCCGATGCCGAGGACGAAGTCGGAGGCCAGGAAGTTCTCGTTGCCGTAGCGGTGCGAGGTCTGCAGGCCGACCAGGCCGGCGTTCAGCTCGTGGTCGTCGGGGATCACGCCCCAGCCCATCAGGGTCGGCACCACCGGGACACCGGTCAGCTCGGCGAACTCCCGCAGCGCCCCGGCCGCGTCGGCGTTGATCACGCCGCCGCCGGCCACGATCAGCGGCCGCTCGGCGGCCTGCAGCAGGGCGATCGCCTTCTCGATCTGGACCCGGTTGGCGGTCGGCCTGTAGACCGGCAGCGGCTGGTACGCCTCCGGGTCGAACTCGATCTCGGTGAGCTGGACGTCGATCGGCAGGTCGATCAGCACCGGCCCGGGCCGGCCCGAGCGCATCAGGTGGAAGGCCTGCTGGAACACGCCCGGGACCTGCGCGGCCTCCAGCACGGTGGTCGCGGCCTTGGTGACCGGCCTGGCGATCGAGGCGATGTCAACGGCCTGGAAGTCCTCCTTGTGCAGCCGGGCGACCGGGGCCTGGCCGGTGATGCAGAGGATCGGGATCGAGTCGGCGGTCGCCGAGTACAGGCCGGTGATCATGTCGGTGCCGGCCGGGCCCGAGGTCCCGACGCAGACCCCGATGTTGCCCGCCTTCGCCCGGGTGTAGCCCTCGGCCATGTGCGAGGCGCCCTCGACGTGCCGGGCCAGCGTGTGCCGGATGCCGCCGGAGGCCTTGAGCGCGGCGTAGAAGGGGTTGATCGCGGCGCCGGGCACGCCGAACGCCACCTCGACGCCTTCGAGCTTGAGGATCTCCACGGCCGCGCGGGCGGCTGTCATGCGGGGCATCGGCTACTCCTGCCGTCGACGCTCTCTTCCGCGATGCGGAAGAATAGTTTTGGAATGCGAAAGCAAGCTAAAGCGGCCGCGCCGGGGCCGTCAAGGTACGTTTCAACAAAACGTTGCAGAGTCGGACGCCGGAGCCGGGGAAACGTCCGCCCGGCTGTCCGTTTTTCACCATCCCCTGTCGGCCCGGCACCTCGCCCACCTGCCCGCAGCGCCCGTACGGTCGAACCGACGACGGAAAACGCCAAGCGGCGAACCCACAGAGGAGACACGTCCACGATGAGCACCATCACCCTGTACGGCGCCACCGGCACCATCGGCTCCCGCGTGCTGGACGAGGCGCTGCGCCGCGGCCACACCGTGACCGCCGTGGTCCGCGACCCCGCCAAGCTGACCACCACCCACCCGGCGCTGACCGTCGCGGTCGGCGACGTGCTCGACCCGGCCTCGGTCGCCGCGCACGCCAAGGGCGCGGACGTGGTGGTCAGCGCGGTCGGCGGCGGCGACGGGCCGGGCCACCAGGCGCTGATCGCGCCGTCCTTTGAGTCGCTGGTGGCGGGGCTGCGCACGCTGGGCGCCGACGCGCCGCGGCTGCTCACGGTCGGCGGCGCGGGCTCGCTGCGCACCCCCGACGGCAAGCAGGTCTGGGACACCCCCGGCCTGCCGGAGTTCCTGCTGCAGATCATGCACGCGCACGGCGACGCGCTGGACTACCTGCGCACCGTCACCGACCTGCGCTGGACCAACCTCTCCCCGGCCGGCACCATCGCCCCCGGCGAGCGCACCGGCGCCTACCGCCAGGGCCTGGAGGACCTGCTGGTCGACGCGGACGGCGAGAGCCGGATCTCCACCGAGGACTACGCGGTGGCGCTGCTGGACGAGGTCGAGGAGCCCCGGCACCTCGGCGAGCGCTTCACCGTCGCGTACTGATCCCCCCACCACGCCGGAGGGCCCCGAACCGCGCGGTTCGGGGCCCTCCGGGTGCTCCCCGGCTCAGTCGGGGATGACCAGGGCGGGGGTGTCCCGGGTGAGCACCTCGCCGCGGAAGAACGCGGGGCTGCGGCGCGTCATCACCGCCATCACCACCAGGCCGAGCGCCAGCAGCCCGGCCCCGACCACGAACACCGAGCCGACGCCGAACACCGAGCTGCCGCTGCCGTACGCGGGGTCGACCATGTCGACCAGCGACTTGCCGAAGATCGCGGCCAGGGTGAGCCCGCCGAGCAGCGGGAACACGCACTTGAGCAGCGCGTCGCGCACCGAGTTGCGGAAGTCGCGCCGGAAGTACCAGGCGCAGGCGAACGCGGTCAGCGAGTAGTAGAAGCAGATCATCAGGGTCAGCGCGGCGATGGTGTCGGCCAGCACGTGCGAGCTGACCAGGGTCATCACGGTGTAGAACGCGCCGGTGCCGACGCCGGCGGTGACGATCGCCCGCCCCGGGGTCTTGTAGCGGTCGTTGACCCTGGTGAAGGAGGCGGGCAGCGCCTCGTACACGCTCATCGCCAGCACGGTGCGGCTGACCGGGATGAACGTGGTCTGCAGGCTGGCGGAGGCGGAGGCCAGCACCGCGACGAACAGCAGCACGCCCAGGCCGGTGCCCATCACCGGGCCGGCCAGCACGGCCAGCACGTTGGAGGAGGTCTCCGGGTTGCCCAGGCCGGTGCCGGTGGTGCCGACGCCCGCGTACATCTGCACCGCGACGGCGGTGAACAGGTAGGAGCCGACCAGCACGGCCATCGCCAGCATCGCGGCCCGGCCGGGGGTCTTCTCGCTGCCGCCGGTCTCCTCGTTGGCGCTCAGGCAGGCGTCCCAGCCCCAGTACATGAACAGCGAGAGCGACAGGCCCGCCACGAAGGAGGTGAACGAGCTGGCCTGGAACGGGTCGAGCCAGCTCCAGGAGAAGTGCAGCGAGCCGGCCGCGCCGTGGCCCGCGGCCTTGGCGATCGCCATCACGCCGAACAGGCCGAGCACGGCGAGCTGCAGCCCGACCAGGGCGTACTGGACGCCCTTGGTGGCGGTCATGCCGCGGTAGCTGATCAGCGTCGCGGCGGCGATCAGCGCCAGGCAGGTGACCACGTGGACCAGCCTGTTCCCGTTCAGCTCGGCGACCGAGTCGTTGCGGGTGATCTCGCCGAGCAGCAGGTACAGGTACTCGGTGGCGACGCCCGCGAGGTTGGACAGCACGATGATCGTCGCGATCACCAGGCCCCAGCCGCACATCCAGCCGATCTTCGGGCCGAACGCCTTGACCGTCCAGGTGAACGAGGTGCCGCTGTCCGGGATCGCCTTGTTCAGCTCCCGGTAGGCGAAGGCCACCAGCATCATCGGCAGGAAGCCGGCCAGGAAGAGGGCCGGCATCCGCAGGCCGACGGCGGCCACCGTGGTCCCCAGGGTGGTGGTGAGGCAGTACACCGGGGCCACCGTCGACACGCCGATCACCGCGTTGCCGAGCAGGCCCACCGAGTCGCTGTTGAGGCCCTTGGAACGGACGCCACCGGGGGGTTGGGGCGTCGGGCGGTCGTGGAGCTGAACCATGCCGGAACCGTAACTCCCACTGTTTCCGCAGCGGGGTGAGGGCGAAGCCGGTTGATCCCCTGGGTTTCATCGAAGTGATAGGGTCAGTTTCCGTTGATTGCATGATCTTTTAGCCTGAAGCGCCTTCGTTTCAGCCTTCCAGATCGCCGATCGGCCGGGGACGGAAACCGCACACCCCCCGGTTTCCGCCTTTTCGGGCATCGGTATGAGAAACGCCACATACCCGTACGGAGCGGAACCGACCGTTCGGACACCTCTGGTGTCCCCCGCCCGCGGGCCCCTATCGTTCCCCCGTCGTTTCAGGCAGCTGGGGAGGGGACCGGGATGGCCGGCACGCTGACGTCCGACGCCGAGAACGCCGCCGCGGAGGCCGGTGGGACCGTCCGCACGGTCCGGGCCGGCCGCCCGGGGGCCGGGCCGGTGCGCTGCTCCGTCGGCGACCTGCTGCTCGCCGACCTGCCCGTCTCGGTGGTCTTCTTCCACGACGGCCCGCTCGACCCCGACGCCCTGGCCGCCGGCCTGGCCCGCGCCCTCGCCGACCTGCCCGAGTTCGCCGGCCGGCTGCGCACCGACCCCGACGGCGGACTGTGGATCGACACCGACGACTCCGGCGTCCCCTTCACCGTCGCCGACTCCCCGCACACCCTCGCCGAGGCCTTCGACCGGATGGCGCTGCCCGCCGGCGGCCTGGTCGACCACGTCCGCGCCACCGAGGCCCGCCGGGAACCGCTGCCGCTGCTCACCGTCCGGCTCAACCGGCTCGCCGACGGCGGCAGCGCGCTCGGCGTCTCCTGGCACCACGCCGTCGGCGACATGCAGACCTTCGCCCTGCTGGTGCGCGCCTGGTCGGCCGGCACCGAGGGCACCGCGCCGCCCGCGATCGTCCGCGCCGCCGACCGGGACGCCCAGCTCGACGCCCACCTGCCCGCCACCGACTGCGGCACCCCCGCACTGCGGCTGCCCGACCCCGCCGAGGCCGCCGAACTGCGCCGCGCCGTCACCGGCGCCTCGCTCGCCAACCGCACCGTCCAGGTCTGGTTCTCCCCCGCCGAGACCGAACGGCTGCGCGCCGCGTACAGCGCCGACGCCGGACGCCGGCTCTCCGCCAACGACGCGCTCTGCGCCCACCTGCTGCACGTGCTGCACGAGGTCGACGGCGCCGGCGACGGCGACGGCGACGCTGACCGGACCCTCACCATGCCGGTCAACCTGCGGCGCGTCCTCGGCCTGCCCGACGGCGCCCCGGGCAACCTGCTCGGCGAGATCCGGCTGCCCTACCGCACCGGCACCGCACCCGCCCGGTACGCCGCCGAACTGCGCACCGCCATCGAGGAGTTCACCGAGAAGCACCTGAGCGTCCGGAGCAACCTGCGCTTCCTCGAACAGGTCGGCCGCGACCGCGCCGCCGAGTGCGTCCCGGTCGGCTTCGACCCCGGCCGCCGCACCCTCACCGTCTCCAACTGGTGCCGCCTCGGCCTGCAGGACCTCCCGCTGGCCGGCCGACTGCCCGTCGCCTTCAGCCCCGCCGCGACCCTCCAACTGCCCTGGACGTCCTGGCTGGTCGAGGGCCCGCGCGGCGAGGGCCACCTCTACACCCTGGTCCTCCCCGCCCGCGCCGCCGCCCGGCTCCGCGCCGCCGCCGACCTGCTCCACCCGCACCGCCGCCCCGACGACCCCCGGCCCGCGCTCGCCCCGCGCAAGCTGCTCTGACCCGCGGTCCGCGGCCGCACCCCGCACCCCGACGCGGGCGCCCCTCACCCCAGCGCGCGGGCCACCGCGTCCAACGCGGCCCCCCACGGGTACGGGGCGCCCGCGCCCGGCTCGTCCGGCACGAAACCGCCCTCCCCCAGCAGCACCCGCATCCCGGCCTCGCGCAGCGCCGCCACGCTGCGCGGGAACTGCGGGTGCGCGGCCAGCGCGGTGTTCACGCAGGGCATCACCAGCACCGGGACGCCCTTGCCCGCCGCCTCCGCCGCGTAGCCCACCACCCAGGACGAGGTCAGGCCCAGCGCCAGGGCGTTCACCGAGTTGAAGGTGGCCGGCGCGAACAGCACCGCGTCCGCGGGCGGCAGCACGTCCGGCTGCCCCGGCCGCCGGTACGCCGACTTCACCGGGTGGCCGGTCAGCTCCTCCCACTCCGGCACCCGCTCCGCCAACCACTCCCGCGCCGACGGCGTCAGCCCCACCGCCACGTCCCACCCGCGCGCCAGCCCGGCCCGCACCGCGTCCCCGAGCCCGGCCACCACCCCCGCCGCCGACCCGAACAGGTACACCACCGGCCGTCCGGCCCCCGTCTCCGCCATCCCCCCATGCAACCCGCTCCACCCGCGCCCCCGCAACGCCCCGCCGCGCAGCGCCGCGCAGCGCCGCGCCGCGCCGCGCCCGGACGCGCCTGGGGTGGTCCGTGGCATGATCGCCGCCATGAGCGAGTGGACCGTGCACGGCAGCCGCCCCGTCTACCGCAGCCCCTGGGTCGGCCTCGACCTGGTCGAGGTCGAACCCCCCGGCAACCCCCGCTACGAGCACCACCTCGTCCGGTTCGCCCCGGTCGTCGCCGTCGTCGTCCTCAACGACCGCGACGAGGTGCTGATGCTGTGGCGCCACCGCTTCACCACCGACACCTGGAACTGGGAGGTCCCGGCCGGGATCGTCGACCCCGGCGAGACCCTGGAACAGGCCGCCGCCCGCGAGGTCGAGGAGGAGACCGGCTGGCGCGTCACCGCACTCGAACCCCTCGCCTACACCCAGCCCATCGGCGGCATGACGGACGCCGAGCACACCGTCTTCCTCGCCCGCGACGCCCGGCACCTCGGCCCGCCCGTCGACACCCACGAGGCCGACCGGATCGAGTGGATCCCCCTCACCCGCGTCCGCTCCATGATCGACCGCCGTGAGATCGTGGCCGGCGTCGCCTTGGTCGGCCTGCTCCGCCTCCTCGCCGACCGCCCCTGACCCGCGGAAACGACGCCCACCCGGCCCCCGCGGAGCACTCCTCGAAGGCGGCCACGGCCTGCTCGTGCGGGTGATCGGCGCGTACGGCGGCGGCGTCGGGCCGCGGTGACCGTGGTCGCGGGCGGGCGCCTCGACGGTGCTGCCGTGGGCCGCCTCGGCCCGCATGCCTGCGCACCCACGAACGGGCGGCACCGGACCGCCCGGGAATGGACCTGACGCACCGTGAGAACGGACGGGGCGTCAGCCCGCCTCGCCCGCACGGTCGAGGCCGCCCGAAGAGCCGACCGCTCGGCCGGCGGTGTGAATTAACGGCCCGGGCACGGGCCGCTGCCGGTCGCCGCCCGGCCTGCGCTCCTACCGTCGGAGATCCGTCTGCTCGGTCCGCGTGCGGGGGCAGCGCTGGATCGCCTTTTCGGTTGGAACCGTTGGCCTGGAAGGAGTCGGTACCGTGCCCCAGGGCCGTGGAGCCACGTCGAGGGGCCGCAGGGCGCTGGGCCCGGTCGCCGAGAAGGTCATCGCGGGGACCGCCGCGGTCGGGGTGGCGTCACTGCTGATGGCCGGGCCCGCTTGGAGCGCCACGACGTGGGGGACCGAGCAGGCCGCGGACGGCCAGTGGATCCGCGCCCGCCCGACCACGGACTCGGAGATCCTCGGCTCGTACGACCACGGCGACCGGGTGCCCGTGGCCTGCTGGACGGCCGGGGCGGAGGTCTACGGGAACCCGAGCTGGTACCGACTCGCCCGCCGTGACGGGTGGGTCAGCGCCAAGTACATCGGCCTCGCCGGAGTGGTCCCCAGGTGCGGCCCCGGCCCGCACCACGACCGGCACCACGGCCGCCCCGGCCGCCCCGGCCCGACCGGCCCGACGGGCGCCACCGGCCCGGCAGGCCCTCAGGGGCCCCTCGGCCCCGCCGGACCTGCGGGTCCTGCCGGCGCGGAGGGCGACACCGGTGCGCAGGGACCGGCAGGCGCTGCCGGCGCAACGGGCCCTCAGGGCCCGGCGGGCGCCGCCGGCGCCCAGGGACCGACCGGCGACACGGGCGCCACCGGCCCCCAGGGGCCGGAGGGCACTGCCGGCACAACGGGTACGACGGGCGCCCAGGGCCCGGCGGGCCCTGCCGGCCCTGCCGGCCCGGCAGGTCCGACGGGCGCGACGGGCCCTGCCGGTCCTGCTGGTGCTCAGGGTGCGACCGGCGACACAGGCACGACCGGCGCCCAGGGACCGGCAGGCGACACAGGCGCAACAGGCGCCCAGGGTCCGGCGGGTGCTACAGGCGCGACCGGCGCTGCAGGTGCTGACGGCGCAACCGGCGCGACGGGCGCCCAGGGTCCGGCAGGCGTTGCTGGCCCGGCGGGCGCGACTGGTCCCCAGGGACCGGCGGGCACTACTGGCCCAACGGGCGCACCCGGTGCGACCGGCGCACAAGGGCCAGCAGGCATTGCTGGTCCGACAGGCGCTACAGGTGCGACGGGCGCTCAAGGACCGGCAGGCGTTGCTGGCGCGACCGGCGCAACAGGTGCTCAAGGGCCCGCAGGCGTTGCTGGCGCGACGGGTGCAACCGGTGCTCAAGGACCGGTAGGCGCTGTTGGTGCTCAAGGGCCGACCGGCGACACAGGCGCGACGGGCGCTCAAGGACCGGCAGGTACTGCGGGCCCGACAGGCGCAACAGGTGCGACAGGCACCCAAGGACCAGCAGGCGCTGCGGGCCCGACGGGCGCAACGGGCGCAACGGGCGCACAAGGACCGGCAGGTGCGACCGGCGCAACAGGCGCAACTGGCGCTCAAGGACCGGCAGGCGCTGCGGGCCCGACGGGCGCAACGGGCGCAACGGGCGCTCAAGGACCGGCAGGCGCTGCTGGCGCGACAGGTGCGACAGGCGCCCAAGGACCGGCAGGTACTGCGGGCCCGACAGGCGCGACCGGCGCTCAAGGGCCGGCGGGCGTTGCTGGCGCGACCGGTGCGACGGGCGCTCAAGGACCAGCAGGGGTTGATGGCGCAACCGGTGCGACGGGCGCAACAGGCGCACAAGGCCCGGCAGGCGCGACAGGCGCTCAAGGACCGGTAGGCGCTGTTGGTGCTCAAGGGCCGACCGGCGACACAGGCGCGACGGGCGCCCAGGGCCCGGCAGGCGCTGCGGGCCCGACAGGCGCAACAGGTGCGACCGGCACCCAAGGACCGGCAGGCGCTGCTGGCGCACAAGGGCCGACCGGCGACACAGGCGCAACTGGTGCTCAAGGACCGGCAGGTGCTGCGGGCCTGACGGGCGCGACAGGTGCGACCGGCGCTCAAGGACCGGCGGGCGTTGCTGGCGCGACCGGTGCGACCGGCGCGACCGGCGCTCAAGGGCCGGCGGGCGTTGCTGGCGCGACCGGTGCGACCGGCATCCAAGGGCCAGCAGGCGCTGCGGGCCCGGCAGGCGCGACCGGTGCGACGGGCGCCCAAGGACCGGCAGGGGCTGACGGCGCAACTGGTGCAACGGGTGCAACAGGCGCACAAGGCCCGGCAGGTACTGAGGGCCCGGCAGGCGCGACCGGCGCAACTGGCGCTCAAGGACCGGTAGGCGCGACGGGCGCGACCGGCACCCAAGGACCGGCAGGCGTTGCTGGTGCTCAAGGGCCGACGGGCGACACAGGCGCACAAGGGCCGACCGGCGACACAGGCGCGACGGGCGCCCAGGGCCCGGCAGGCGCTGCGGGCCCGACGGGTGCGACAGGTGCGACCGGCGCTCAAGGACCGGCGGGCGTTGCTGGCGCGACCGGTGCGACCGGCATCCAAGGGCCAGCAGGCGCTGCGGGCCCGGCAGGCGCGACCGGTGCGACCGGCGCCCAAGGGCCAGCAGGCGCTGCGGGCCCGGCAGGTGCGACCGGCACCCAAGGACCGGCAGGCGCTGCTGGCGCTCAAGGGCCGACCGGCGACACAGGCGCAACTGGTGCTCAAGGACCGGCAGGTGCTGCGGGCCCGACAGGCGCAACAGGTGCGACCGGCGCCCAAGGGCCAGCGGGCGTTGCTGGCGCGACCGGCGCGACCGGCGCACAAGGGCCAGCAGGCGCTGCGGGCCCGACAGGCGCAACAGGTGCGACCGGCGCTCAAGGACCGGCGGGCGCTGCTGGCGCTCAGGGCCCGACTGGCGACAGAGGTGCGACCGGCGCTCAGGGACCGGCAGGCGCGACCGGTGCGACCGGTGCTCAAGGGCCGGCCGGTGCTGTCGGTGCCACCGGCGCGGTCGGCGCCACGGGCCCTACTGGTCCCATCGGTCCCACCGGTCCCACCGGCCCAGCTGGTGCCGTTGGCCCGACCGGTCCGACCGGCGCCACCGGCGCCAGGGGTGCGACCGGGGCGACCGGGGCGTCCGGTCTGTCGAACCTGACGGGTTCGTTCGTGAGCGGCAGCACGGTCTCCCTCGGCCCGGGCACCTTCAGCACGATCCTCGGTGGCGACTGCGCCGCACCCGCGGTGGCCGTCGGCGCCAGCCTCCTCTACGACGGCAGCCCCGGCGGCATCAACGGCATGGTCGTCGTCAGCGTCATCGGGAACACCACCAACTTCGGCTACAGCATCTCGAACACCACCTCTTCGAGCCACAACGTCACGGTGCAGACCCGTTGCATCGCACCGAGCTGATGGGAGACACCGTGGCTGCGGCACCCCGCCCGACCCCCGCGACCCCCTCGGTCCCGTCCGCCCGGGGCCGATCGACGATCTGCCTCTGCATGATCGTCAAGAACGAGGCGCGGGTCCTGGCCCGTTGCCTGGAGTCGGTGCGCGACCTGATCGACTACTGGGTGATCAGCGACACCGGTTCCACCGACGGCACCCAGGAGCTGGTCCGGCGCCTGCTCGCGGACGTCCCCGGCGAGCTGCACGAGACCGAGTGGCGCGACTTCGGCCACAACCGCACGGAGAACATCAGGCGGGCCGCCGGGCGGGCGGACTACCTGCTGCTCGTCGACGCCGACATGGTGCTCCGGGTCGACGCCGCACTGCCCGCGCTCACCCTCGACTCGTACCTGCTCCGGCACGCGGGCGACAGCGAGTACCGGGTCAAACGCCTGGTGCGCGGCGACCTGCCCTGGCGCTACGAGGGGGTGACGCACGAGTACCTCACCTGCGACAGCACCGACCGGTCGGCGCACCTCGACGCGCTGGTCGTCGAGCACTTCGCGGACGGCGGCTCGCGGGCCGACAAGTTCGAGCGCGACGAGCGGCTGCTCACCGCCGCGTTCGAGCGGCACCCGGAGAACACCAGGACGGTCTTCTACCTCGCGCAGACCTGCCGTGACCTGGGCGACACGGAGCGCGCCGTCCGGCTCTACGAGAGGCGCGCGGAGATGGGCGGCTGGGCGGAGGAGGTCTACTTCTCGCTGCTCCAGGCCGGCGTCCTGCGCGCCGAGTCCGGCGACCTGGCGGGTGGGATCGACGCCCTGACCCGGGCCTGGCAGGCCCGGCCGGGCCGGCTGGAGGCGTGTTACGAACTGGCCTCCCGCCTGCGCGTCGCGGGCCGCCACCACGCCGCGCACGCGTTCGCCGCCACCGCCCTGACCGATCCGCGGCCCCCGGCCGAGGACGTGCTCTTCGTCTGGCCCTGGGTGTACCGGTGGGGGCTGCTGTTCGAGTACTCCATCACCGCCTACTGGACCGGAGACCCCCGGGCGTCGCTCGACGCCTGCGACCGACTGCTCAGCGACGACGGCCTGCCCGCCCGGTACCGGGCGCAGACCCTGGAGAACCGTGAGTTCGCGCTCGCCCGGCTCGGGGTTCCCGCCCGGGTCCCGGCCCGCGTGCAAGAGAGGGTGTAGTGAACCTGAACCTGAACCTGCGGCTGAGCGAGGCGCTCAGCGCGCTGCTGCCCCCACAGACGGACTCCCCGGAGGCCGAGCCGGCCGGCGTGCCGCCCGCCTCCCGGAGGTCCCCGGACTCCGCAGCGTCCGACGGGCACGGTGAGCCGGGAGCGTCGGGTGAGCCGGGTGAGCCGGAAAAGCCGGGCGGACCGGCCGAGGGGGCCAGGCCGTCCGCCGCCGTCAGCCCGCGCACCGCCCTCACCGTCACGGGCGGTGCGGCGGCGCTCTCGGCCGCGCTCTACGTCTACGTGTTCAGCCTGCCCAAGGCCCTGACCGGCGCGCACGGCTACGACGACGGCGTGCTCCTCGCCGCCGCTCTCCGGCTGGTCCACGGCGTGCTGCCGTACCGGGACTTCACCTTCCTGCACCCGCCGGGCCTGCCGCTGCTGATGGCGCCCGTCGCCGTGGTCGGGACCGTCGTGGGCCAGCCGGTGGCGCTGGTGATCGCCCGCCTGCTGACCGCGCTCGCCTCGGTCGGCGTGGTGGCGGGTGGCACGCTGCTCGCCCGTTCCCGGGGCCGGACCGCGATGGTCGTCACCGGCCTGCTCCTCGCCTGCTTCCCCCTCACCTACCTCTCCGGGCAGAGCCTGACGCTGGAGCCCTGGACGACCCTGTGCTGCGTGATCGGGGCGCTGGCCGCCTTCGAGTTCGACGGCACGCCCACCCGGTCCCCCCGGCGGCTGCGGTTGGCCGGCTTCGCCCTCGGGATCGCCTGCACGATCAAGCTGTGGGCGCTGCTGCCCGCCGTGGCCCTGCTGGTCGCCGTGCGGGTGGGCCGGGGCCGGCGGCCCGGCGAGCGGCTGGAGCGCCGGATCGGGGCGGCCCTGCTGGTCGGCGTCACCGTCCCGCTGCTGCCGTTCCTGCTGCTCGCGCCGGGCCGGCTGTTCCACGACGTGATCGCCACCCAGCTGCTGCGCGAGTCCCTGGGCGCCCCGGTGGGAGAGCGGTTGCGCTTCGTCGTCGGGCTCGGCGACGGTCCCTCGGGCCTGCACGTCTCGACCGGCGTCGCGGTCGCCCTGCTGCTGGCCGTGGCCCTGGCGGCCGGGGCCGTCTACCGCGCGGGGCGCAACACCGCCCAGGACTGGTTCCTGCTCGGTGCGAGCGTCCTCACGGTGACGGCGGTCTGCTTCTCCTCGTCCTTCTACGCGCACTACGGGTACGCGCCGGGGGTGTTCCTGGGGCTGCTCGTCGGGGCACTGGTCGGGCGGGCCGTCAGGCGCGTGGACAGCGAACTGGTGCGCGGCGGCGGCATGGCGGCCCTGGCGATCATGGCGGTCCTGATGGTCCCCCAGGTCTGCGCCTCGGTACGCGGCTACCTCGGCGGCGCGACGGACCCGGGCCCGCGCCTGGCGGCGGCCGTCAGGCCCGGTTCCTGCGTGCTGTCCGACGACCCGGCCCGGCTCATCACGGCGGACCGCTTCGGTGCCGGTTCGGGCTGCCCGATCCTGGTCGACCCGTTCGGCAGCTGGTTGGCCGACGACCCGGCCCACGAGCCCTCGCAGTCCAACTCCACCCCACCGGAAGCGGTCGCGCGGGTCTGGCTGCAGGGCATGCGGCAGGCCGACTACCTGCTCCAGGTCGCCGAGCGGAGCACGTTCGTCCCCTGGACCCCCGAGGTGACGGACTACTTCGAATCGCACTACGTCCTGATCGACAACTCCCCGGGGGCCTTCCTCTACTTCCACGTCGCACAGCCCGCCCGGCTCGTGGACGCGCGTGACGCGCTGAAGAACCTGCCCGCCCACGTCGCGGCCGAGCGGCTGGTGTACCTCGGCATGGCCGCCCAGCGCGGGCACGACGCCGACCTGGCGGCGGCGGCCTACCGGACCGCCACCGGGATCGACCCCGCCGACCCCTTCCCGCACTACGACCTCGGCACGGTCCACCAGGCGGCCGGGCGGGCGGACGCGGCGGCGGCCGAGTACCACGAGGCCCTGCGGCTCGACCCGAAGATGGCGAGGGCGCTCTACAACCTGGGCACGCTGGCCGAGCCGACCGACCACGACGCGGCCGCGCGGTACTACGCGCAGGCGCGGCAGATCGACCCCGGCCTCGGCCAGGCGGGCCCGGACCAGGCCGCCCAGGACGCTCCGGGAACGCCGGGGTCGCAGGCCGGCCACTGATCCGGCGCCGCCACCCGGAAGCGCCGGAGGCCCGGACCGTCGGAACGGTCCGGGCCTCCGGCGTGGTGGCGCGATCGGACGGGGCGCGGTGGGCCGGCCGCCGACGGGCGACCCGCTCGGCGACCGACCCCGCCGGGGGCGGCCGCCTCGGGACGTTCCGGGTCACCGCTGCGTGCCGCAGGCGCGCCGCAACGCCGGACGCCCTCCCGCCGAAAGGGCGAAAGGGCGTCCGACCTGCATCTTCATTGTGGGCGCAGACGGTTTCGAACCGCCGACATCCGCCTTGTAAGGGCGGCGCTCTACCGCTGAGCTATGCGCCCTCGCCGAAGTGGACCGGCTCGGCCGGTCGCACGACGAGTCGACAGACTACCTGGTCCCGGGGGTGCTTCGCCGCCCCGTCTCAGGGGGTGCGGGACGGGGGGTGCCGGGTGGGGCGGGTGATCGGCAAGAATGGCGGGGAGAGCGGCGGAACGGATACGGAGCGGGGAGCGCGTGGTGAGGGTGGCCGGCGGCGGTGGCGGAGGGCGGGGCGGCTGGTGGGGCGGCGGCCGTCGGGACGGCGCGCGTGCGGACGCCAGGGCGGCCCGGGAGGCGGCCCAGGAGTCGTTCTACGAGCTGGACTCCGCCCAGCGGGACGCGCTGCTCGCGGTGGAGACCGTGAAGTCCGCGGGCGACCCGGCCGCCGCCCGCCGGGTCGAGCGGGAGTTCGCCGACCTGACCGCCCGGATCGACCAGGTCACCGTGGCCTACCTGGGCGCGCTGGACGCCGTCGACCTGGAGTCCGCCGAGAGCGACCCGGGCGCGGTGGCCCGGGCCCGGCAGCAGCTCGACCAGGCCAAGCGCGAGCTGGACGCCAAGCGCGCCGAGCTGGACACCTTCGTCAACCGCCTGCAGCCGGCCCTGGACCAGGCCGAGGCCCAGCTGATCCGGGTCACGCCCGCCGTCGAGCAGGCCCGGCAGGCGCTGCTCGGCGCGACCACCGCGCTGGAGCAGGCCCGCGGCGCGGGTCTGCGCGCGGACGACCTGGCGGCCCGGCTCGCCGAGCTCGCGCCCGAGCTGACCCGGCTGAACCAGGGCGTCGCCCAGCACGGCGTCCCCGCCACCCTGCAGCGCGCCGAGGACGTCACCCGCCGGGCCGAGGCGATCCGCACCGAGGCCGCGCAGCTGCCCGAGCGGGCCACCGAGATCGACCACCGGGTCGCCTCGCTGCGCACCCGGATCGACGCCCTGGAGAACCGCGCCCCCACCGTCGACCCGGCGCTCAGCGAGCTGCGCCGCCGGTTCTCCACCTCCTGCTGGCAGGACCTGCAGCAGGTGCCCGCGCAGACCGCGGACGCCGTCCGCACCGCCCGCGGCAGGCTGGCCGAGGCCGTCCGGGCCCGCGACGAGCAGCGCTGGGCGGACGCGACGGCGGCGATCGGCACCGTGCGCGCGCTGCTCGACACGGCCGGGGGCGCGGTCACCGCCGTCAACGAGCGGCTGCGGCAGCTCAACGAGGTCCAGCACGACCCGCAGCGCGAGATCGAGCGGGCCCGGTTCGCGATCCGCGACGCCCAGCGCCTCGCGATGGCCGGCCGACAGGCGCCCGACCCGCGGCACGCCGGGCCGCTCGACGCCGCCGTGGGCCGCCTCGACCGGGCCGTCGCCGCGCTGGAGGAGTCCGGCCGGCACCCCGACTACTGGCACTTCCTGACCGAGCTGGCCGCCGTCCGGGAGACCGCGGCCGAGGTGGTCACGATGATCCGGGGCCACTGAGCCGTCCGCTGGGTACCCTGCTCGGTATGCCTCGTTACGACTTCCGCTGCCGCTCCTGCGGCACCACCTTCGAGCTCGACCGCCCGATGGCCCGGGCCAACGAACCGGCCGCCTGCCCCGCCGGGCACCCCGACACCGTCAAGCTGCTCTCGGCGGTCGCGGTCACCGGCGCGAAGGCCTCCGCGCCGAGCGGCGGCGGGGGTGGCGGGGGCGGCTGCTGCGGCGGGGGCTGCTGCGGCTGAGCCCCCGGGTGGTCCGGGACCGGAGGCGTCCTGCCGTTTCCGGTCCCGTCCCGGCGCTCCGCCCTTCCGGCGTTCCGGCGTTCCGGCGTTCCGGCGTTCCGGCGTTCCGGCGTTCCGCGGAGCGTCAGGCGATGTGCTTGAGCATCTGGCGCAGGATCTCCTCCCCCGCGCGCACGCCGGTCTCGGCGAGCGCGGTGACGCCGTCCGCCGTCCAGCCGGTCTCGGCGAGTTCGCCGTGGCCGGGGCGCCAGGCGTGGTCGGCGGCGCGGAGGAGGTCGACGTCGAGCAGGGAGTCGCCGGCGGCGAGGACGGTGTCGGCGCCGGTGCGCCGGCGGACCTCGTCGAGCGCGGTGCCCTTGGAGAGCGGGGCGGGGACGGCGTAGACCTTGCGGCCCTGGAGGGAGACCGTCCAGCCGCGTTCGGCGCACCAGGCGGTGAGGTCGTCGATCCAGCCGGGCGGGAGGTCGGCGCGCTCGACGACCAGGTAGACGAAGAGCTCGTCGGCGATCCGCCGCTTGTGGGTCCACTCCGGGTCGGCGGCGAGGGCGAGGTGCTCGACGACCTGGGCGAGCGGGGCGCTGCGCTCGTCGAGGCGGGTGCGGATCTCCTGCTGCCAGTCCTGGTCGGGGACGCCGTCGACCAGCAGCTGGCCGCCGTTGGCGCAGACCGCGTACGGGGGGACCCAGGCGGCGTCGGGGCCGGGGAGGTGGATCCGCTCGTACTGGGCGCGGGTGCGGGTGGTGACCGGGACGACCGGGACGAGGGCCGCGATCTCGGCGAGCAGGGCGGCGGCCTGCTCGGTCATGAAGGAGAGCGCCCTGCCGTCGTGCACCTCCACCGCGAGGAGCCGCGGGGCGAGCCGGTCGGGCACGTCCAGGGCGAGGGCGCGGTTGGAGTAGACGAGGGTGCGGTCGAGGTCGCTGGCGACCAGGAACTGCGGCACGGGCGGGGTCTCCTTCGTTCGGGGGCGGGGGTCAGGTGTGGACGGCGGTGCCGTCCGGGCCGGTGGCCCCGCGGGTGTAGCGCGGGTGGATCAGGCCGACGCAGGTGTACGGCAGGTCGTCGGTCTCCTCGACCGGGACGCCGCGCTGCTCGGCCAGCAGCCGGACGTGGTCGAGGTCGGCGCCGGCGCCCCGGCGGGCCAGGATCCGCCAGGGGACGCGGCGCAGCAGGACCCGGGTGGTCTCGCCGACGCCGGGCTTGACCAGGTTGACGCTGTCGATGCCGTACTCGGCGCTGATCCGTTCGACGGCGGCCCAGCCCTCCCAGGTGGGGGTGCGGTCGGTGGTGGCGAGCCGGGCGGTCTCGGCGGCGACGGCGTCGGTGACGGCGGGGAACGCGGCGGCGACGGTGTCGACGAAGTGGCGGGAGACGTCGGCGCCGGCCAGCTCGCGGTAGAACTTGGCGCCGTGGAACTCGTCCGGTCCGGTCAGGTCGGCGCGCAGCACGGTGCGGGAGACCAGGCCGGAGACGGTGGAGTTGAGGCAGGCGGAGGGGATCAGGAAGTCGTCCCGGGTGCCGTAGGTGCGCACGCAGCCGCCGGGGTCGGCGAGGACGGCGAGGTCGGGGTCGAAGCCGGTGCCGGCCAGGGCCTGGTCGAGTTCGCGGGTGATGGCGCCCTTGCCCGTCCAGCCGTCGACGAAGACGACGTCGGCGGGGCGGTGGTGGGCGGCGAGGTGGCGCAGGGCGACCCGGTCGATGCCGCGGCCGCGGACGATGGAGACGGTGTAGTGCGGCACGTCGAGGCCGTGGGCGTGGGCGAGCCAGCGGCGGATCAGGATGCCGACGGGGGTGCCGGCCCGGGCTAGCGAGGCGAGCACCAGGTGCGGGCCGCGCTCGCGCAGCAGGGTCTCGGCGACGGCGCCGACGGCGGTGGCCAGCCGGGTGGTGGAGGCGCCGAGGGCGGTGTGGAAGAGCTGCTGGTAGGCGGCGCTGGGCTGGTACTCGACCGGCAGCGACTCGGCGTAGTGGGCGCCGCCGGACTGCACGGCCTCCTCGCGCTCCTCGGTGGGCGCTTCGAGGTGGACGTCGGAGAGGTCCTTGAGCAGCCAGGTGACGTCGGCGGCCGGGTAGCTGGAGAAGGCCGGCCCGTGCAGCGGGCGGGCGGCGGGCGGGGAGGGGACGGTGTGTGCGGTCATGCGGGTGCCTTCGACGGGTACGGAGTCATGCTCGGGCAGCGGGGCGTCGGGCGGGTGGCGCGGGGCGGTACGACGGGAGAACGGCGAGCACCACCCGGTCGGTGGTGGTGCGCAGGGCGGGCAGCAGGGCGGCGGGGCCGTGGTGCAGGGCGGGGGTGTCGGCGGGGTCGTCGACGACCAGGACGACGGTGTCGAAGCGGCGGGCGGGGTCGGCGCCGGCGGCGACGTTGTAGGCGTAGCGCTCGGTGGTGCGGTCGGCGGGGTCGTCGTGGGCGGCGAAGGCGAGGCGGGTGCGGATCGCGTAGCCGGGGTCGTCGAGGGCGAGGACCGGGGAGCGGGTGGTGGTGGAGAACCGCACCTCGGTGTCGGGACGGGCCCGCTGGAGGGCTTCGGCGAGCCGCAGCGGGGCGTACATCAGCTCCTCGCAGCCGAGCACCAGCACCCGGCGGGCCCGGGGGCCGACGGCGGTGGCGAGGGCGGCGCCGAGGTCGGGCAGGGCGGCGTCGAGGCGGCGGCGGTGGGCGGGGGTGAAGCCGTGCCGGCCGCCGTCGGGCAGGTCGGCGGGCCAGGGCAGGTCGGCCCGGGCGAGTTCGCCGGGCGGGCCGGCGGGGGGCCGGGGCGCGGGGGCGGCGGCGATCAGTTCGCGGGCCCGGTCCAGGACGCCGTCGGGCAGGTCGACGCCGCCGGCGGCGGTGGCGACCAGGTCGAGGCGGGCGCCGAGCTCGGCGGCGGCGGCGCGCAGGCGCTCGCGGTCGGCGGGGGTGCGCAGGTCGACCAGGGCGACGGCGACGTACCGCTCGCGCGGGTGGGCGGCGTGCAGGGCGCGGATGGTGTTGATGACGGTGGTGCCGGTGGAGAACTCGTCGTCGACCAGGACGAGCGGGCCGTCGCCGGCCAGCAGCGCGGGGTCCTCGGGGAGCAGCAGGTGGCTGGTGGCGTGCGAGTGCTCCTCCTCGAAGCCGCCGAGCGGAGCGACGCCGGGGACGGGCCGCCGGGTGGAGTGCAGGTAGGGGGCGTCGAGGCCGTCGGCGACGCTGTGGCCGAGGGCGGTGGCGGTCTCGGCGTAGCCGAGCACGACGGCGCGCGCGGCGTCCGCCGGGCCGAGCAGGTCGGCGACCCGGCGGCCGAGGTCGACCCCGGCGCCGTGCACGACCTCGGGCCGCTGCGGGACGTGCTTGCCCAGCACCCGGGAGACCAGCAGGTGGGCGCGCTTGGGGTTGACCCGCAGGGCGAGGCCGATCAGTCCGGGCAGCCCGGGGTCGCCGGTCAGGCGCAGGCCGAGCCGGTCGGTGACCCACTGGCCGGTCCAGGGGTCGGCCCCGACGGGCCCGGGGGCGGTGGTGTCGGCGGTCATCGGGGGCTCCTCTCGACGAGCAAGGCGGTGCGGGCGGTTCGGGCGGGGCGGGCGGCGGTGCGGAGGGGGCGGGTGGTGCTGGTGGGACGGACGCGGGCGCGCGTCCGCCCGGTTCGTTGTCGAGGGTACGGGGCCCGGCGGCGCCCGCGGATCAGCCGACCGGCCGGGCGGGCGGCACCGTCGGCCGGCCGCCCCGTCAGCCGCTCGGTCGACCCGGCGTCAGGAAGCCTCTATGGAACGGCACTTCAGCCGATGCAGGCGGACAGCAGCTCCGCGAAGGTGACCTCGGGCCGGGCGACGCCGAACACCTCGGCCCGCAGCAGCACCCGCTCGGCCCAGGCGCGGTGCGGCTTGGCCTCGTTCATCTTGTTGGTGTACGCCGAGCGGCTGACCCCGCCGCCGCCGCGGTGCTGCTGCAGGATGTCCCGGGCGTCGCACAGCTCCTCGTGGGTGACCACGGAGAGCGCGTGCACGGCGGCGACGTGGCTGGGGTGGATGCAGGTCTTGCCGAGCAGGCCGTTGGCCCGGTCGAGTTCGATCTCCCGGATCAGGCCGTCCAGGTCGTGCTCGATCAGCCGCTGGCGGACCCGGTCGGCGGGCGGGGTGACCTCGGCGAACGGGGTGCGGCGCAGCTGGGGCTTGAACATCCGCTCCTGGAGCGGGAAGTACTCCCAGACCGGTCCGGTGACGGTGTGCCCGGTGCCGTCGGCCCGGCCGAGCACGTTGACCACGTCGCCGATCACGCCGGCCACCAGGGCGACGTCGTAGGCGGTCAGGTCGGGCGAGCGGCGCAGCCCGTACGCGGAGCACAGGTCGGTGACGCCGAGCCGGACGGCCAGCACGCGGGCGCGGTGCTTGTCGAGCAGCCGGGCGATGCCGTGCAGCTGCTCGCGGCGGCTCTCCAGGTGGGCGAGTTCGGGCGATTCGAGCACCGGCATGACGAACAGCCGCTGCCCGGTGCGCTCCTCGGCGGCGGTCAGCGCCTCCAGGAAGGGCAGGCCGCTGTCCTCGGTGAACTTGGGCACCACGAAGCCGCTGAGCAGGCGCAGCGCCGGGCCGAGGCGGGCGGCCAGGTCGGTGATCTGCTCGGCGGCCCGGACCCGGACGAACAGCAGCGGCAGGTCCGCGTCGGCGTCCTGTCCGGCGAGTTCGGTGAGCTGGGCGACCAGGTTCTGCTCGGCGTCGTCGACCTCGTGGTCGGCGATCGCGTCCTCCAGGCAGAGCACCATGGAGACCACGCCGCGGGCGGCCTGCTTGCGGACGTCGCGGGCCAGGGTGGTCCGGGTGGCGGGGCTGTAGAGCGTGGCGCCGAGGGCGGTGGCGAGGACGGCGGCCTCGCTGTCGCGGTCGAAGGGGGCGGGCTGCTCGTGAAAGAGCCGGCTGCGGACGTCGTCCGCGAGATGCCCGAAGTGGCGCAAGGTGCTCTCCCGCTGTGGTCTGGTGGGCCCCGCCGGCGGCGGGAACGGCTGACGCCTTCGTCCTCACCTTGGGACGGTCGGCGCGGCCGGAAAGTTCGCCGGAACGCCGGCGCCGTCACGGGGTGGGGACCACCGGGGCCGTTGGCCGCTTATCGTACGACCGGATGACCTCGACCAAAGAGTTCGAAACATCGAATTCTCGCAACATTGTCGGCCCCGTCATCGACTCCGCCGTCCGGCCCGGCGGCTCACCGGCGCGCCGTGCCGCGCCCCGCGTTGTCCCGGGCCCCCGGCAGGCGGCAGGATGGTGCGCTATGACGCACGTGATGGCGAAGGGCGCCAACATCCCGCTGACGGCCGCCGCCGTCCGTGCCGTCCTGTGCTGGACGGACTCCCCGGGCATCCCGGACGTGGACGCCTCGGCCCTGCTGCTGACCGCCCACGGCAAGGTCCGCGACGACTCCGACTTCGTGTTCTACAACCAGCCCCGGCACCCGTCCGGCCTGGTCCGGCACCTGCCGAAGCAGGTCGTGGACGGAACGGTCCGGGACGGGCTGGAGATCGACCTGTCCCAGCTGCCGTCCGAGGTCGACAAGGTGGTGCTGGCCGGCTCCGCGGAGGGCGGCGCCTTCCCGGCGGTGCCGGACCTGCGGGTGCTGCTGTTCGACGCGGCCGCGCCCGAGGGGACGCCCGCGCTGGCCGAGTTCGCGGTCGACGAGCAGGAGCCGGTGACCGCCCTGGTGGCCGCCGAGCTGTACCGCCGGGCCGGCGGCTGGAAGTTCCGCGCGGTCGGCCAGGGCTACGCGGACGGGCTGGTCGCGCTGGCCACCGACTTCGGCATCGCCGTCGAGGACGAGGCCGCGTCCGGCCCCGTCGACGGCTCCGCGGTCGACCTGACCGACCGCAGCGGCGACCCGCGCGTCCCCGGCCCGAGCGCCCCCGAACCGGAGCCGGAGCCGCAGCGGCGGCCCGCGCCGCTCCCGGTCGACGAGGACGACTGGACGCTCGCCCCGGCCACGCCCACCCCGGCGCCGCCCGTGCGGGCCCCGGCCGCCCCGCCGCCGCCCCCGCCGGCGCTGCCGCCGACCGTCCACCACGCCCAGCAGCCCGGTTACGGCTACCCGCCGCCGCAGCCGGGCTACGGCTACCCGCCCCAGCAACCCCCGCAGCAGCCGCAGCAGCCGCCCGGCGGTTACGGCTACCCGCAGCCCGCCGCCGCCCAGGGCTACGGCTACCCGCCCCAGCAGCCGGGCTACGGCTACCCGCCGCAACAGCCCCAGCAGCCCCCGCAGCAGCAGCCCCAGCCGCAGCCCCCGCAGCAGGCGGGCCCGCCGTTCGCGCTGCCGCCGCAGGGCCCGCAGTTCCAGCCCCGCTGAGCCGCCGGCCCGACCCCCTCCCCGCCCACCGGGACCACGATCAACTCCCGGGCGCGGAGGGGGTCTTGTAGCCGCGCTCCCACTGCATGCCGAAGCCGTACAGCCGGTCCAGGTCGGACTGGAACCCGTGCACGTACCGCACCTCGCGGCGGATCGTCAGCTTGCCCTCGCCGTCGTTCTCGATCAGCACCACCGCGCACGAACGGGCCGCCGGGGCGCGCTCGTCGAGCTTGATCTCGATCCGCGGGCCGCTCTGCGGGACGATGGTGACCACCGCCTGGGTGCGGTCGAAGGCCGGGGTGTCGTCGTAGATGTAGACGAACACCAGCAGGCGCTTGAACTGGTCCTTCTTCTCCAGGTTGACGTGCATGGTCTCGCCGGAGGGCGCGCCGGAGACGTCGTCGCCGGAGAGCTTGATGTACGGCGGCTTGTTCAGGTCGCCGAAGAGCCGGCCCAGCGGTTGCACCACGCCCCGGGTGCCGTCGGCGAGTTCGTACATGCAGGCCAGGTCGAGGTCGACGCCGACGGGCGCGGCGCCGCCCGCCGCGGTGTCCAGCGGGCGCAGGATCCGCGGGTCGAAGAAGCGGCGCAGCGCGCCGGCGGCGCTGGGGCGTTCGACGGTGCGGGTGGACCAGTGCAGGTTGATGTAGAGGTAGCCGGTGGTGGCCGCCGTGCCGGTGATCGCGTGGTGCGGTCGGGACTTGGTGAGGGTGATCTTGAACTGCCCCCCGGTGTCGAAGCTGTCGCCCCGGTCCCCCTTCAGGAACTCCCACACCGAAACCATCGTGTCCTCCCCCAGCACCGGTACCTTCTCGCCCTCTCCATACCCACCCGGAGGGTCCTGAGTCAACGTCAAGCGTACGGTGCGGCCTGCTGGCAGAGGGTTCGTCACTCCCGTACGATGCCTGCCCCCCGGACGCGATATCGTCTCTCCGCACAGGTGTACCGTGCGTCACCTCTCTTCCCCCCTGCCCTGCGGAAAGCCGAGGCCCTCCCCGCGATGAACCTCTCCTCCATACAGCTGGTCTGGGCCGTGGTGGGCGGTGCAGCACTGCTGTTCACCGCCATCCTGGTGGCCTTCCTGCGCTTCAAGAACAACAGGTCCGACGACTCCTCCTCGTCGGGCGACTCGTGGGAGCGCAGCGAGGAGCGCCGCCGCCGCAAGGAGGCCATCTACGGCGGCGCCTCGTACGTGCTGCTGTTCTGCTGCGCCGGCGTGGCCGCCGCGCTGTCGTTCCACGGCCTGGTCGGCTTCGGCCAGCAGAACCTGAACCTGTCGGGCGGCTGGGAGTACCTCGTCCCGTTCGGCCTGGACGGCGCGGCCATGTTCTGCTCGGTGCTGGCCGTCCGCGAGGCCAGTCACGGTGACGCCGCGCTCGGCTCGCGCATGCTGGTCTGGCTGTTCGCGGTCGCCTCGGCGTGGTTCAACTGGGTGCACGCCCCGCGCGGCGGCGCGCACGACGGCGCCCCGCAGTTCTTCGCCGGCATGTCGATCTCGGCGGCCGTGCTGTTCGACCGGGCGCTGAAGCAGACCCGCCGGGCGGCGCTGCGCGAGCAGGGCCTGGTGCCCCGCCCGCTGCCGCAGATCCGGGTGGTGCGCTGGCTGCGCGCCCCGCGCGAGACCTACGCGGCCTGGTCGCTGATGCTGCTGGAGAACGTCCGCAGCCTGGACGAGGCCGTCGAGGAGGTCCGCGAGGAGCGGCAGGCGAAGATGGACGCGAAGCTGCGCGCCCGCAGCGCCGACCGCCGCGAGCGGGCCGAGCTGAAGGCGATCGCCCGCCAGGGCGGCGTGCTGGCCCGCGCCCGGCACGCCCGCCAGGTGCCCGCGCTGGCCGCGGCCGGCGGCGACGCGTCCTCCGCAACGGAGCCTGCCCTAGCCCCCGAGGAGACCACCCTGGACCGGGTGAGCGCCTCCGCCCTGGAGCCCGCCGCCCTGAACGCCGGCCGCCGCCCCCGCGCCGCCGTCGAGTCCACCAGCACCGGCTCCTCCTCGTCGTCGTCCTACTCGTCGAGCGGCGCCGACTCCTCCCCGTACGGCTCCTCGTACTCCTCCAGCGTCGACCTGACGACGGACGAGGACACCCTGTCGATGCCGAAGCTGGACTCGCTGGAGCGCAAGCTCCGGGCGATCGAGCAGCAGCTCGGCTGACCCGCCCGCAGTACGCCGAAGGCCGCACCCCCGGGGATCCCCCCGACGGGCGCGGCCTTCGGCGTGCGTGGGCGTCCGGCTAGCCGTCCGCGCCCTCCGGCACCTCCTGGTGCCGCTTGTTGCGGATGATCGAGGAGGCCAGCGCCGCGCCGATGAAGGCGACGCCGATCAGGCCGGTGACGATCTCCGGGATGTGGTACTTGATCGAGGCGAGCAGGATCAGCGCCAGCGCGCCGATCGCGTAGTGCGCGCCGTGCTCCAGGTACACGTAGTCGTCCAGGGTGCCCTTGCGGACCAGGAAGACGGTCAGCGACCGGATGTACATGGCGCCGATGCCCAGGCCCAGGGTGATCTGGAAGATGTCCTGGGAGATCGCGAACGCGCCGACCACGCCGTCGAAGGAGAACGACGCGTCGAGGACCTCCAGGTAGATGAAGAGGAAGAACGCGGCCTTGCCGCCGACCTGGACGATCGACTTGCCGCTGCGCTCGGCCGCCTCCTCGGCCTCCTGCTGCTCCTCCAGGCCGGACTCGAAGACCTCGGAGAGCCCGTTGACGGCCAGGTAGGTGGCGAGGCCGCAGACACCGGCCAGCAGCACCGTCTCGGCGCGGTCACCGGCGAAGAAGCGGGAGGACAGGGCGAGCACCACCAGGGCGACGACCGAGGAGAGCGCGTCCAGCCGGCCGATCTTCTCCAGCGGCTTCTCCAGCCAGCGCAGCCAGTTGAAGTCCTTCTCCTCGAAGATGAAGTCGAGGAAGATCATCAGCAGGAAGACGCCGCCGAAGGCCGCGATGGCCGGGTTGGCCATGTCGAGGTACTCGGCGTAGGTGTGGCCGTCGTGGGTCTTGCCGGAGTCGAGCGCCAGCTCGATGACGGTGCCCGGGCTGAGGTGCGCGGTGAGGCCGACGACCAGCAGCGGGAAGACCAGCCGCATGCCGAAGACCGCGATCAGCACGCCGACCGTGAGGAACAGCTTCTGCCAGAAGGCGTTCATCCGCTTCAGGACGGTGGCGTTGACGACGGCGTTGTCGAAGGACAGGGAGATCTCGAGGATCGAGAGGATCAGGACGACGCCGAATCCTTCGGCCCCCCAGATCAGGCCGGCGGCGATCAGGCCGGCGATCGTGATGGCGAAGGACCATCCGAACGTACGGAGGAACACGGGGTCAGCTGCCTTTCTGGCGGCCGGGAACGACCTCGTCCCGGCTTGACGGTGGTGCGGTTACTGGACGTTGACGCCGAAGTCGAGGGCGATGCCGCGCAGGCCCGAGGCGTAGCCCTGGCCGACCGCGCGGAACTTCCACTCGCCCTGGTAGCGGTAGAGCTCGCCGAAGATCATCGCGGTCTCGCTGGAGGCGTCCTCGGAGAGGTCGTAGCGGGCGATCTCGCTGCCGTCCTCCATGTTGACCACCCGGATGTAGGCGTTGGAGACCTGACCGAAGCTCTGCAGCCGGGCGTCGGCGTCGTAGATGGAGACGGCGAACACGACCTTGTCGATCTGGACCGGCACCAGGTCGAGGTGGACCTGCACCACCTCGTCGTCGCCGTCGCCGTCGCCGGTCAGGTTGTCGCCCTGGTGCTCGACCGAGCCCTCGGGGCTGCGCAGGTTGTTGTAGAACACGAAGTACTCGTCACTGGCGACCCGGCCGCCGGAGCACAGCAGCGCGCTCGCGTCCAGGTCGAAGGGCGCGCCGGTGGTGGACCGGGCGTCCCAGCCGAGGCCGATCTGCACCTGCGTCAGGTTCGGTGCGGCCTTGGTCAGCGAGACGTTCCCGCCCTTGGCGAGGGTGACGGACATCTGACTTCCTCCCAAGCTCCCGTCTCCGGGGCTCCCGGGGCGTGCGTTCGGTGGACTGCCGTCGGCCGCCCGGGAGGGCCTGGTCCGGCGGGGGCGCCCGGTGACGCACCCCCCAGAGATCTACGCCCCCGCGCGGCCGTGCAGTGCTGCACACCCGACTGAACTTCCTGAACTCGCCCGGCACCCGGCCAAGTCGCCCGCCCCGGCGGCCTCGGACCGCCCCGCGCACGCACCCCGGCCGGTGTGCGGACCGCCGCCGAATCTATCAAGCGCCCGCCCCCGTCCCCTCGCCGCCGACCCGCCGCCTACCCGCCGGGGGCGGCCGGTACGCTGCCGGGACCGCCGGGACGAACCATCGCGCGGCACCACCACACGGACGAACAGAGGGAGCGCGGTAGCGATGCCGTTCCAACCGCTCGACCGGACCGACCCCGAGTCGGTCGGCCCCTACCACCTGCTGGCCAGACTCGGCGTCGGCGGCATGGGCCGGGTGTACCTGGCCCGCTCCGCCGGCGGCCGGACGGTCGCGGTCAAGGTGGTCCGCGCCGACCTCGCCGGGGACGCCGACTTCCGTGAGCGGTTCCGCCGCGAGGTGTCCGCCGCGCAGTCCGTCGGCGGCACCTTCACCGCGCCGGTGGTGGACGCCGACCGGGACGGCCCCTCGCCCTGGCTGGCCACCGCGTACGTGCTCGGGCCGGCGCTGGACGACGCGGTGCGCGCCCACGGGCCGCTGCCGGTGGAGGCGGTGCGCACCCTCGGCGTGGGCCTGGCCCAGGCACTGTCCGCGATCCACGCGGCGGGCCTGGTGCACCGCGACCTCAAACCGTCCAACGTGCTGCTGGCCGCCGACGGGCCCCGGGTGATCGACTTCGGCATCGCCCGGGCGCTGGACGGCGACCGGATGACCTCGACCGGCGTGGTGGTCGGCTCACCCGGCTTCATGAGCCCCGAGCAGGCGGCCGGCCGCCGCCTCGGCCCGGCCGGGGACGTGTTCTCGCTCGGCTCGGTGCTGGTGTACGCCGCCACCGGCCACGGCCCGTTCGACCGCTCCGAGGACGGCGGGGCGCCGTCCGCCGCCTCGCTGCTGTACCGGGTGGTGCACGACCGGCCCGACCTGGCCGACCTGCCCGAGCCGCTGCGGGCCGCGGTCACCGCCTGCCTGGCCAAGGACCCGGAGGCCCGGCCGGCGCCCGCCGAGCTCGGCGCGCTGCTGGGCGAGCCGGTCGCCCCGGCCCGCTCCGGCTGGCTGCCCGCCGCGCTCGCCTCGGAGATCGCCACCCGCGCCGCCGAGGTGATGGACCTGGAGGCCCCGGTCCGCCCGGCCGACCCGCGCGCGGCCGCCGTCGCACCGGCCGCCGTCCCCACCCCCACCGAGGTCTCGCTCCCCGGGGCGCCCACCGCCGTCGACCCCGGCACCGTCCGGCTGCGCGCCACCGACCCCGCGGCCGCGCCGGCCGGGCACCCCACCGCGCCGGTCGCCCCGGCCCGCCCGTCCCGCCGGGCGCTGCTGCTCGGCGGCGGCGCGGCGGTGCTGGCCGGCGCGGGCGGCCTGACCGCCTGGGCGCTCGGCGGCGGCGCGGGGCCGGACCCGGCGCCGAAGCCCGCCCCGCCGACCGGCACCGGCACCCCGGTCACCCCCGCCGCGTCCGGCACCGCCCCCAGCCGGGCCCCCGGCATGCCGCCCGCGCCGCTGTGGACGTACCGGACCGAGGCGAGCAACGTCGGCAGCGTCGGCCTGGTCTTCTCCCCCGGCCTGCTGCACATCGGCAACGCCGACCTGATCACGGTGGACCTGTCCGACGGCAGGCAGAAGTGGATCACCAAGGACGCGATGGCCTACCACCTGGCCTGCGCGGGCGGCACGATCAGCTACGGCACCGTCGCCGACCTGATCACGGTGGACGCCGCCACCGGCACCGTGCTGTGGAAGTACCGTCCCGAGCCGGCGAAGCCGAACGGCGTGCAGATCGCCTCGGACACGGTGCTGAACGCCGACGACCGCGCCGTGTACGCGATGTGCGCCTACCTGAAGCTGGACGACAAGGGCGTCACCGACGCGGGCGCGAAGACCGAGAAGGGCATCATGGCGCTGTCCCGCAAGGACGGCTCGATGCTGTGGAACCAGCACCGGCAGCAGACCGCCGACTACACGGTCAGCTCGGTCCTCACCCCGGACGCCCTGCTCTACACCGACAGCAAGGAGAACCTGGTCGCCCGGTCGCTGGCCGACGGCACCCAGACCTGGTTCGCCACCACCAACTCCCGCTCGGCGTACCAGCCGGTGGTGCAGGACGGCCTGGTGTTCTGCTCGGCCGAACCGAACGGCGTCCAGGGCGTGCGGGTCTCCGACGGCAAGCAGGTCTGGGCGAAGACCTCGGACCGCTCGACCCGGATGTGGTACGGGGCGCCCGCGGCCGGCGGCCACGTCCTGTACTCGGTGCTCGGCGGCATGACGCTGACCTACCAGGGCACCACCTACACCCCGACCGCCCCGACCCGGGTGGTGGCGTTCGACGCGGCCGACGGCACCGAGCTGTGGCACCTGGAGCTGCCCAGCGAGGTGTCGATGGACACCAACCCGGTGCTGGTCAAGGACACCCTGTTCGTACCGACCGCGGACCGCGGCGTCTACGCCGTCGACGTGGTGGGCCACAAGGTCCGCTGGGTCTTCCAGACCAACGCGGGGGCCGAGCTGCCCTGGCACCTGGCCGGCAACGGGGAGCTGCTGATCGCCGTCCAGGGCAACCAGGTGATGGCCCTCCCGCCGGAGTAGGACGACGGACAGGGCGGCCCCGCGCGCGGAGCCGCCCCGCCGGGGCCGTGCCGACCGGTCAGACGTTGACGCCGAAGTCCTGGGCGATGCCGCGCAGGCCGGAGGCGTAGCCCTGGCCGATGGCGCGGAACTTCCACTCGGCGCCGTTGCGGTACAGCTCGCCGAAGACCATCGCGGTCTCGGTCGAGGCGTCCTCGGAGAGGTCGTAGCGGGCGATCTCGGCGCCGCCGGCCTGGTTCAGCACCCGGATGAACGCGTTGCGGACCTGGCCGAAGCTCTGCTGCCGGTTCTCCGCGTCGTAGATCGACACCGGGAAGACGATCTTCGTGATCTCGGCCGGGACGTTGGCCAGGTCGACCTTGACCTGCTCGTCGTCGCCCTCGCCCTCGCCGGTGAGGTTGTCGCCGGTGTGCTCGACCGAGCCGTCGGCGCTCTTCAGGTTGTTGAAGAAGATGAAGTCGGCGTCGGAGCGGACCTTGCCCTGCTCGGTGCAGAGCAGCGCGCTGGCGTCCAGGTCGAAGTCCGTGCCGGTGGTGGTGCGCACGTCCCAGCCGAGGCCGACGACCACGGCGGTCAGGCCGGGCGCCTCCTTGGTGAGCGAGACATTGCCGCCCTTGCTCAGGCTGACACCCACGTGGTCCTCCAAGAAGTTCGATTTCCCGGTCCGTCAACGGCCCGATCGTAGTGCCGGGTTCCCGGCCCGCGGCGCCGACCGGCCCGGCGCGGCGCGACTTCCGCCCCGCCGGGCCGGTCCGACTGCCCCGGGCCGGGCCCGGGCGGGCCTCAGAGCGCGCCGAGGGCGGCCAGGTACTCCTGGGTGTCCCGGGCGTCCGGCAGGCCGTTCACGACGCTCCAGCGGACCACGCCCTCCTTGTCGATGACGAAGGTGCCGCGGACCGCGCAGCCCTTCTCCTCGTTGAAGACGCCGTACGCGCGGGAGACCTCGCCGTGCGGCCAGAAGTCCGACAGCAGCGGGTACTCCAGGCCCTGCTGGTCACCGAAGACCCGCAGCGAGAACGGCGAGTCGTTGGAGACGGCGAGCACCTGCACCTCGTCGTTCTGCAGGCGCGGCAGCTCCTTCTGGATCTCGCAGACCTCGCCGGTGCAGACGCCGGTGAAGGCGAACGGGTAGAAGACCAGGACGACGTTCTTCTCGCCGCGGAAGTCGGACAGCCTGACCGACTCGCCGTGCTGGTTGCGGAGCTCGAAGTCCGGGGCCTGGGTGCCGATCTCGACGGTCATGGAAGGACCTTCCTGCCTGAACGGTGGTGGACGGTGGTGCGCTCGGGACGATCCTCCCACCCGCGGCCCCCGGTTCGACCGTCCGGGTGAGCCCGCGCGCCCGTCCGGGCGATCCGTTCGCCCTGGGTGAACACGGTGCGGCGGGCCCCGGAACGCGGACGGGCCCCGCCGGCGCGTTCGCCGGCGGGGCCCGCCACGGGTGGTGCTCCGAAGGTCAGCGCTTGCCGGCCTTCGAGGCCTTGGGGGTGGCCAGGCGGGTTCCCGCCCAGTCCTTGGCGATCGCCACCGAGCTGGTCTGCGACAGACCGGCGGTCTTCGCGGCGTCGGCGATCTCGTGCGCCTCGACGTGCCCGTCTCGGCCGGTCTTCGGGGTGAGCAGCCAGATCAGGCCGCCCTCCGCCAGGTACTCCAAGGCGTCGACCAGGGAGTCGGTGAGATCCCCGTCCTCGTCGCGGTGCCACAGCAGGACGCCGTCGGCGACGTCGTCGTAGTCCTCGTCGACGAGTTCGGTGCCAGTGATCTCCTCGATCCCCTCGCGGAGCTGCTGGTCACTGTCTTCGTCGTACCCGAGCTCCTGGATGATCTGGCCCTCTTCGAAGCCGAGACGAAGCGCCGGGTTGGACTTGTCCGCGGGGTCCGCGGTCGCGCTCACGGGAATAACCTCCAGTATTCGGCCCGGCGTCCATGCCGGGGCTGTGGCCGTAGTCCACACGGGAGCGGCGGTTCGCGCAAGTACCCGACCCCCGATCCCACCCAAAGGTTGACGTGTCGCCGGGCGACACGCCGCCCACTGTGGTGGTGAACACACCCATATGTCCCTGTCCGTACCGACAAGGTTGCTTCGTCTCGTACCCGCCCGCGGCCCGTTCACCCCCCGTACGCCTGCCCGAGATGCGAACGGCATTCGGGTGGGGGCGGGGTGCGGGCGTAAAGTCTCCTGTTGGCCCTCATCCCGGTCGGCCGCCATCGTCCGCCCGGGTCCAAGGTCAAACCACCTCCTGACCGTCCCGTCCACCAGGCGGAACGGTTACCGATCGGTAGAGATGACGGATCTCCGAAAGCGGTAGCACGATGGAGGCGGCGCGACAACTCAGTTTCGACCGACAGTGAAGGAACAGCGTGGCTTCCGGATCCGATCGCAACCCGATCATCATTGGCGGCCTCCCGAGCCAGGTCCCGGACTTCGATCCCGAGGAGACCGCGGAGTGGCTGGAGTCGCTTGACGCTGCCATCGACGAGCGGGGGCGCGAGCGTGCCCGCTACCTCATGCTGCGGCTGATCGAGCGCGCCCGTGAGAAGCGCGTGGCCGTGCCCGAGATGCGCAGCACGGACTACGTCAACACCATCGCCACCAAGGACGAGCCGTTCTTCCCCGGCAACGAGGAGATCGAACGCAAGATCCTGAACGCTACGCGCTGGAACGCGGCCGTCATGGTCTCCCGCGCCCAGCGTCCCGGCATCGGCGTCGGCGGGCACATCGCCACCTTCGCCTCCTCCGCGTCGCTGTACGACGTGGGCTTCAACTACTTCTTCCGCGGCAAGGACGCCGACGGCGAGTCGGGCGACCAGGTCTTCTTCCAGGGCCACGCCTCGCCCGGCATCTACGCCCGCGCCTTCCTGCTGGACCGACTGACCGAGCAGCAGCTCGACGCGTTCCGGCAGGAGAAGTCCAAGGCGCCGTTCGGCCTCTCCAGCTACCCGCACCCTCGGCTGATGCCGGACTTCTGGGAGTTCCCGACCGTCTCGATGGGCCTCGGCCCGCTCGGCGCGATCTACCAGGCCCGGATGAACCGCTACCTGGAGCACCGGGGCATCAAGGACACCTCCGACTCGCAGGTGTACGCCTTCCTCGGCGACGGCGAGATGGACGAGCCCGAGTCGCTCGGCCAGCTCTCGCTGGCCGCCCGCGAGGGCCTGGACAACCTGACGTTCGTGGTCAACTGCAACCTGCAGCGCCTGGACGGCCCGGTCCGCGGCAACGGCAAGATCATCCAGGAGCTGGAGTCGCAGTTCCGCGGCGCCGGCTGGAACGTGATCAAGCTGGTCTGGGACCGCAGCTGGGACCCGCTGCTGGCCCAGGACCGCGACGGCGTCCTGGTGAACAAGCTGAACACCACCCCGGACGGCCAGTTCCAGACCTACGCCACCGAGACCGGCGCGTACATCCGCGAGCACTTCTTCGGCGGCGACCTGCGCCTGCGCGCCATGGTCGAGAACATGACCGACCACCAGATCCAGCACCTGGGCCGCGGCGGCCACGACCACCGCAAGGTCTACGCCGCGTTCAAGGCCGCCCGCGAGCACAAGGGCCAGCCGACCGTCATCCTGGCGCAGACCGTCAAGGGCTGGACGCTGGGCCCCAACTTCGAGGGCCGCAACGCCACCCACCAGATGAAGAAGCTGACGGTCGAGGACCTGAAGCGCTTCCGCGACCGGCTGCACCTGCCGATCACCGACAAGCAGCTCGACGAGGGCTACCCGCCCTACTACCACCCGGGCCGCGACTCGGAGGAGATCCAGTACATGCACGACCGCCGCGAGGAGCTCGGCGGCTACGTGCCCACCCGCAAGGTGCGCCCGCGCAAGCTCGAACTGCCGGGCGACGACGCGTACAAGGCGGTCAAGAAGGGCTCCGGCAACCAGACCATCGCCACCACCATGGCGTTCGTCCGGGTGCTCAAGGACCTGATGCGCGACAAGGGCATCGGCAACCGCTTCGTGCCGATCGCGCCCGACGAGTACCGCACCTTCGGCATGGACTCGCTGTTCCCGTCCGCCAAGATCTACAACCCGCTCGGCCAGACCTACGAGTCGGTCGACCGCGAGCTGCTGCTGGCGTACAAGGAGTCCCCGTCCGGCCAGATGCTGCACGACGGCATCTCCGAGGCCGGCTGCACCGCCTCGCTGATCGCGGCCGGCTCCTCGTACGCGACGCACGGCGAGCCGCTGATCCCGGTGTACGTCTTCTACTCGATGTTCGGGTTCCAGCGCACCGGCGACCAGTTCTGGCAGATGGCCGACCAGCTGGCCCGCGGCTTCGTGATCGGCGCCACCGCCGGCCGCACCACGCTGACCGGCGAGGGCCTGCAGCACGCCGACGGCCACTCGCAGCTGCTGGCCTCCACCAACCCCGGCGTGGTCGCCTACGACCCCGCCTACGGGTACGAGATCGCCCACATCATGCAGGACGGCCTGCGCCGGATGTACGGCTCCTCCGCCGAGCACCCGCACGGCGAGGACGTCTTCTACTACATCACCGTCTACAACGAGCCGATCAAGATGCCCGCCGAGCCGGAGAACGTCGACGCCGACGGCATCCGCAAGGGCCTCTACAAGCTCTCGGACGGCACCGCCGGCCAGATCCCCGCGCAGCTCCTCGCCTCCGGCGTGGCGGTGCCGTGGGCCCTGGAGGCGCAGCGGATCCTCGCCGAGGAGTGGAACGTCAAGGCGGACGTCTGGTCGGCGACCTCCTGGAACGAGCTGCGCCGCGACGCCGTCGAGGCGGAGGAGTTCAACCTGCTGCACCCGGAGGAGCCGCAGCGCGTCCCGTACGTGACCACCAAGCTCTCCGGGGCCGAGGGTCCGTTCGTGGCCGTCTCCGACTGGATGCGCGCCGTCCCGGACCAGATCGCCCGCTGGGTCCCCGGCCAGTACCAGTCGCTGGGCGCCGACGGCTTCGGCTTCGCCGACACCCGCGGCGCGGCCCGTCGCTTCTTCCACATCGACGCGCAGTCGATCGTCCTGGCCACCCTCACCGAGCTGGCCAAGCAGGGCAAGATCGACCGCTCGGCCCTGAAGGACGCGATCGACCGCTACCAGCTGCTCGACGTGGCGGCGGCCGACCCCGGCGCCGCGGGCGGCGACGCCTGAGCACCGGCCTCCGGCGAAAGGCCCGCCCGGGGAGGGAATTTCCCTCCCCGGGCGGGCCTTTCCGCTTGTCCGCGGCCGCCCGCGCGGCTCCCGCGGACGGAGAACGGGATCCGCCCGGGGCGGAGGGTTCTCCTCCCCGGGCGGATCCGCGAGCGGTGCGTCGTGTCAGATGTGGACCGAGGGTCCGCTCTCGTTCACGCCGCGGCGGGTGAGCAGGCCCAGGCCCGCCGCCGCCAGGGCGACGACCGCGGCGACCACGAAGGCCACGCCCATGCCGCTGACGAACGAGGAGTGCACGGCGTCGGCGACGCCGCGGGCGAACTCCGGCGTGGCGGTCGGGCCGAGGTCGGCCGCCTGCGGGGCGATGCCGAGCTGCGCGCCCTGCTTGAGCAGTTCGCCCTGTTCGCCGGTCGGGAAGGGGGCGCCGGTGGCGGCCCACTTGCCGGGCAGTTCGCTGGTGACCTTGGAGGCCATCACCGCGCCGAGGACGGCGGTGCCGAGGCTGCCGCCGACCTGCATCGCGGCCTGCTGGAGGCCGCCGGCCACGCCGGACAGCTCCAGCGGGGCGTTGCCGACGATGACGTCGGTGGCGCCGACCATGACCGGGCTGAGGCCCAGGCCCATCAGCAGGAACCAGAGCGACATGACGCCGTTGCCGGAGTCGACGTCCAGGGTGGACATGCCGATCATCGCGGCGGTGGTGAGCAGCATGCCGCCGACGATCGGGATCCGCGGGCCGACCTTGCCGATCAGGAAGCCGGCCACCGGCGCGCCGACGATCATCATGCCGGTCATCGGCAGCAGGTGGACGCCGGCGTCGACCGGGGCCATCCCGTGCACGTTCTGCAGGTAGAAGGTGACGAAGAAGACGCCGCCGAAGAAGGCGAAGGCCATCAGGACCATCAGCAGGGTGCCGGCCGAGAGCGGCACCGAGCGGAACAGCGACAGCGGGATCAGCGGTTCCCTGGCGTAGTTCTGCCAGACCGCGAAGAGCGCCAGGGCGAGCAGCGCGCCGCCGAGGAAGAGCAGGGTGAGCGGGTCGCCCCAGCCCCAGCTCGGGGCCTTGATGATGCCCCAGACCAGCATGAACATCGCGCCGGAGAGCAGCACGATGCCGGGGACGTCGAAGGACTTGGCGGCGTTCTCGGCCCGGACGTCCTTGAGCACCAGCAGGCCCAGGACGAGGGCGATGACGCCGACCGGGATGTTGATGTAGAACACCGACTCCCAGTTGACGTGCTCGACCAGCAGGCCGCCGACGATCGGGCCGGCCGCGGTGGAGGCGCCGATGACGCCGCCCCAGATGCCGATCGCCATGTTGAGCCGGTCGGCGGGGAAGGCCCCGCGCAGCAGGCCGAGCGCGGCGGGCTGCAGCAGCGCGCCGAACAGGCCCTGCAGCACGCGGAAGAGGATCACCTGCTGGATCGAGCCGGCGAAGGCGATCGCGGCGGAGGTGGCGGCGAAGCCGACCGCGCCGACCAGGAAGGTGCTCTTGTGGCCGAACCGGTCACCGATCTTGCCGGCGGTGATCAGGAAGACGGCCAGGGCCAGCAGGTAGCCGGAGGTGACCCACTGGATGTCGGACGGGCTGGCGTTCAGGTCCTTGGCGATGGCCGGGTTGGCGATCGCGACCACGGTGCCGTCGAGGGCGACCATCATGACGCCGACGGCGACGGTGAGCAGCGTCAGCCAGGGGTGTCCCCGGAGTCGGCCGCCCGCGGTCGGAACCGCTTCCTTGTCGAGTACTACGGACTGGCTCATGTCTCGGGACTTCCCCGTTCGTGTGGTGTCGCTGGGACCGCTGGGAGCGCTGGGAACGTGAACGGCGGCGTCCGGCCCTCACTCCCTCCCGGCCCCCCGGGGGGCGGGAGGTGCGCCCCTCCACGGGCTCCGGGACGGGCGGGCACCGCCACCGCGGAACATTATGGCAGCTACTGACATTCGACAAAGGGTGACTCCTGTCACCTGGTGCCAGTTGCCGATCACGGCGCTATCGTTGGCTCCATGGCCACCCCCACCACCGCCGCCGACCCGCAGCCCGTCGGCCTGCGGGAACGCAAGAAGCGGCGCACCCGGGACGCCCTGGTCGACGCCGCGCACCGGCTGTTCCTCTGCCACGGCTACGGGCGCACCACGGTGGACGAGATCGCGTCCGAGGTGGAGGTCTCCCAGCGCACCTTCTTCCGGTACTTCGCCAACAAGGAGGAGGTCGCCCTCGCGGTGCTGGCCGACGCCGAGGAGGCCTTCCTGGGCTTCCTGCGGGACCGCCCGGCCGCGGAGAACCCGCTGGAGGCGATGCGCGGCGCCGTCCGGGAGGTCTGGCAGTCCGTCGACCGCGGCGAGGGCACCGGCCCGGCCGCGCTGGAGCTGTTCGAGCTGATCGAGTCCACCCCGACGCTGCTCGCCGCCCACCTGCGGCACTCCCTCCAGCAGGAGGCCGAGGTCGCCCGGGTCCTGGCCGAGCGCGAGGGCCTCGACCCGGAGGTCGACCTCCGCCCCCGCCTGCTGGCCGCCGTCTTCGGCACCGTGGTGCGGATCTCGCACCTCTCCTACGCGGCCAGCCCGGCCGCCGACGGGCACTCGATGACCGGCATGCTCGACCTGATCGAGCGCCACTTCGACCAGCTCGGCCCGGCCCTGGCCGGCTCCTGGCGCCGCCCCCTACTCCGGTAGCCCCCGGACGCGCTACCGGGGTATGAGGACACCCGCCGGGCCGGCGACCTACCCTCGGCCCGGTGAACCCCTGGACCGAATTCCTGCGCGCTCTCACCGAACCGCTCGGCGACCACCGCCCGCCGCTGTCGACGGCCCGCCGGCCCTGGATCCGGCTGCTGCCCTACGGGCTGGTACTGGCGATGACCGGCTCGCTGCTGCCCACCGGCGTCGTCACGCTGCAGCGCTTCTACGGGGTGGACCCGGGGCTCGCCACCGCGCTCGCCGTGGTGCAGGCGGGCGCGCTGCCGCTGGCGCTGACCCGGCCGCTGCTCGCCTGGCAGCTGGTGGCGCCGTCGGTGCTGGTCGGCGCGGTCGCCACGCACGGCGCCGCCGCCGAGCAGCCCTGGCCGTGGCCGGTCACCACGCTGCTGGCGTACCTCTTCCTGATGGTCTTCCTGGCGATCCGGGAGCGCGGCCGCACCCTGCTCGCGGTCTGGGTGGTCACCTTCGTCGGCTGCAGCCTGAGCTGGACGGTCTTCAACGCGCACTTCGACGGCTCCTCGGTGGTCGCCGCCGCGCTGTCCGGCGTGCTGCTGCTGCTCGGCTGGAGCCTGCGCGGGCGCGGCGAGGCCAAGCGGCTGCTGGCCGAGCAGGAGCAGATCTCGGAGACCGAGCGGGCCCGGCGCACCCTGCTGGAGGAGCGCGCCCGGATCGCCCGCGAGCTGCACGACGTGGTCGCCCACCACATGTCGGTGATCACCGTGCAGGCCGACAGCGCCCCGTACCGGATCGAGGGCCTGCCACCGGCCGCCGTCGAGGAGTTCGGGCAGATCGCGGCCGCCGCCCGCGGCTCGCTGGCCGAGATGCGCCGCCTGCTGGGGGTGCTGCGGGCCGCCGACGCGGCCGCCGACAAGGCGCCGCAGCCGGGCCTGGACGACCTGCCGAAGCTGCTGGCCACCGTCGGGCAGGCCGGGGTGCGGGCCGAACTCGCCGTCGAGGAGGCGGTGTCGGCGCTCGGCCCGGTGCCCGAGGCGGTCGGCCTGTCCGCGTACCGGATCGTCCAGGAGGCGCTGGCCAACGTCGTCCGGCACGCCCCGGGCGCCACCGCCGGGGTGCGGCTGGCCGCGGCGGACGGCGCGCTGGTGCTGACCGTCCGCAACGACCCGCCGCCCGGCCGGGCCGCCGCCGTGGAGACCTCCGGCGGCACCGGGCAGGGGCTGGTCGGAATGCGCGAGCGCGTCCGCCTGCTGGCTGGCACCCTGGACACCGGTCCGACCGCCGACGGCGGCTACCTGGTGACCGCCGTCCTGCCGCTGGACGGCACCGGGCCGGGCCCGGAGTCAGGGGAGAGCACCGCATGACCATCCGCGTCCTCATCGTCGACGACCAGGCGATGGTCCGGGCCGGCTTCGCCGCCCTGCTCAACGCCCAGAGCGACATCGACGTGGTCGGCGACGCGGCCGACGGCAGGCAGGCGGTCGAGGCCAGCGGCCGCACCCACCCCGACGTGGTCCTGATGGACGTCCGGATGCCCGAGATGGACGGCCTGGAGGCCGCCCGCCGTCTGCTCGACCCGCCGCCCGGCACGGTCCACCGGCCGCGCGTCCTGATGCTCACCACCTTCGACGTCGACGACTACGTGTACGAGGCGCTGCGGGCCGGCGCCAGCGGCTTCCTGCTCAAGGACGCCCCGCCCGCCGACCTGATCGCCGCCGTCCGGGTGGTCGCGGCCGGCGACGCGCTGCTCGCCCCGTCCGTGACCCGCCGGCTGATCGCCGACTTCGCCCGCAACCGCCCCGCGCCGCGCCGCGACCCGCGGCTGCGGCTGAACGGACTGACCCCGCGCGAGACCGAGGTCCTCGAACTGATCGCCCGCGGCCTGTCCAACCAGGAGATCGCCGCCCGGCTGGTGCTCGCCGAGCAGACCGTCAAGACCCACATCGGCCGCATCCTCGCCAAGCTCGACCTCCGCGACCGCGCCCAGGCCGTCGTCCTCGCCTACGAGAGCGGCCTGGTCCAGCCCGGCGAGCGGTAGCGTCCGTCCCCCGGGTGACCCCCCGGTATGACACCGCTGTTGGCTCCGCGGTGTGACGCCCGCCCGGGCGTCGCCCTCCTACCTTCCTCCCGTTGCCGAACGGACGGAACGGAAGGAGGACCGGGATGCTGTCGCGCCTGCGTCGGGGAACGGCCGTGGCCGGGTTGGTGCTGGCCGCGGTGCTGGGGGCGGGGTCGTGGGCGTCGGCGGACGCGCAGACGCCGCTGACGGGGCCGCCGCCGGGTGCGGTGGCGTGGGCCGCCGACACCACGCTGGGGGTGCCGCTGCCCGATCCGGCGAGGGCCGGGCCGGCCGAGGTGGCCGCGTTCTTCGCCGGCCTGCCGGCCGCCCGGCGCGAGGCGCTCGCGGTGCGCCACCCGCAGGTGGTCGGCAACCTGGACGGCGCCCCGGTCGCGCTGCGCCTGCGGGCCAACGCGCTGGCCGTCGCCGAGGAGCGCGACCGGCAGCGGGCCCGGGCCGCCGACGCCGGGCTCCCGGCCGCCGAGCGCGCCGGGGCCGCCGCGCGGGCCGACCGGTACGACGGGCTGGCGCAGCGCCGGCTGCTGGCCTTCGACCCGCGCGGCCGGGGCCAGGTCGCCGAGGTCTTCGGCGACCTGGCGGGCGGCGGCCGCACCGTCGTCCTGGTGCCGGGCTCGGACACCGACCTGGCGAGCTACGACCGGCCCTCGGCGGCCGGCTACGACACCCTCGCCGGGATGGCCCGCGCCCTGCGCGCGGCGAGCGGCGGGCGGGTCGCGGTGGTCGCGTGGACCGGTTACACCACGCCGGTCGGCCTCGGGGTGGACGCGGCCCGCGAGGAACTGGCCGAGGCCGGCGCGAAGCGGCTGGCCCGGCTGGTGGAGGGGCTGGCGCCGGTGACCGGGCCGGTGGAGCTGGTCTGCCACTCGTACGGGTCGGTGGTCTGCGGGCGCTCGGCGCCGGACCCGGCCGCGGTGGCCGGGGTGGTGGCGGTGGCCTCGCCCGGGATGGGGCTGGAGCGGGCGGACCAGCTGCGGGTGCCGGTGTGGGCGGTGAGCCGCAACGCCGAGGACTGGATCGGCGACGTGCCGAACGTCTCGCTGCTCGGGTTCGGCCACGGTGCCGACCCGACCTCGGGCGGCTTCGGCGCCCGGCTGCTGCCGTCCGCCGGCTCGCACGGCCACACCGGCTACTTCGCGCCCGGTTCGGCCTCCCTCGCGGCCCTCGCCGCCCTCGCCCTCACCACCCGCGCCTGACCCGCCCACGCACCCGACGCACCCCACGTGCCCGGCGTGCCCGGCGTGCCCGGCGCGTCCGGCGCGCCGTCAACCGTCCGAGGAGACGCCACGATGACCGCTCTGACCACGCTCCGCCGCACCGCGGCGGCGATCGACGCCAAGACCCCCGCCACCCGCGACCGCGCCCTGGACGGGCTGCGCGCCGTCGCCCTGCTGTCCGTCCCGCTCGGCCACTGGATGCTCGGCGGCTTCGACGCCGCCGGCGGCGTGCTGCGCAACGCCAGCCCGCTGGGCGCGATGCCGTCCCTGGCGCCGCTGAGCTGGGTGCTGCAGATGCTGGGGGTGTTCTTCCTGGTCGGCGGCCGGGCCTCGGCGCTGTCGCTGCGCCGGGCCGCCGAGCGCGGCGTGCCGACCGGGCGGTGGCTGCGCGGCCGGGTGCTGCGGCTGGTGCGCCCGGTGCTGGGGGTGGCCGCGGTGTGGGCGGCGCTGGTGCCGCTGCTGCACGCGCTGGGCGTGCCGGACGCGACGGTGCGCACCGGCGCGGTGCTGATGGTGCAGCCGCTCTGGTACATCGCGATGTACCTGGTGCTGACCGCGCTGACCCCGCTGTGCGTCAAGTTCGGTGCGCTGACCAGGGGTTGGGGGTCGTCGGGGCTGCTGGCGGCGGTCGCGGCGGTGGACTTCCTGCGGTACGGGCCGTGGGGCGGTTCGATGCCGGGCTGGCTGAGCCTGCTGAACCTGCTGCCGGGCTGGCTGTTCGCCTACCAGCTGGGCGTGGACTGGGCGCACGGCCGGCTGACCCGGGCCGGGGCGAAGCTGCTGGCGCTCGGCGGGGCGGCGCTGTTCGCGGTGCTGCTGCTGGTGTTCCACTACCCGGCGAGCATGGTCGGCGTGCCGGGCGCGGCCCGCACCAACTCGCACCCGCCGTCCGTGCTGGTGCTGGCCCTGGCGTCGACGCAGGCCGGGATCGCGGTGCTGCTGAAGGACCGGCTCGGCCGGGCGCTGCGGCGGCCGCTGCTGTGGCTGCCGGTGGTGGTGGTCAACCTGGGCGCGATGACGATCTTCTGCTGGCACCAGAGCGCGATGTTCCTGACCGCGCTGGCCGGTTCGCACCTCGGCGCGCTGCCCGGCCTGACCACCGCCCCGGAGTCGGGCGCCTGGGCGCTGGCCCGGCTGGCCTGGCTGCCGGTGTTCGGCGCGGTGCTGGCGCTGGTCGGCCGGTGGGCCCGGCGCTTCGACGCCCCGTGGCCGTCCCGGGCCTGGCGGGCGGTGGCGGGCGCGGGCGCGGCGCTGTTCGCGGTGTACGCGCTGGGCGCGGTCTGAGCCCGGCCGTCGGCGGGGGCCGCTGTCGGCGGCGGGACGTACGCTGGCCGCCGTGGCGACCTTCGACGAACTGACCGCACTCGCCCTGGCACTGCCGGGGGCCCACCAGGAGGAGACCTGGGAGCAGGTGACGTTCCGGGTCGGCCGGAAGATCTTCGCGATGGGCCGCCCGGAGACCGGCGAGGCGACGGTGAAGGCCGCCCCGGCGGAGCAGGCCGAGCTGGTGGCCGCCGCGCCCGGGGTGTTCTCGGTGGCGCCGTACACTGGCCGGTTCGGCTGGGTCCGGGTCCGGCTGGCCGGCCTGGAGGGGGCGGAACTGGGCGAGCTGCTGACCGACGCCTGGCGCTCGGTCGCCCCGAAACGGGTGGTGGAGGGGCACGGCGGGTAGCGTCCGGGCGAATGTGACGCGGAACACCGTTTACTCCCTGCCCGGCGGGTCGGGTGCCCTCTACTCTGGCTGACTAGTAGTTGGCAGTCACAGCACCGTCGGGCCCGTCCCGCCGCGATGTACCGGCCCGAGGGAGTGGACGCCATGCACCGCAGGCGGGTCAAGCGGATCCTGATCGGCGTCTTCGCCGGCTGCGCCGCCCTGGTGGACGCGGGTGCCGCCGCCGCCCAAGCGGCCGCCTCCAACGAGCAGTTGGCGATCACCACGCCGCCCGCGGGCAGCACCGCCTGGGTCGCCGACCGGAGCTTCGGCCACACCCTGCCCGACCCGGCCACCGCCGACCCGGCCGCCGTCGCCGCGTTCTTCGCCGCGCTGAAGCCCACCGAGCTGACCCGGCTGATCGCCGCGTACCCGCTGGTGGTCGGCAACCTGGACGGCGCCCCGGTGGACGTCCGCTACCGGGCCAACCGGGTCGCGATCGCCGACGAGCGGGACCGCGCCCGGCAGCGCGCCGCGGACACCGCGCTGGACCCCACCGCCCGCGCGCTGGCCGCCTCCCGGGCCAACGACTCGGACCGGCTGCTCGCGCCGGGCCGGCAGGTGCTCGCCTTCGACCCGCGCGGCCGGGGCCTGGTCACCGAGGTCTGGGGCGACCTGTCGGCCGCCGAGCGGATCGCCGTCCTGGTCCCGGGCTCCGACGCCGACCTGGGCCACTTCGACCAGACCGCCGACCCGCTGCGCTCCCCCGCCGGCATGGCCCGCGCGCTGTACGCCGAGGAGCGGGCGCAGTCCCCCGGCACCCGCACCGCGGTGGTCGCCTGGACCGGCTACGTCACCCCGCAGGGCCTCGGCCCGGACGCGGTCACCGCCCGGCTCGCCGCCGCGGCCGCGCCCCGGCTGGCCCGGCTGCTGGCCGGCCTGAAGCAGACCAGCCACCCGGACGCGCCGCCCGCCCTGCTCTGCCACTCGTACGGCTCGGTGGTGTGCGGCACCGCCGCCCCGGGGCTGCACGAGGCGCAGCCCACCGACGTGGTGGCGTTCGGCAGCCCCGGGATGGGCGTCGACTCGGCGGCCGAGCTGGGCACCGGCGTCCAGGTGTGGGCGGCCCGGAACCCGAACGACTGGATCGGCAACGTCCCCTACCTGGAGGTCGGCGGTCTCGGGCACGGTGCCGACCCGACCACCCACGCGTTCGGCGCGATGTCGATCTCCTCACTGGGCGCCAGCGGCCACACCGGCTACCTGGCCGAGGGCACCGCGAGCCGGCACAACTTCGCCGCGATCGCGCTCGGCCACTACGGGGACGTCACCGGCCCGTCCGAGACCCAGGGCTAGGACCGCCCGGCCGGACCGCCCCGCCCCGCTCAGACCTCGCGGGCGTCGGAGGTCGCGCTCATGTCGGCGTAGCGGCCGCCGGAGACCCGGGCCGCGATCGGCTCCAGCTCGGCCAGCTCCTCCTTGTCGAGCACCAGCCGGGTCGCGCCCAGGTTCTCCTCCAGCCGGCTCCGCTTGCGGGTGCCGGGGATCGGCACCACCGCGGTCAGGCCGTGCGCCTCGGCGCGCTGCCCCAGCCAGGCCAGCGCGACCTGCGCGGCGGTGGCGCCGCGGCGTTCGGCGATCGCCCGGATCGGGGCGACCAGTTCGGCGTTCCCGGCCGCGTTCGGGCCGGTGAACTGCGGCAGGTGGCGGCGGAAGTCGTTCGCGTCCAGCTGCCCGGCGTCGGCGAACGCCCCGGTCAGGAAGCCCCGGCCGAGCGGCGAGTACGGCACCAGCGCGACGCCCAGCTCGGCCGCCGCCGGGACGGCGCTGCGCTCCACGCTGCGGGCGAAGATCGACCACTCGGACTGCAGCGCGGTGATCGGGTGCACGGCGTGCGCCTCCCGCAGCTCCGGGCCGGTCACCTCGGACAGGCCGAGGTACCGCACCTTCCCGGCCTCGACCAGCTCGGCCATCGCGCCGACCGACTCGGCCAGCGGGACCCGCGGGTCGCGGCGGTGCATGTAGTAGAGGTCGATCACGTCGACGCCGAGGCGGCGCAGCGAGGCGTCGACCGCCTGCCGGACGTACGCCGGGTCGTTGTTGATGCCCCGGTAGGCGGGGTCGTCGGCGCGCCGCTCGATGGCGAACTTGGTGGCCAGCACGACCTGTTCGCGGTGCGCCCGGACGAACGGGCCGATCAGCTCCTCGTTGGCGCCGGAGCCGTAGATGTCGGCGGTGTCGAACAGGGTCACGCCCAGTTCGAGCGCCCGCTCCAGGGTGGCCAGCGCCTCGTCGGTGTCGGTCGGGCCGTAGAACTCGCTCATCCCCATGCAGCCCAGGCCCTGCACGCCCACGACCGGGCCGTGGCCGCCGAGCCGGGTGGTCTCGATGGTGTTGTCGCTGCTCATGCGCTCTTCCTGTCCTGTGCGGTGTGGTCCACTGGCGTCCCGCCGTCGGGGAGCCGGGCGTCCAGCCCGTCGTAGTGGTCGATCTTCCGGTCGATCGCGGCGAGCGTGGCGTGCAGGTCGGCGATCCGCTGGCGCACCTCGGTGCGGTGCGCGACCAGCAGGTCGCGCCGCTCGGTGCGGGTGCCGTCCCCGGCCCGGAGCAGGTCGACGTACCGGACCATGTCGGCCACCGGCATGCCGGTCAGCCGCAGCTTGGTCAGGAACGCCAGCCGGGCCAGGTCGGCGTCGCTGTAGCGGCGCTGCCCGGCGTGCGAGCGGTCGACCGGCTCCAGCAGGCCGATCCGCTCGTACCAGCGCAGCGTGTGCGCGGTCAGCCCGCTGATCGCGGAGACCTCGCCGATGCTGTGCCGGGGCGTCAGGTCCGGTGCGGCGGTGGGGTGCCGGAACGCCTCCTCGCACGCCGGCACCTGTTCCGCGGGCTCTGCCATGGTTCCGGTCTCCTGTCTCGACGACACCGACGACGCTACCGACTTGGAGTGCGCTCGAAGCAAGCCTGGCACGCCACGCGCCCGCCCGGGCCGGGGCGGGCTGGGTAGAGTGCGGCCCATGCAGAGCTTGCGGATGATCGAGGACTGGCCGGTACCCCACGCCGCGGCGGCGGTGGTCCGCGGGAGCGACGGCGCGCTGCTGGGCGCGCACGGCCCGCAGGACCACCTGTTCCCGCTGGCCTCGGTGACCAAGCTGCTCAGCGCGTACGCCGTGCTGATCGCCGTCGAGGAGGGCGTCTTCGAGCTCGACGACCCGGCCGGGCCGCCCGGCTCCACCGTCCGGCACCTGCTGGCGCACACCTCGGGCCTGGCCTTCGACGAGCACCGGGTGATGGCCGAACCCGGCAACCGGCGGCTCTACTCCAACGCCGGCTTCGACGTGCTGGCGGCCGCCCTGGAGGACGCCTCCGGCATCCCGTTCGCCCGGTACGCCGCCGAGGCCGTCTTCCAGCCGCTCGGCATGCACGCCACCCTGATCAACACCGCGCACCGCACGCCGGCCGGCGCGGGCGGCCTGTCCACCGTCGCCGACCTGGTCCGCTTCGCCGCCGAACTGCAGTCCCCCAAGCTGCTCGACCCGGCCACCGTGCGCGCCGCGACCCGCGAGGTGGCCTTCCCCGGCACCAGCGGCGTGCTGCCCGGCTTCGGCCACCGCCGCCCCAACGACTGGGGCCTGGGCTTCGAGATCCGCGACCACAAGGCCCCGCACTGGACCGGCACCGCCAACTCCCCCGGCACCTTCGGCCACTTCGGCCAGTCCGGCACCTTCCTCTGGGTCGACCCCGCCGCCGACCTCGCCTGCCTCGCCCTCACCGACCGGGACTTCGGCCCCTGGGCGGCGGAGGCCTGGCCCCGCCTGGGCGACGCGGTCCTCGCCGAACGGGCCTGACGCCCGGCGCGCCGCCGGGACCGGCTCAGCCGAACCGCACCGGCGTGCGCATCTCCCAGAGCAGCAGTTCGACGCCGTCCGCCCCCGCCGTCGGGTCCGCGAACGCGTCGCCGGTGATCCGGACCGAGTCGCCCGGGCCGGCCGACCGCCCGCCGCCCTGCGGGCCGGGGACGGTGCGGTAGCCGACCGATCCGGCGACGACGTGCGCGTAGCGGAAGGGCGCGGCGGGCAGCTCGGGCAGCGGCATCCACGCGGGGGCCCGGACCAGCCAGAGCGCCGCGTCGCTCCGGCGCAGCCGCAGCGCCCGGTCCGCGTCCTCGTCCCGCCCGGAGGCGAGCAGGTGCAGCCCGTCGCCGTCGGGGACGGCCCGCAGGCCGAAGCCGGGCGGGGCGCCGTACGCGTCGGGCTGCAGCCACATCTGGACGAAGCGCACCGGTTCGGTGGCCCCGCCGGGGTTGCGCTCGGTGTGGCTGATGCCGGTGCCGGTGGACTGCACCTGCACCGTGCCGGGCCGCACCACGCTCGCGTGGCCGGCGTCGTCGCGGTGGGCGAGGGCGCCGGAGAGCACCCAGGTGACGATCTCGGTCTCGCTGTGCCGGTGCGCCTGGTAGCCGGCGCCGGGGGCGAGGGTCTCCTCGTTGCAGGCGAGCAGCGCGCCGAAGGAGGTGTTCCTCGGGTCGTAGTGGCCGGCGAAGGAGAAGGCGTGCCGGGTGGTGACGCCTTCGGCGGGTTCCGACAGGTAGCGTTCGGCGGCGCGCCGGAGGTCGGCGCGGCCGCGCTCCTTGCGGCCCGGTCCGGACACCGGTTCGACGGGTTCGTACGCCTGCCCGCCGGGGGGCGGAAGTTCCACGCTCACGGGCACCACGGTAGCCGGTGTGACGGGTGCCACCGGTCGACATCGGGCCGGGTGTGCACGAGCACCCTCCGGCGTGAGGCAGGCTAGTGCCGTGCCAGCCGCCTCAGCGAAACCCGACAAGCCCTCCGACCGGACGTCCGACGCGCGCCCCGCTCCCGAGCGGCCCGCGGAGAAGCCCGCGGAGAAGAAGCCCGCCAAGCGCCCGGCCGCGGCGAACCGCCCCGCGGGGGTGCCGGGCCGGGGGCGGATGACGGCCGAGGAGCGGCGGTTCGCCGCCGAGCGGGCGGAGCTGCGGGCGGCGACCCTGAAGCGGCTGGAGAAGTCGGCGGGCAAGCTGGCGTCCGCGGCGATCGCCCGGATGGACGACCAGCTGGCCTGGTACCGGCGGATGCCGCCGGAGCACCGCTCGTGGATCGGCCTGGTCGCGCAGGCGGGCATCGCGGCGTTCACCGAGTGGTACCGGCACCCGGAGGCGCCGCAGGCGATCTCCACGGACGTGTTCGGCACCGCCCCGCGCGAGCTGACCCGGGCGATCACGCTGCGGCAGACCGTGGAGCTGATCCGCACCACCATCGAGGTGATGGAGGAGGCCATCGAGGAGGTGGCCGCGCCCGGCGACGAGGCGGGCATGCGCGAGTCGGTGCTGGTCTACGCCCGGGAGATCGCCTTCGCCACCGCCCAGGTGTACGCGCAGGCCGCCGAGGCGCGCGGCGCCTGGGACGCCCGGCTGGAGGCGCTGGTGGTGAACTCGCTGCTGTCCGGCGACGCCGACGAGGGCGTGCTGTCGCGGGCGGCGGCGCTCGGCTGGGGGCAGCCCAGCCAGGTGCGGGTGGTGATGGGCAGCGCCCCGGACGGGGACAGCGAGCTGGTGGTGGAGGCGATCCGGCGCGCGGCCCGGTACGCCAAGCTGCACGTGCTGACGGGGGTGCTGGGCCGCCGGCTGGTGGTGGTGGTCGGCGGCGACAAGGAGCCGGTGCACGCGGCCCGGGCGCTGATCGGGCAGTTCGCGCCGGGTCCGGTGGTGGTCGGTCCGACGGTCGGCGACCTGCTGTCGGCGACGCGTTCGGCGCACGCCGCCGCGCAGGGCCTGAAGGCGTGCGCGGCCTGGCCGGACGCGCCCCGCCCGGTGCTGGCCGACGACCTGCTGCCGGAACGGGCGCTGGCGGGCGACGAAGTGGCGCGCCGTCAGTTGGTGGAGGAGATCTACACACCCCTGGAGGAGGCCGGTTCGGCGCTGCTGGAGACGCTGAGCGTCTACCTGGAGCAGGCGTCCTCGCTGGAGGGTGCCGCCCGGATGCTCTTCGTTCACCCGAACACCGTGCGCTACCGGCTGCGTCGTGTGACAGACGTCACCGGCTATGCTCCGTCGGACGTGCGTTCGGCCTTCACCCTGCGCATCGCCCTTGCTCTGGGGCGTCTCGGCTCCGGGTCCGATCAGACCTGACCGGACTGTAGGGAATCCACAAGCCGACGTGCTTTTCTTCGTCATCGTCGCCTACCCGCCCCCGGGCGTCCGGCGAGAGAGGGTTGAACCGTGCTCGTTATCGTCGCCCCTGGACAGGGTGCCCAGACTCCCGGCTTCCTCAACCCCTGGCTCGAACTGGACGGCGCCGCCGACCGGCTCCGCCGGTGGTCGGCGACGGCCGGCCTCGACCTGGTGCACGCCGGCACCGAGGCCTCCGAGGAGGAGATCCGGGACACCGCCGTCGCCCAGCCGCTGCTGGTGGCCGCCGGCCTGGTGACCGCCGCCGCCCTGTTCCCGCAGGGCCTGGCGGGCACGGTCGGCGCGGTGGCCGGCCACAGCGTCGGCGAGATCACCGCCGCGGCGCTGGCCGGCGTGCTGTCCGAGCAGGACGCGCTGGGCTTCGTCCGCGAGCGCAGCCTGGGCATGGCGGAGGCCGCCGCGGCGACCGCGACCGGCATGACCGCGGTGCTCGGCGGCGACCCGGAGGCGGTGCTCGCGAAGCTCGCCGAGCACGGCGTGACCCCGGCCAACAACAACGGCGGCGGCCAGCTGGTCGCGGCCGGCACGCTGGAGCAGCTGGACGCGCTGAAGGCGGACCCGCCGGCCGGCGCGCGGCTGATCCCGCTGAAGGTCGCGGGCGCGTTCCACACCGCGCACATGGCCCCGGGCGTGGCGCGGCTGGAGAAGCTGGCGCCGTCCCTCGCGGTCGCCGACCCGGCCCTCGCGTACCTCTCGAACCAGGACGGCGAGGTGGTCGGCTCCGGCGCCGAGGTGCTCGCCCGCCTGGTCTCGCAGGTCTCCCACCCGGTCCGCTGGGACCTGTGCATGGAGACCCTGCAGCGGCTCGGCGCGACCGCCGTGATCGAGCTGTCCCCCGCCGGAACCCTCACCAACCTGGTCAAGCGCAACGTCAAGGGTGTCGCCACGCTGGCCCTGAAGTCCCCCGCCGATCTCGACAAGGCCCGCGCACTCGTGGCCGAGCACGGCAGCCAGGAGGCGACCGCATGAGCGCGACCATCAAGCCGGCCACCGGCGCCCGGTTCTCCCGCATCCACGGCGTGGGCGGCTACCGGCCGACCCGGGTGATCCCCAACTCCGAGGTGCTGAACTGGATCGACTCCTCGGACGAGTGGATCCGCACCCGCTCCGGGATCGCCGAGCGCCGCTGGGCCGGCCCGGAGGAGACCGTCGCCGAGATGTCGGTGCAGGCGGCCGGCAAGGCCGTCGCGATGGCCGGGATCCGGCCGGAACAGATCGGCGGCGTCATCGTGGCGACCGTCTCGCACCTGAAGCAGACCCCGGCGATCGCCACCGAGATCGCCCAGCGGCTCGGCTGCGGCACCGCCCCGGCGTTCGACATCTCGGCGGCCTGCGCGGGCTTCGGCTACGGCCTGAGCCTGGCCGACGGCATGGTGCGCGGCGGCAGCGCCGAGTACGTGCTGGTGATCGGCGTGGAGCGGCTGTCCGACCTGACCGACGTCACCGACCGGTCGACCGCCTTCATCTTCGGCGACGGCGCCGGCGCCGCGATCGTCGGCCCGTCCGACACCCCCGGCATCGGCAAGGTGATCTGGGGCTCCGACGGCTCGCAGGCCGACGTGATCTCGCAGACCCAGGCCTGGGACACCGCGTTCGCCAAGCCGGACGCGGTCAACGGCGCCGGTGACGAGACCAAGTGGCCCGCCCTGCGGATGGAGGGCCAGACGGTCTTCCGCTGGGCGGTGTACGACATGGCGAAGGTCGCCGAGCAGGCCCTGGAGGCCGCCGGGATCACCGCCGACCAGCTCGGCGCGTTCATCCCGCACCAGGCGAACATGCGCATCATCGACGCCATGGTCAAGAAGCTGGACCTGCCCCCGAACGTCCCGGTGGCCCGCGACATCGCGGAGACCGGCAACACCTCCGCCGCGTCCATTCCGCTCGCCATGGAGCGGATGCTGGAGCGCGGCGAGGCCAAGAGCGGCGACCTGGCACTGATCATCGGCTTCGGGGCGGGTCTCGTCTACGCCGCCGCGGTCGTTACGCTCCCCTAGGCGTTTTTCCCCCGTCACACCCCCAGAGCGCGTCGGTCCACCGGGCCGCACGCCGTCAACACCGAGAAGGAGCAGCCGACATGGCTACCCGCGAAGAGGTTCTCGAAGGTCTCGCCGAGATCGTGAACGAGATCGCCGGCATCCCCACCGAGGACGTCGCCCTCGACAAGTCCTTCACCGACGACCTGGACGTCGACTCGCTGTCCATGGTCGAGGTCGTCGTGGCCGCCGAGGAGCGCTTCGGCGCGAAGATCCCGGACGACGAGGTCAAGAACCTCAAGACCGTCGGCGACGCGGTGGACTTCATCGTCGCCAACGCCTGACCCGGCGCCAGGCCCCGGCCGGGGCGCGCCCGCCGCGCCCCGGCCGGACCCCTCCCCCTCCGGTCCTTTGACCCTCCCCGCAGATGTGAGAGAAGAAGAAACCAGTGACTGCTGAAAACCGCACCGTGGTCGTCACGGGTATCGGCGCCTTCACGCCGCTGGGCGGCGACGCCGCCGCTTTCTGGGAGGGCCTGCTGGCCGGCAAGTCCGGGGTCCGCGCCCTCACCGAGGAGTGGGCGGCCGAGCTACCCGTTCGGATCGCCGCCCGGGTGGCCGTCGAGCCCGGCGAGATCCTGCCCCGCCCGCTGGCCCGCAAGCTGGACCGCTCGGCCCAGTTCGCGCTGATCGCCGCCCGCGAGGCCTGGAAGGACGCGGGCTACGAGGCCCCGGCCACCGACGACTCCAACCCGCTGGCCCCCGAGCGGCTGGGCGCGGTCATCGCCTCCGGCATCGGCGGCGTCACCACCCTGCTCGACCAGTACGACGTGCTCAAGGAGCAGGGCGTCCGCAAGGTCTCCCCGCACACCGTCCCGATGCTGATGCCCAACTCCCCGGCGGCCAACGTCGGCCTGGAGGTCGGGGCCCGCGCGGGCGTGCACACCCCCGTCTCCGCCTGCGCCTCCGGCGCCGAGGCGATCGGCTACGCGATCGAGATGATCCGCACCGGCCGCGCCGACGTGGTCGTGGCCGGCGGCACCGAGGCGGCGGTCCACCCGCTGCCGATCGTCGCCTTCTCCAACATGATGGCGATGTCCAAGAACAACGACGACCCGCAGCACGCCTCCCGCCCGTACGACAAGGGCCGGGACGGCTTCGTCCTCGGCGAGGGCGCCGGCGTGGTCGTGCTGGAGTCCGCCGCGCACGCGGCCGCCCGCGGCGCCCGGGTCTACTGCGAGGCCGTCGGCCAGGGCCTGTCCTCGGACGCGCACCACATCGCGCAGCCCGAGCCGACCGGCGCCGGCGTGGCCCGCGCCATCGACGACCTGTTCGCCCGCAACGAGCTCGACAAGTCCGAGGTCGTGCACGTCAACGCGCACGCCACCTCGACCCCGCAGGGCGACACCGCCGAGATCAAGGCGCTGCGCCGCACCCTCGGCGAGCACCTCGACCACGTGGCGATCTCCGCCACCAAGTCGATGACCGGCCACCTGCTCGGCGGCGCCGGCGGCATCGAGACCGTCGCGACCGTGCTCGCCCTGTACAACCGGATCGCCCCGCCGACGATCAACGTGGTCGACCTGGACGACGACATCGACGCCGACGTCGTCCGCGACGAGGCCCGCAAACTGCCGGTCGACGGCCGGATCGCCGCCCTCAACAACTCTTTCGGCTTCGGCGGCCACAACGTGGTGCTGGCCTTCCGCACCGTCTGACGCGCCGTCCGGCGCCTCGTCCGTTCCAGGGCACCCGGAAGGGGGGTGCGGGGTCTCCCCCGCACCCCCCTTCCGGCGCGTCGGACCGCCGGTCAGACCACCTGGTGCAGCCAGCGCACCGGCGCGCCCTCGCCCGCGTACCGGAACGGCTCCAGCTCGTCGTCCCAGGGCTTGCCGAGCAGCCGGGCGATCTCCGCGGCCAGGTCGCCGCCCTCGTTGCGGGTGCGCAGCAGGACGGCGCGGAGCCGGTCCTCGGGGATCAGGATGTCGCCGTGGATGCCCGTGACGGCGTGGAAGATGCCGAGCGCGGGCGTGGAGGAGTACCGCTCGCCCTCCGCCGTGGCGCAGGGCTCGCTGGTCACCTCGTACCGCATCAGCTGCCAGCCGCGCAGCGCGGAGGCGAGTTTGGAGGCGGTGCCGGGCTCCCCCTGCCAGGAGAGTTCGGACCGCCAGTGGCCGGGCGCGGCGGGCTGCCTGATCCAGTCGAGGTTGACCCGCACGCCTAGCACCCCCGCGACCGCCCACTCGACGTGCGGGCACAGCGCGCGCGGCGCGGAGTGGACGTAGAGCACACCACGTGTCGTCACCGGGACCTCCTGGCTGTGGACGAGGGTCGCCTTCCCCAGCTGCCTCGCGCCGTCGCCGGTAGGTAGTGACCAGTTGCTACCCCGTGCCGCTCGATTTATTCGACATTAGGTCATCAAATCGAGCAAAACGGACAAGCTTTCCCCCCATGCTAGTCGGTTCCTCCGAGAGGTCTACCCCCGCAGCGCCCACCTCCCCCGAACGGCCGCACGCGCGCGCCCCCGCCGGGGATCCCGCTCCGGTGGGGGCGCACTGACGGTGCGGCAGCTGAGCGGCGGTCAGACCTCGACGACCATCTTGCCGGTGTTGGCGCCGCGCAGCAGGCCGATGAAGGCCTCGGCGGCGTTCTCCACGCCCTCGACCACGGTCTCGTCGGAGCGCAGCGCGCCGTCCCGCAGCCAGCCGCCGACCTCGGCGAAGAACTGCTCGCGCAGCGCGGCGTGATCGCTGACGATCATGCCCTGCAGGCGCAGCCGCTTGCCGATGGCGAGCGCGAGGTTGCGCGGCCCCGCCGGGGCGGAGGTGTCGTTGTACTGGGCGATGGCGCCGCACAGGGTGACCCGGCCGTGCACCTTGAGCGCGCCGATCGCGGCCTCCAGGTGCTCGCCGCCGACGTTGTCGAAGTACACGTCGATGCCGTCCGGGGCGGCCTTCGCGAGCTGCTCGGCGACCGGCCCGGCCTTGTAGTCGAAGGCGGCGTCGAAGCCGTACTCCTCGACCAGGGTGGCGACCTTCGCGGCGGAGCCGGCCGAGCCGACCACCCGCTCGGCGCCCTTGAGCCGGGCGATCTGTCCGACCAGCGAGCCGACCGCGCCGGCCGCGCCGGAGACGAAGACGGTGTCGCCGGGCTTGAACGAGGCGACCTCCAGCAGTCCGGCGTACGCGGTGAGGCCGGGCATGCCGAGCACGCCCAGGTAGGCGGAGAGCGGGGCGAGCTCCGGGTCGACCCTGACCGCGTGCGCGGCGTCCAGGGTGGCGTACTCGCGCCAGCCGAGCCCGTGCAGCACGGCGTCGCCGACCGCGAAGCCCTCGGCCTCGGAGGCGACCACGTACCCGACCGCCCCGCCGTCCATCGGCGCGCCGAGCGCGTACGGCGGGACGTAGGACTTCACGTCGTTCATCCGGCCCCGCATGTAGGGGTCCACCGAGAGATGGGTGTTGCGCACCGTGACCTCGCCGGGGCCGGGCCGCCGGACGGGCGCCTCGACCAGGGCGAAGTCGGCGGGGACGGGCCAGCCCTGCGGGCGCGCCGCCAGGTGCCACTCGCGGCCGGTGGCGGGGAGGTCCTGCTCTGCCATCACGTACTCCTGAGGGTGAAATATTCAGCGCCTGAAGCAATCGTGCGAATGAAAGGTTCAGGTTGTCAAATGTTCAGCTAGACTCGAACGCATGGAGCAGCCGGAGGAGGAGCAGGCCATGACGGAGCAGCGCGCCGCGGCCGTCGACCCGATCACGCTGGAGGTCGTCGACCTGATGGCCCGCCTGGTCGGGCTCTTCCACCGCGAGTACGAGGAGGCCGCGGCCGCCCGCTCGCTCACCGGCGCCCAGGCCAAGGTGCTGGCGCTGCTGCGGCGCGGGCCGATGCCGATGCGGCACATCGCGCAGACGCTGTCCTGCGAGCCGTCCAACATCACCGGCATCGTCGACCGGCTGGAGGGCCGGGGCTTCGTCACCCGCGAGTCCGACCCGCAGGACCGCCGGGTCAAGCTGGTGGCCGCCACCGCCGCCGGGCGCTCCGCCTCCACCGAGCTGCGCGAGTCGCTGAACTTCGCCCGCGAGCCGCTGGCCGCCCTGGACGGCGAGGAGCGCGCCCAGCTGCGCGACCTGCTGCGCCGGATGCTCGACTCCACCGGGCCCGAGGCCGGCTGAGCCGCCGGCGGCGCCCCGTCCCGCCCGTCCGACCACGCCCGACCACGCCCGACCACGTCCGACCACGGCCGACCACGGCCGCCCTCCGGAACCGGACGGCACCGTCGACCCGCCCGGTTCCGCCGGTTCGAAAAATCTCTCGAAAAAAATGGTTCGCGTGTAACCATTCCGTGGGCCGGGCCGTCCAAGTAGTGACGAGAGCGGATCCGCAGTGCGGCGGATCAGCCGAGTGCCTGCCCTCGGGCACCAGTTGCCGCTGCGCGCAGAGAGACCTCCGACCGATGACCGACGCCAAGCACGACGCCGCCCCGACCCGCTCCCGCGGCCGCCGGACAGCCCGGGCCCTCGGAGCCGTCACCGCCGCCGCGGTCGTCGCCGCGGCCGGCGCCGGCGCCTGGTACTACCAACGGCTCGACCACAACATCACGACCTTCGCGCCCGAGGGCATCGCCTCCAGCCGCCCGCCGGTCGCCACGCCCGCGCCCACCGGCGGACGCCCCGTCAACATCCTGCTGCTCGGCTCCGACACCCGGGACGACGGCAACAACTCGCTGGGCGGCGGCGACGAGGGCGTGGGCCACTCCGACACCGCGATCCTGCTGCACGTGTACGCCGACCACAAGCACGCGGTCGGCGTGTCGATACCGCGCGACACCCTGGTCACCGTCCCGCCCTGCCTCCTCCCGGACGGCACCTGGAGCCGGCAGCGGACCAACCAGATGTTCAACTCGGCGTTCACCGTGGGCGAGTTCAAGAACGGCAACCCGGCCTGCACGCAGAACACCGTCGAGACGCTGACCGGCCTGCGGGTGGACCACACCCTGGTGGTCGACTTCAAGGGCTTCGCCGCCATCACCAGCGCCGTCGGCGGCGTGGACGTCTGCGTGCCCAACGACGTGGACTCGTACGGGATCCACCTGACCAAGGGCCGGCAGACCGTCTCCGGCCAGCAGGCGGTGGACTACGTCCGGGCCCGGCACGGCCTCGGCGACAGCTCCGACATCGGCCGGATGCTCCGGCAGCAGGCCTTCATGTCCTCGCTGATCAAGAAGGTGCAGGGCCAGGGCTTCGGCCTGACCACCCTGCTGCCGCTCGCCGACGCCGCCACCAAGTCGCTCACCGTCGACCCCGAACTCGGATCCCCCTACCGGCTGGCCGAGTTCGCCCAGTCCCTGCAGGACATCCCGCTCTCCGAGATCCAGTTCGTCACGGTGCCCTGGCGCTTCCAGGGCGCGCGGGTCGCCGTGGTCGAACCGGACGCGAGCATCCTGTGGAACCTGCTGCGCGAGGACCGCACCCTCGACGGCCACACCACCGGCACCGGTGCCTCCGCCACGCCCGCCGCCGGCACCTCGTCCTCGCCCACCCCGTCCACCACCCCCTCGCCGTCGGCCGGCGGATCGGCCGCCGCCCTGGACGCGCCGGTCACCGTGCACAACGCCGCCAAGTCCACCGGCCTGGCCGGCCGCACCGCGCTCGCCCTGCGCGGCCACGGCTACACCGACATCACCATCGGCGCCGACACCCCGGCCCGCCGCACCACCCTGATCGAGTACGGCCCCGGCCGGCAGGCCGCCGCCGAACAGCTCGCCCTGCTCTACCCCGGCGCCGAACTCCGGGCCGACACCGTCGACGGCCTCGTCCTCACCCTCGGCCAGGACCGGGCCGGCTCCGACACCGCCGGGACGGGGGCCGGAACCGGCTCCGACACCGCCGGGACCGGGAACGCCGTCGAGCTGTCCGGCGGCACCGGCGGCCCCTCGGCCACCGGCAGCGCCCCGGCCACCGGCAGCGCCTCGCCCGGCACGCCGCCCTCGGGCATCCCCTCGGGCATCACCGACAACACCCGGCCCGCCGACGCCGACCTCTGCAGCGACCTCAACTTCGGCTGACCGGCGGGTCGGCCGGGTCGGGCAGGCCCGTCACCACCACCGTCACCCGGCGGCCCGCCCACTCGCCCGTCCGCAGCAGCCCGTACACCGCCCACAGCGCCTTGGCCACGTACCGGCGCTCCACCGGCACCCCGTACGCGTCCTGGAACCACCGGGCGAACCGTTCCAGCTCGGGCGGGACCCTGCCGTACCCGCCGCCGTGCCAGCCGTGCGCCAGCCGCCAGTTGGCGGACTCCCGGCCGTACCCGGCCCGCTGCAGGGCGGCCACCTCGCGCTCCAGGTAGCCCTCGCCGCGCAGCACGGCGACGCCGAGGGCCCGGGCCCCGGCGGGCAGCCCCGCCGCGATGCCCGCCAGGGTGCCGCCGGTGCCGACCGCGCAGCAGACCACGTCCCGCGCGCCGAAGTCGGGCAGCTGCCCGGCGAGTTCGGCCGCGACCACGGCGGCCCCGCGCACGGCCGGACCGTTCGAGCCGCCCTCCGGCAACACGTGGTAGCCCTCCCGCCGCCCCCGCCCGGCGGCCGCCTCCCGGTAGGCGGAGCGTTCGACGAACTCCAGCACCATGCCGTCCCGTTCGGCCCGCGCCAACGACCAGTTCCGCGGCCGCCCGGCCAGCTCCGCGCCGCGGATCACCCCGACGCTGGCCAGCCCGAGCCCCTTCGCGGCCGCCGCCACCGCCCGCACGTGCGTGGAGTACGCCCCGCCGTAGGTGAGCAGCCCCCGCGCTCCGGCTCCGACCGCCAGCTCCAGGTTCGGCGCGAGCTTGCGCCACTTGTTGCCGGGCACGGTCGGATGCGCCAGGTCGTCCCGCTTGAGCCACAGCTGGGCCCCGGCCGCGGCGAACTCCGGATCCTCGACCACCGTCAGCGGCGTGGGCAGGTCAGCGGCAGCAAGCATCCGCCCACCCTAGGGCCCGCCCGCTCCGTCCCCCTCCCCCTCCCGCTCCCCCGTTCCCCCGCTCAGAGGACCACCACCCCCAGGGGGCGCCGTCCGGCGTCCAGGCGGTGGGTGGTGCCGTCGGCGAGGTCGACCAGGGTGATGCCGTTCCAGTAGCCGTCCCGGGTGAAGCCGCCGGTGACGTAGGCGGTGCGGCCGTCGGCGGAGACGGCGACGTCCTCGTGCGGGACGCCGAGGGGGTAGACCCGTTCGCTGCCGTCGGGCTCGCGGACGGTCAGGCTGGGGCCGCGGTCGTCGCGGGTGACCGGGCCGGAGCCGACCACCAGCAGGCGGCCGTCCGGGGTGGTGGTGGCGCCGTGCTGGTGGGTGTCGGCGGTCATCGGCTCGATCGTCACCCGGCCGGTGGCGGGGTCGACCACGGCCAGGCGCTCGCCCTCGAAGGGCAGCAGCAGCCTGCCGTCGCTCGGGCGGACCGCCGCGTAGTGCGGTTTGAGCCAGGAGCCGAGGCCGCCCTCGGTGCCGTACGGGGCGACCTCGATCCGGCGGGTGGCCAGGCCGTCGGCGGCGACCACCGTGACGTCGAAGGAGTCGTGGCCGGTGGCGTAGGCCTCCCGGCCGTCCCGCGAGACGTCGACGTCGAAGGGGCGGCGGCCGACCGGGGCGACCCCGGTGACCTCGCCCTTCGCGGTGTCGACGACCTCCAGCACGCCGGTGCGGCCGGGCACGTTCACGCCGACGTACAGCCGGGTGCCGTCGGGCGACAGGGCCAGGCCCATCGCGCCGCCGCGGTACTCGCCGGTCCCGGCCGGGCCGGTGTCGGTGCGCAGCGCGACCTTCCGGAGCAGGGTGCGGGCCCGGGTGTCGACCTCGGCGACGCCCTCGGCGGTGCTGACCCAGGCCCGCCCCCCGCCCGGTGCGAGCGCGACCGCGTACGGCGCGGTGCCCACCTCGACCGAGCCGATCGGGCCGCGTGCCGGGTCGACGAAGGTGACGGTGTCGGCGCCGAAGTCGGCCACCAGCAGCGTACCGGCGGGGCTCGCGACCGGAGCCGGGGCGGCGGTGGTGGCGGCGGGGCTCGGCGCGGACGCGGGTGAGGATACGGGTGCGGCGCCGGGGTCAGGGCCTGGGCCGGGGTCAGCGGCGCAGCCGGCCAGCAGGGCGGCCAGCACCGGTGCGGCCAGCAGGAGCAGCGGACCGGTGCGCCGACGGCGGCGGGCGGTCACCGGGTCGTCCCGTCCGGAGCGGGCGCGGCCGTCTCGGCTGCCCGCAGCAGGGCGGCGAGGGCGGCGAAGCCGCGCCGTTCGGCGTGCCGCAGCGGGGTCACGCCGTCGCTGTCGGCGAGCCGCGGGGAGGCGCCGGCGGCGAGCAGCAGGCGGACGACCTCGGTGTGCGCCCGGCCGCCGTCGCCGAGGATCACGGCCTCCAGCAGGGCCGTCCAGCCCAGCCGGTTGACGTGGTCGACGTCGGTGTCGGTCTCCGCCAGCACGGCCCGCACGTAGGGGACGTGGCCGCGCTCGGCGGCGGGTATCAGGCTGACCCCGCCGAACCGGTTGGTCAGCCGGACGTCGGGGCCGGCGGGCAGCAGGGCGCGCATCATCGGCACGCTGCCGGTGACGCCGGTGACCAGCCAGGGGCTGTCCTCCCGCTCGTCCCGCGCGTCGGGGTCCGCCCCGGCGGCGACCAGGAGTTCGGCCACGGCGACGTGGTCGGCGAGCGCGGCGAGGAGCAGGGCCGTCCGCCCGTGCGGGTCGCGGGCCTCCGGGTCGGCGCCGTCGGCCAGGGCGGCCCGAACGGCGTCGAGGTCTCCGGTGCGCGCGGCGGTGAGCAGGCGCCGGTCGGTCGCGGTCATCACGGTCCTCCTTCTGAGGGACGGCAGGTGGAGCACGGAGTGCCTCGACAGACGTGCGGGAGCGGCGGGCGGGAGGGGCGGGGGGACGGGTCCGCCGCCCGACTCCATGGTCGCCCCGGCCCCGGCCGCGTTCCGTCGGCGAACCGGCCGGTTCGGGCGGGCGTTCCGGTGGACCCCGGCATCAGCCGATCGGTCGATGCGTCAGCGCGTCGGGCGTGTTCTCGCAGCTCAGCTCGGGTGCGGGGGCGTCGGCGCGGCCCGGGCCGCGCCGACTGCGGCTGCCGTGACCAAAAAGTTTCCCACCGGCACCCGAACGGAATCCGAACATCGGACGACGGCCCGTCCACCCCGAGCCGTGCGCCGGTCGACCTGCGGTTATCCACCGCCGGGCGGCCCGACCGCCGGGCCGGCCGGGACTGCCGGGCGTGCGCGGCGGCGTCCGGCCCGCGGTTTCGGCCCTTCCCTCCCGCTGTGATCTATGCCATTTTACATGTCACACATCAGATGGTCGGCGCCCTCAGGTCGACCGCCTCAACCGCTCGGAGCCCCCACCGTGCGTCACATCCGCATATCGATGGCCCAGTTGGGCCGGGTGTTCGCCCTGGCGTTCGCACTCGTGCTCACCATCGGACTGTTCTCCCCGCAAGGCAGCGCGTCCGCCGCCCCCGCCGCGACCGGCACCGGCGCCCCCGGTGAGTCGTCCGCCGCCCCGACCGCGCACCCCGTGCCGAAGTCGCCCGACGAGCCCGCGGACAGCCGTCCGACCCCGGGCGCGGTGCGGACCGGCACCGACGCCGCGCCGCAGAAGGCCGCCCAGAACGCCCCCACCGTCAAGGGCGACAAGAAGTTCGGCGCACCGGCCGCCGACGCGAACGGCTGCGACACCTCGCTGTTCGGGTCCACCAGCGGCGACGCCCTGGTCAACGCGGTCAGGTCGGCTTCGCTGGACTGCGTGGGCAAGCTCTACAACATCACCGGCACCGACGCGAAGAACACCTTCCGCGAGCCGCAGATGGTCACCGTGGCCAACGCCCTGCGCACCGCCTCGGCGGGCTACGACGGCACCAACTCGGCCTCGGTCGCCCAGCTGGTCACCTTCCTGCGGGCCGGCTACTACGTCCAGTGGTACAACGCGGACACCGTCGGCCCGTACGGCGGCACGCTGCAGAGCGCGATCCGCGGCGCCCTGGACGCGTTCCACGCCGCCCCGCACGCCAAGGACGTCACCGAGGCCAACGGCCAGATCCTCTCCGAGGCCGTCATCCTGATCGACTCCGCCCAGGAGAACGCCCGCTACACCGGCGTGGTCAAGGACCTGCTCGACCGCTACACCCCCGCCTGGACCGGCGGCATGTGGTCGGCCGTCAACAACACCAAGCTGATCCTGGAGAACGGCCTCGGCGACGACGCGTTCAACGCCGCCCTGGTCGCCGACCCGGGCGTCGGCACCTCCATCGCCTCCTTCGTCAAGCGCAACAGCTCGATGATCACCGGCGGCGACCTGGCCACCGGCCTCGGCATCGACCTCGGCTCCTTCCTGGAGCAGCCGGTGCTGCGGGCCCAGGCCCGCCCGCTGGTCAAGGACCTGGTCAACGCCTTCCCGCTGGTCGGCGCCACCGGCCCGCTCACCATGAACCTCGCCTGGTTCACGGAGAAGAAGGACGAGGGGCACTGCTCCTACTACGGCCTGTGCGACCTGCCGACCCGGCTGGTCCCGCTGGTCCTGACCGTCGACCGCGTCTGCAGCTCGACCCTGCACATCCGCGCCCAGGCCCTCAGCGCCACCGAGCTGGACGGGACCTGCGCCAGCCTCGCCAACGAGGACGCCCTCTTCCACAGCGTGGTCAAGGACGGCGGCCCGGTCGCCGACGACGTCAACACCGCCCTGGAGGTCGTGGTCTACGACTCCTCCTACGACTACCGCCTGTACGCCTGGTCGATGTTCGACATCGACGTCGACAACGGCGGCATGTACCTGGAGGGCACCCCGAGCCAGGCCGGCAACCAGGCCCGCTTCATCGCCCACGAGGCGGAGTGGCTGCGCCCGGCGTTCTCGGTCTGGAACCTCAACCACGAGTACGCGCACTACCTCGACGGCCGCTTCGACTTCTACGGCGACTACGAGGCCGGCCAGACCAACCCCAACATCTGGTGGATCGAGGGCTTCGCCGAGTACATGTCCTACACCTACCGGGACGTCCGCTACGACGAAGCGATCGCCCAGGCGGCCAAGGGCACGTACAAGCTGAGCACCCTGTTCGACACCACGTACGAGAACACCGACTCCACCCGCACCTACAACTGGGGCTACCTGGCCACCCGTTACATGCTGCAGTCCCACCCGCAGGACGTCGCCGCCTACCTGGGCCGGACCCGCACCGGCGACTACACCGGCGCCCGCGCCGTCATCACCGGCATCGGCACCTCCTACGACGCCGACTTCGCCACGTACCTGAAGGCCTGCGGCGCCGGCGACTGCGGCACCCTGCAGCCCGCCGCCGCGCCGCTCTGCGCCAACCAGGACACCCGCTGGTACGAGCAGAACTGCCGCCGCGACGGCGTCGCCGCCACCACCGGCAACTACAGCTACGCCTTCCTGAACCTGCCGGCCGGCGTGAAGCAGCTGACCATCACCACCAGCGGCGGCACCGGCGACGCGGACCTGTACTGGAACCCGTCCGCCTGGGCCACCACCGGGTCCTCCACCGCGAAGTCGACCAACACCGGCAACGGCGAGACGCTGACCCTCACCAACCCGCCCGCGGGCTGGGTGTACTTCAGCCTGTACGCGCGGAACGGCTTCTCCGGAGTCACCGTCACCACGCAGTACTGACCGCCCCCGTGACGACGGCGAGGCCCGCGGATCCCCGGATCCGCGGGCCTCGTCCGCGTTCCGGCCCGGTCAACGGGGGGCCGTTCCCGAAGGGGTGAACCCGCCCGGCCCCGGCGGCGCACCCGGCCCGGGTCCCGCGCCCGTTCCGGGGACGTTCCGCGGGCGTTCCACGGCGGGGCCCCGGGAGGCCGTTCCGGACCGCTCCCGGTGGGCGCTACCGTAGACCCGAAAACGCGGGGATTCGATGTTCTGCCTGGTCAGGGGGGATGTTCACCTGACGTTGCGTCAGCGGCCGAGGTAGGGCGGGTGGGACTCGAACCCACGACCAAGGGATTATGAGTCCCCTGCTCTAACCGGCTGAGCTACCGCCCCCCGACTCGACCCGCCGGGGCCGACGAAGCGGTCCTGGCAGCAGCAGACGGCCCCTCAGGGCCGCCCCCGGCAGCATAGCCGGTCGATCACCCGTGGTGCGCGCCGGGGGCGCATCCGGGTACGCACGGCCCGCCGCCCGTCCGCGCGTCACCCGGCGGCCCGGACGGCTCCCCCGAACGGCGGCCCGGCCGGGGCCGAACGGGGTCCGGTGGCGCCGGTGGCGGGGGGGCCGGTCGGCGGGCGACGCTGGAGCGTCGGGTTGGCGCGAGCGGGAGCGGGTGGCCGGGATGAAGCGGTCCGCGGGTGCGGCGGCGTGGACGGCGGCACTGGTGCTGGCGGCGGTCGGTTGCGGCTCCGCGGCCACCACCACGGGTGCGGCCGCCCCGTCCCCCGCACCGACCCCGGCCACCCTCCCGGCGGGCGCCCCGGCCGCCGCCGTCGCGCACGGCTGGGGCCGGGAGCGGCTGCTGGCCGCGGTCGACCGGCACCGGGGGACGACCCGCACCGTCGCGCCGACCGAGCCGAACAGCCGGGTCGGCGCGGTCTTCACCCACGGCACCGACGGCGACCACTTCTGCACCGCCAGCGTGGTCGACAGCCCCGGCCGGAACCTGATCCTGACCGCCGCGCACTGCCTGGTCGAACCCCGGACCGGCCGGACCCGCGCCGACCTGGTGTTCGTCCCCGGCTACCGGAACGGCGACGCCCCGTCCGGGGTCTGGCCGATCGACCGGGTCACCGTCGACCCGAGCTGGCGGCACGGCGGCAACGCGGACCTGGACGTGGCCTTCGCGACCGTCCGGCCGCAGGACGGGCACCAGGTGCAGGAGGTGCTGGGCGGCAACCGGCTCGGCACCGACCAGGGCCACACCCTGCCGGTGCGGGTCACCGGCTACCCGAGCAGCACCGACCAGCCGATCACCTGCGCCGCCACCACCACCGAGCAGAGCCCCACCCAGCTGCGGATCGACTGCCCCGGCTACACCGGCGGCACCAGCGGCAGCCCCTGGGTCACCCGCCTCGACCCGGCGACCCGCACCGGCACCGTGGTCGGCGTGATCGGCGGCTACCAGGAGGGCGGCGACACCGCCGACACCTCCTACAGCAGCTACTTCGGCGCCCCGGTCCGGGCGCTCTACCAGCAGGCCGCCGGCGGCTCGTGACCGCGCGTCGGGACGGCGGGCGGGCGGCCGTCCAGGCCTTTCCCGCCGGCGGTTGCCCGGCCCGCGCGGGCCCTGGTAGACCTTGCAGCGACCGCCGCCCGGCCCCCGGGCGGGCCGCCGAGCGGAAGCGAGCCACGGTGCCGCGCACCTCCCCCAGCCCCGGCCCCCGGCCGGCCGCCGCCGGTGCGCTGGCGCTGCTGCTGGCCGCCGCCGTGGCGGGCTGCGGCTCCTCCGACGGCGAGCGGCCCACCGCCGGGCGCCCCGCGGGCGGCCCGTCGGCCACCGCCCGGCCCGCCCCGGCCGGCCCGGCGTCCGACCGGATCGGCGCCCTGTTCGTCGACGGCCCCGACGGCGCCCGGGCCTGCACCGCGGGCGTGGTGCACAGCCCCGACCGGAACCTGCTGATCACCGCCGCCCACTGCGCGGCCCCCGGCGGCGTCCCGCTGGACGGCCTGGTGTTCGTCCCCGGCTACCGGGACGGCCGGACCCCGTACGGCACGTGGCCGGTCACCGGCGTCACCGTCGACCCGGCCTGGGAGGACGGGCAGGACGAGGACCGGGACGTCGCCTTCCTCACCGTCGGCCCGGTCGACGGCCGGCCGGTCGAGGACGCGGTGGGCGCCGACGCGCTCGCGGCCGACGCCGAGGCAGGCTCCGGGCAGGAGGTCACCGTCACCGGCTACCCCAACGCCGACGACGCCCCGGTCACCTGCCGGGCCCGCGCCACCGCGTACGGCGCCACCCAGCAGCGCTTCGACTGCGCCGGGTTCACCAACGGCACCAGCGGCAGCCCGTGGATCACCGGCGCGGGCCGGGTGGTCGGGGTGATAGGCGGCTACCAGGAGGGCGGCGACACCGCCGACACCTCGTACAGCGTGCGCTTCGACGCGCACGTCACCGAGCTGTACCGGCGGGCCGCCGGCTGAGCGGCCCCGGGGCGGGGCGGGGGCCAGGGCTGCGGGGGCCGGGAAACACGAAGGCCCCCCGGGCCGGCCGGGAGGCCTTCGCTCTGTACCGATCACCGAGACTTCCGGTGAAGCTCCCCCAATTGGACTCGAACCAATAACCTGCCGATTAACAGTCGGCTGCTCTGCCAATTGAGCTATGGGGGACCGCGCTCCTCCAATTGGACTCGAACCAATAACCTGCCGATTAACAGTCGGCTGCTCTGCCAATTGAGCTATGGAGGATCGTGCTTCCGCTTCGACCACCCCGGTCTCCGGATCGCTCCGGGGCCCACGGTGCTCGCTGCGGGACATACATTAGCGCACTCAGGGGGGTGTTCCGCCAATCGCTTTCCCCGGCGTCCTCCCCCACCTCCGGCCGGTCCCGCCCGCCGGGTCGGACCGGCGCGCCCCGCGCGCGCCCCGGGGCGCGGGCGGGGATGCTGGTGCACGGCGGTCCGGTCGGCCCGGAACCGCCACCGGAAGCGCGGTTCACGACCCGGCCGGACGGGTAGACGCGGCACACAATCGCGCGGCGAGGAAGGGTGGAACCCAGGCATGTGGAAGGTGTCGTTGATCGTGGGCCTCGGGATCGGGTACGTCCTCGGTACCCGGGCCGGACGCGAGCGGTACGAGCAGTTGGCCGGCGCGGCCCGGCACGTGCGGGAGAACCCGCGGGTGCAGGACGCCGCGGAGAAGGCCAAGCAGCAGGCGGGCGCGGTCGCCGGGAAGGCCGCCGGGGCGGTCGCCGACAAGGTCGGCGAGAAGCTGCCGAACGCGCTGACCGAGCGCGTCCCGTACTTCGCCAAGCAGCACGGCGAGGACGACGGCTGGGGCACCGTCCGCCCCTGAGCCGGCGGAATCCGCCGCAGGCCCGCTGAGCTGGGCCGGAGGGTCGCCGGACGGGGTGGTTCCGGTACCGACTGGGCAACACTTGCGGCAGTCGGCCCCGCCCCGGCCGCCGACTGCGGCATGATCTCGGCATGGCCATCGTCGCGGGCATCGACAGCTCCACCACTCGCACCCGGATCGTCGCGTGCGACGCCGACACCGGCGCCGTGCTCCGACAGGGCCGGGCCCCCCACCCGGTGATCGAGGGCGAGGAGGGCCGGAGCACCGAGGTCGACCCGCAGACCTGGCTGCACTCGCTGGGCGACGCCGCCGCCGGGGGCCTGCTGGAGGGCGTCCGGGCGATCGGCGTCTCCGCCCAGCAGCACGGCCTGATCGGCCTGGACGCCGGGGGCGTGCTGGTGCGGCCCGCGCTGCTCTGGAACGACCCCCGCTCGGCGGGCTCGGCCGCCGCGCTGCTGGACGCGCTGGGCGGCCCGCAGCCCTGGGTGGAGGCGATCGGCGCCGTCCCCGGCCCCACGTACACCATCGCCAAGCTGCGCTGGCTGGCCGAGTTCGAACCGGCCTCGGCGCAGCGGATCGCCGAGGTGCTGCTGCCGCACGACTGGCTGGTCTCCCAGCTGCTGGGCGGCCCGAAGCGGCGCACCACCGACCGGGGCGACGCCTCCGGCACCGGCTACTGGTCGCCGGTCACCGGCGAGTACCGGCAGGACCTGATCAAGCTGGCGCTCGGCCACGAGCTGGGCGTCCCGCACGTGCTCGGCCCGGCCGAGCCCGCCGGGCACACCCCCGAGGGGCTGCTGATCTCGGCCGGCACCGGCGAGAACATGGCGGCCTCGCTCGGCCTCGGCCTGGGCCTGGGCGACGCGGTGGTGTCGCTGGGCGGCAACGGGACGATCTTCGCGGTGCACGACCGGGCCGTGGTCGACCCGTCCGGGCTGGTCTCCTCGTTCGCGGACGCCACCGGCCGGCACCTGCCGATGGTGGCCACCCTGAACGCGGCCCAGGTGCTGCGCTCCACCGCGGCGATGCTCGGCACCGACCTGGCGGGCCTGTCCGAGCTGGCGCTGCAGTCCTCGCCCGGCGCGTACGGGATGGTCTTCCTGCCCTACCTGGACGGCGAGCGGACCCCGAAGCTGCCGCACGCGGCGGGCACCCTGACCGGGCTGCGGGCCGAGTCGATGTCGCCGCAGCACGTGGCGCGGGCCGCCGTCGAGGGCATGCTGTGCAACCTGGCCGAGGCGCTGGACGTGCTGCGCGGGCACGGCGTGGCGGTGAACCGGGTGTTCCTGCTCGGTACGGCCGGGCGGCTGCCCGCGGTGCGGGAGATCGCGCCGCAGCTGTTCGGGCTGCCCGTGGCGGTGCCCCCGCCGGGCGACCACGCGGCGCGCGGCGCGGCCCGGCAGGCCGCCTGGGCGCTCGCCGGAACGCCCGAGCCCCCGAGCTGGGAGCTGCCCGACCTGACCGTGCTCGCCCCCGAGCAGGAGCACGACCTGGCGGTCGGCAGCGCGGTGCGCCAGCAGTTCGCGGCGGTGCGCGAGCAGTACCACCCGGAGACCGCCTGACCCCGCGCGGCCTGATGTGCGAGGGCTGCGGTCCGGTGCCACCGTGGAGGTTCCACGAGTGGAGGGACGTTCTCGCCATGGCGCTGCACAAGGGCAAGAAGGACGACGGGAAGCGGCTGCCGTTCAGCCCGCTGCACGTGCTGACCGACCCGCTGGGGGCGATGCAGCAGGCCCCGGCGCTGCACGAGCTGCCCCGGGTGCCGGTCCCGCCGTCCGTCGCCTACCAGCTGATCCACGACGAGCTGATGCTGGACGGCAACGCCAAGCTCAACCTGGCGACCTTCGTCACCACCCAGATGGACGAGTACGCGGACCGGCTGATGTCCGAGTGCCGCGACAAGAACATGATCGACAAGGACGAGTACCCGCAGACCGCCGAGCTGGAGCGGCGCTGCGTGGCCATCCTCGCCGACCTGTGGCACGCGCCCGACCCGGCGGCGGCGGTCGGCTGCTCGACCACCGGCTCCAGCGAGGCCTGCATGCTCGCCGGGATGGCCCTGAAGCGGCGCTGGACGGCCCGCAACGCCGACCGGTACGCGGCCGGGGCCCGGCCGAACCTGGTGATGGGCGTCAACGTGCAGGTCTGCTGGGAGAAGTTCTGCAACTTCTGGGAGGTCGAGGCGCGGCTGGTCCCGATGGCGGGCGAGCGCTTCCACCTGAGCGCCGAGGAGGCCGTCGCGCACTGCGACGAGAACACCATCGGCGTGGTCGGCGTGCTCGGCTCCACCTTCGACGGCTCGTACGAGCCGATCGCCGAGATCTGCGCCGCCCTGGACGCCTTCCAGCAGCGCACCGGCCTGGACGTGCCGGTGCACGTGGACGGGGCGTCCGGCGCGATGGTGGCGCCGTTCCTCGACCCCGAGCTGGTCTGGGACTTCCGGCTGCCCCGGGTGGCCTCGATCAACACCAGCGGGCACAAGTACGGCCTGGTCTACCCGGGCGTGGGGTGGGCGCTGTGGCGGGACGGCGCGGCGCTGCCCGAGGAGCTGGTGTTCAAGGTCAACTACCTGGGCGGCGAGATGCCGACCTTCGCGCTGAACTTCTCCCGGCCCGGGGCGGAGGTGGTCGCCCAGTACTACGCGTTCCTGCGGCTCGGCTTCACCGGCTACCACGCCGTCCAGCAGGCCTGCCGGGACGTCGCGCGGTACCTCGCGGCGGAGATCGGCGCGTGCGGACCGTTCCGGCTGATCACCGGGGGCGACCAGCTGCCGGTGTTCGCGTTCACCACCGTGGACGACTGCCCGTTCGACGTCTTCGACGTGTCGCGGCGGCTGCGCGAGCGCGGCTGGCAGGTGCCCGCGTACACCTTCCCGGAGGGGCGGACCGACCTGGCGGTGCTGCGGGTGGTCTGCCGCAACGGGTTCACCCGGGACCTCGCCGACCTGCTGCTCGCCGACCTGCGGCGGCTGCTGCCCGAGCTGGAGCGCCAGCCCGCGCCGCTCAGCGACCTGGGGATGCCGCAGCGCAGCGGGTTCCACCACTGAACGGCCCGGGGTCCTAGGCCCTCTCTTTCGGATCTTGTCGGATCAGCGCGCGGCATTGGGCGCCCGGCTGGGAGTGCCGGCCCGACGCCCTCGTACTGGATGTACTTGGGTGTGGGGCCGGTGCTTCCAGGCGGGATGCCCGGCGTCGGGCGCCCGGCAAGATCCGAAAGAGAGGGCCTAGTCGAGGTAGCCGCGGAGCTGGTCGGCGAAGGCGTGGTCGCGCAGCTTGCCGAGGGTCTTCGCCTCGATCTGCCGGATCCGCTCCCGGGTCACCCCGAACAGGTGGCCGATCTCCTCCAGGGTGCGGGGGCGGCCGTCGTCCAGGCCGTAGCGGAGCTGGACCACTTGGCGCTCGCGCTCGCCGAGGGTGGCCAGCACCGCCTCCAGGTGCTCGCGCAGCAGCAGGAACGCGGCGCTCTCGGGCGGGGACGCGGCGTCGGCGTCCTCGATCAGGTCGCCGAGGGCGACGTCGTCCTCCTCGCCGACCGGGGTGTGCAGCGAGACCGGCTCCTGGGCCAGTTTCAGCACCTCCCGGACCCGCTCCGGCGGCAGCTGCAGCACCTCGCCGACCTCGGCGGCGGTCGGCTCGACGCCGCGCTCCTGCAGCAGCGAGCGCTGCACCCGCAGCACCCGGTTGATCAGCTCGACCACGTGCACCGGCACCCGGATGGTGCGGGCCTGGTCGGCGAGGGCCCGGCTCATCGCCTGGCGTATCCACCAGGTGGCGTAGGTGGAGAACTTGTAGCCGCGCGCGTAGTCGAACTTCTCCACCGCCCGGATCAGGCCGACGTTGCCCTCCTGGACCAGGTCGAGCAGGGTCAGGCCGCGCCCGACGTAGCGCTTGGCGACCGAGACCACTAGCCGCAGGTTCGCCTCGATCAGCCGCCGCTTGGCGATCCGGCCCAGCACCACCAGCCGGTCCAGGTCGCCGAGCAGGCGCTCGTCGGCGGGCAGGCGCTCGTCGGCGGGCGGGACGCGGTCCAGCGCCTCCTCCGCGAACAGGCCGGCCTCGATCGCACGGGCCAGCTCCACCTCCTCGACGGCGGTCAGCAGCCGGATCCGGCCGATCTCGCGCAGGTACTGGCGCAGCAGGTCGGCGGCCGGGCCGGTGCCCTCGTCCAGCGCGGGTTCCGGCGGCTCGTCGGCCGCCAGCTCCTCGGCGGTCGGGCCGTCCTCGGTGGCGGGGTCCTCCTCGGTGGCGGGGCCGTCCTCGGTGGCGGGGCCGTCCTCGGTGGTCGGGCCCTCCTCGGTGGCGGCCGGGCTCGCGGGGGCGGGTGCGGCGGGGCCGGGGCCGGGGTCGGTGGGGGCGGGCTGGGGCGGGATCGCGGCGTCCCGGGCGGGGGCGGTCTGGGGCGGGCGGGCGACGGAAAGCTCCACGGGCATCCCTCCAGGGGCCGCGCGCGGCCTGGGGGTCGGCCGCGCCACACCCCAGGGGATACCCAGCGCGGCGGGCCCGGGCACCTGCGAGCGGGCGCGAGCCGGTCGGACGGCACCGCACGGCGGGCCGGGTGCCACCCGGGCGGAGCGGGCCGACGCCGCGTCAGAGCGCGGCGGCGCCCCGGGAACGGAGCTGCTGGCCGTACTGCTGCAGGGCCCAGAGCTCGCTCTGCACCGGATGCTGCTCCTCGGCGGTGGCCCGGTCGCCGAGTCGACGCAGGTGGGCGCGGACCTCGTCGATCCGGCGGTCCACGGCCTGCAGGCGCAGCTTCACCAGGAACTCCCCCGCGTACAGCTGGTCGGCCTTGCGGCGGGTGCGGATCGGTTCGACGGTCAGCTCGGTGACCAGGCCGCGCACCTGGTCGTCCGGGCTGGCCTCGCGGACGGCGGCGGTGAAGTCGGGCAGGCCCGCGCCGTACGCGGTGCCGCCGGCCTGGCCGATGGCGCGGCGGACGGCCCGGTACGGCGGGGTGGGGAACTCGTCCTCGCCGTACTGGTCGAAGGCCGGGCTGACCAGGTCGGGGTGCTGGAGGGCGAGCTTGAGCAGCTCGCGCTCGACGAACTGGGCCGGGTCGCGCGGGTTGAGCCGGAACGCGGGCCGTTCGGGGCGGACCGGCTGCGGGGCGGCCTCGGGGCGGCGCAGCGTGCGCTGCTGGCCGCTCTGCTGGTTCTCGCGCTGCCAGCGGGCGAGTTGGGCGATCCGGTTGACCACGAAGCGCTCGTCCAGGATGCCGACCATGCCGGCCAGCTGGACGGCGTACTCGTGCTGGATCGACCGGTCCTTGATCTTGACGATGATCCCGGCGGCCTCCTCCAGCGCGGCGGCCCGGCCCTCCGCGGTGTCCACCCGGTGCCGGGCGACGGCCGAGCGGAGCGCGAACTCGAACAGCGGGACGGGGTTGTCCACCAGGGTGCGGACCGCCTCGTCGCCCTGGGCCAGGCGCAGCTCGCACGGGTCCATGCCGCCCGGGGTGATGGCGATGGAGGTGCGGGCGGCGAACTTCTGGTCGTCCTCGAAGGCGCGCAGGGCGGCCTTCTGGCCGGCCGCGTCGCCGTCGAAGGTGAAGACCGTCTCGCCGCGGTAGGTGGAGGTGTCCATCAGCAGCCGGCGGATGATCTTGATGTGGTCCTCGCCGAAGGCGGTGCCGCAGGTGGCCACGGCCGTGGTGACGCCCGCCAGGTGGCAGGCCATCACGTCGGTGTAGCCCTCGACCACCACCGCCCGGCCGGACTTGGCGATCTCCTTGCGGGCCAGGTCGATGCCGTACAGGACGTTCGACTTCTTGTAGAGCGGCGTCTCGGGGGTGTTCAGGTACTTCGGGCCGTTGTCGTCCTCGCGCAGCCGGCGCGCACCGAAGCCGACCACGTCGCCCGCGCTGTCCCGGATCGGCCAGACCAGCCGACCCCGGAAGCGGTCGATCAGGCCGCCGCGCTGGCCCTGCGAGGCCAGGCCGCCGACCGAAATCTCCTTGTCGGTGAAGCCCCGGCCGCGCAGGAAGCGCACCAGGTGCTCCCAGCCGACCGGCGCGTAGCCCACCCCGAAGTGCTTGGCGGCGGCCTCGTCGAAGCCCCGCTCGGCCAGGAAGCGGCGGCCGATCTCCGCCTCCGGCGTGGCCAGTTGCTCCTGGAACCAGGCGGCGGCCACCTTGTGCGCCTCGACCAGCCTGGTCCGCTCGCCCTGCTGGTGGCGCGGGCTGTAGCCGCCCTCCTCGTAGCGCAGCGTGATGCCCGCCTGGGCGGCCATCCGCTCGACCGCCTCCGCGAACGAGCAGTGCTCGATCTTCATCAGGAAGGTGATCGTGTCCCCGGACTCGCCGCAGCCGAAGCAGTGGAAGACGCCCTTGCCCGGGTGCACGTAGAAGGACGCCGACTTCTCGTCGTGGAACGGACAGACGCCCTTGAGCTGCGCACCGCCGCCCGCCGCCAGCTGCACGTAGTCGCCGACCACGGCGTCGATCGGCAGGGCGGCACGCACCGCCTGCACATCCTCGTCCCTGATCCGACCGGCCACCGGGAAAGTCTACGGGAGCGGGTCTGACACTCCGGGCCCCTCGGTCCGCCGCCCGGCCCGTCGGCGTGCGGAGCCGGCCCGTCGGCGCGTGGGGGCGGCGCGTGCGGGCGGCCCGTGGGGGCGGGCTAGGCGACCAGCTTGGCGTGCAGGGCGAGCGCGGAGGCGTCGGTGAGGGTGGCGATCTGGTCGATCACGGTGCGCAGCGCGGCCCGGTCGTCCTCCGCCTCCTCGTACTGGGCGGCGAACACCGGGTCCAGCCGGTGCGGGGCGTCGTTCAGCAGCACGTCGGCCAGCTCGGCGATCACCACCCGCTGGCGGGAGCGGAGTTGGGCCTGCTCGTCGCGCTGCATCACGTACCGGACGGCGACCGCCTTGAGCACCGCGCACTCCAGCCGGACGCCGCGCGGGACGACCAGCTCGGCGGCGTACCTGGTGAGGGGGCCGGAGCCGTGGCGGGCCCGGGTGGCCTGCTCGGCGGCCAGGCAGAAGCGGCCGATCAGCTGGCTGGTGAGGTCCTTCAGCCCGGCCCGGGCGCGGGCGGTGCCGTCGTAGCCGGCCGGCCACCAGTCCTGCGCCCGCAGGCGGTCCAGGGCCTCGGCGAACTCGGCCTCCTCGGCGTCGGCGAACCGCTCGGCGACCTTGAACAGTTCGGCGCGCTCGGTCGCGGAGCGCAGCGCGGCCGGGTCGATGTGGCCGGCCTGCAGGCCGTCCTCCACGTCGTGGGTGGAGTACGCGACGTCGTCGGACCAGTCCATCACGGTGGCCTCGAAGCACTTGCGACCGTCGGGCACGCCGGTGCGCAGCCAGCGGAACACCGGCAGGTCGTCCCCGTAGACGCCGTACTTGGTGGAGCCGGGGTCGGCGGGGTGCCGCCCGCGCGCCCACGGGTACTTGGTCGCGGCGTCCAGCGCGGCGCGGGTCAGGTTCAGGCCGACGCTGCGGCCGGGCCAGGGGGCCAGCCGGACCTCGGGCTCGTCCAGCGGGGCGAAGCGCTTGGGCTCCAGCCGGGTCAGGATGCGCAGCGACTGCGCGTTGCCCTCGAAGCCGCCGCAGGCCTCGGCGGCCTGGTCGAGCGCCTCCTCGCCGGTGTGGCCGAACGGCGGGTGGCCGATGTCGTGGGCCAGGCAGGCGGTCTCCACCAGGTCCGGATCGCAGCCGAGCGCCGCCCCCAGCTCGCGGCCGACCTGCGCGCACTCCAGCGAGTGGGTCAGCCTGGTCCGCGGGAAGTCGCTGCGCATCGGCGCGACCACCTGGGTCGTCCCCGCCAGCCGGCGCAGCGCGGCGGAGTGCAGCACCCGGGCGCGGTCCCGCTGGAAGGCGGTGCGGCCGGGCCGCTTGTCGGGCTCGGGCACCCAGCGGGCCTCTGACTGCGGATCGTACGGAGCCGTGTTCTTCATAGGCCAGTCACCGTACGCCGGATGACGGACAACCGACCCTGCGCCGCGCGTACGGGGGCGCGAACGGGAGGTGGCGGGTGGGCGGGCGGCGGGGTGGTGGCGGGGTGGTGGCGGGGCGGACCGGAAGTTGCAGAGGAAACTCTGCAAAGAGGTCTATGCAGAGAGTTCTCTGCAATCTACGCTGGACCCATGACCGAGCACCGCCCCGAAGACTCCGAAGGCTCCGCCACCGCCCCGGCCTCCCCGCCCGCCGAAGGCGCCGCACCGCGCCGCCGGCTGGACGCCGGCTCGCTGCGCGGGCTCGCCCACCCGCTGCGGATGCGACTGCTGGACGAGCTGCGGCTGAACGGCCCGGCGACCTCCGCCCGGCTCTCCGAGCGCACCGGCGAGTCCACCGGCACCATCAGCTGGCACCTGCGGCACCTCGCCGAGCACGGCTTCATCGAGGAGGAACCCGGCCGCGGCACCAAGCGGGAACGCTGGTGGCGCGCCGCGCGCGGGGGCATCACGCTCGCCGCCACCGACTTCGACCGGGACCCGGGCGCCCGGGCCGCGCTCTCCGTCTTCCAGGCCGAGAACCTGCGCCGGCAGTACCAGCGGGTCGCCGACTCGATGGCCGCCGACTGGGAGGGCGAGTGGCGGGGCACCGGCTCCGTCTCCGACTGGAGCAACCTGCGCCTGACGCCCACCCAGCTCCAGGCCCTCGTCGACGAGCTGGCCGCCGTGGTCGCCCGGCACACCCCCGACCCGGACGCCGCCCCCGATCCGGCGGCGCGACCGGTCATCGTCCAGATCCAGGCACTGCCCCGAAAGGACCCCGACCGGCCATGACCGCGCCCGCACCCACCCCCGCGCCCGTTTCCGACGCCGCCTCCGGGTCCGCCCCCGTTTCCGGGTCCGCCTCCGGGTCCGCTCCCGTTTCCGCTTCCGGGCCCGTCGGGCTGCTGCGACGGCACCGCGACTTCCGGATGCTGTGGATCGGCGAGACCGCCAACAAGTACGGCTCCGCGGTCACCGGGCTGGCCCTGCCGCTGATCGCGGTCAGCACCCTGCATGCCAGCACCCTCCAGGTCGGCCTGCTCGGCGCCGCGGGCTGGCTGCCCTGGCTGCTGATCGGCCTGCCCGCCGGGGTGTGGGTGGACCGGCTGCGCTGCCGCCCGATCATGCTCACCGCGACCGCCGCCTCCCTGCTGCTGTACGCCACCGTCCCGCTGGCCGCGCTCGCCGGGGCGCTCACGCTGTGGCACCTGCTGGCCGTCGCGCTGCTCGCCGGGGCCGCCGAGGTGTTCTTCCAGACCGCGTACACCGCGTACCTGCCGCAGCTGCTGGCCCCCGCCGACCAGTCCGAGGGCAACGCCAAGCTGCACGGCAGCGCCTCGGCCGCGGGCATCGTCGGGCTGGGCAGCGGCGGTCTGATCGCGCAGCTGGCCGGGCCGGTCAGCGGGCTGCTGGCCAACACCGCGACCTTCCTGCTCTCGCTCTGCTGCACCGCCCGGATCGGCCACCGCGAACCGGCCCGCGCCGGCCGGCCCCGCCGGGCGCTGCGCCAGGAGGTCGGCGAGGGCCTGCGCCTGCTCGCCTCGGACGTCTGGTTCCGCACCTTCGCGCTGTTCGGCGCCGCGTCCAACCTGGTGCTGACCGGCTACCAGTCGCTGCTGGTGGTCTTCCTGATCCGCGAGGTCGGCGTCGGCGAGGGCACCGTCGGCCTGCTGGTCGCGCTGGCCTCCACCGGCGGCATCGTCGGCGCGGCCGTCGCCCGCCGGATCGCGGCCCGGCTCGGCACCTCGCGGGCGATGCTGGTGCTGGAGCTCGTCCTGCCCGCGCTGACCGTGCTCATCCCGCTGACCGGCCGCGGCGCCGGACTGGCCTGGTACCTGGTCGGCGGGTTCGGCGCCTCCTGCGGCGTCGTCGCGGGCAATGTCATCAAGGCGACCTTCCAGCAGCGCTACTGCCCGCCGGAGCTGCTCGGCCGGCTCTCCGCCAGCAGCGCGGTGCTCAACTTCGGGTCGATCCCGCTCGGCGCGCTGCTGGCCGGCGTCCTCGGCACCCAGCTCGGCGTGCGGCCCGCGCTGTGGCTGATGACCGTCGGCGTCCCGCTGGCCGCGCTGATCCTCTGGTGCTCGCCGCTGCGCCGGGTCCGCGACCTGCCCACCGAACGGCGCGCGCCGGCCCTCGGGAGCGGGCTGCCGCCGGTGCCGGCCGTCGGCACGGCGGGCTGACGGGCTGACGGGCTGACGGGCGGTGCCTGCCGGCCGGGCCGCCGGGGAGGGGGGTCCCGGGGCGCGGAGGTGCGGGGTGCGGGTCAGCCGGCCAGGCGGACGGTCCGGGTGACGCAGGTCTGATACCGCTCCAGGACCAGCCGGGCCAGCGCGGGGTGGTCGCCGAGCGGGGCGGAGGTCAGCGCGCCGCCGGCCGCGGCCGCGAGGCGGGCGAAGTCGCCCGGTGCGGTGAAGTACGAGGCGACGGCGACCCGCGGGTGGCCCTCGGCGGTGAGTTCGGCGACCCGCGCGGCCACGCTCGGCCCGTTCGCCGCCACGTACCCCGGGCGGACGGGGACGCCCAGCCGGTCCGACAGCAGCGCGGCCTGGGCCTCGGCGTCCCGGGCGGCGTCCTGGTCGCGGGAGCCGGAGGCGGCGAGGACCACCGGCTCGTCCCGCCACCCGGCCGCCAGCAGGCGGTCGGCCAGCGCCTCGGTGAGCAGCGGGTCCGGCCCGAGCGGCGGGGTGCACTCCCCCGCCAGGTGCGGTGCGGCGGAGAGCGTCCGGGGGATGTCCACCTTGCTGTGGTAGCCGCGGCCGAGCAGCAGCGGCACCAGGACCACCCGCCCGCTCAGCCCGTCCAGCACGGTCGGCAGCAGCGGGTCGTTCAGCCCGAGGTGCCCGAGCCGGATGTCCAGCTCCGGTCGGGCCCGCCGCAGCCGGGCGTGCAGCCGGCCGAGTTCGGCGGCCGCGGCCGGGTCGTGCGAACCGTGCGCCACCAGCACCAGAGCCGGGCGGCGGGCCGCGTGCAGCACCCGCAGCGGGGCGAGGCGGCTGGGAAGCGAAGTGGTGGTCATACCGTCCACCATGCCGGATCCCTGTTTCGACCCGGTTGCCCGCCGGTCACGGGGGTTTTCCCCCGCACTCACCCGACCACCCCACCGGGGTGAACGGGCCGGCCCCGCACGGGGCGGTGATCAGCCCGCGGTGGGATCCCCCGCCTGTCGCGGAACGCGCGGGCGGCGCGCCCCCGCGACGGGACGCCCGTCCCCGGGGAGGGCGGGAGCGGTGGTCGACCGCGGGGCGGCGCTGTCGGTGCCCGGTTCCCAGCCGTTGCCGTGCAGCGCCTTCGCGACTCCGGGCCGGGCGGACGCCCCGTACTCCTGGAGCAGCATCAGCGCCTCGCGGTGGGCCAGCGGGTCGCCGGCCTCGGCGGCCCGGCGGTACCACTCCACGGCGTGTTCGGGTCGGCGGCGTTCGGCGAGCATCCGGGCCGCCGCGAGCAGGGCGTCCCGGTCGCCTCCGGCGGCGGCCCGCTCGTACCAGGTGAGCGCGTCGTCGATCCGGCCCCGGCTCTCCAGCATCTCGGCCGCCTCCCGGACGGCCGGTCCGTCGCCCGTGTCGGCGAGCCGCTGGACCCAGGCGATGGCCCGGTCACCGGTGACCGCGCCGCAGAGCATCCGGGACGCCTCGCGCAGCCGGTCCGGCTCCGGGCGGTCGGTGGAGTTCAGCAGCAGCCCGGCTTCGAAGAACCGGCCGGCCTCCTTGAGCAGTTCCACCGCCTCCTCCAGCGCGGCGGCCCCGGAGCGGCGGCCGGCGGCCCCGGAGCAGCGGCCGGCGGGGACGGGCACCGCGGTGCCCGGACGGACCGGCTCCCCGTTCCGGGTGCTCCGCGCGGCCGGGACGGAACGCGGCACGGGGACGGCGGACGCCCCCGGTTCGAGGTGCGGCGCGGCCGGGACGACGGCGGGCAGGACGGGCCGCCCGCTCGCCGCGGCCGCGGCCCGGTGCCAGTCGGCGGACTCCCGGGGGCGGCCCAGTTCGCCGTGCAGCCGGGCGAGTTCGCGCATCGCGTAGACGTCGCCGCGGGCGGCGGCCCGTTCGTACCAGTGGACGGCGCGGGCCCGGTCGCCGTGCCGCTCCAGCAGGTCGGCGGCCTGGAACAGGGCGGTCTCGCTGCCCGCTTCGGCCGCCTTCCGGTACCAGTCCAGTGCCCCGGCCGCGTCTCCGGCCCGCTCGCACCGCTCGGCGCGGTCGCGCAGGATCTGCGGGTCGCCGATGTGCGCGTACCAGGGCAGGTTGCCGTACTGGCCGTGCCGGGCGAGCAGGGCCGCGGCCTCGTGCCAGGCGTTCTCGTCGCCGGCCGCCGCCGCGCGCTCGTACCAGGCGGCGGCCTCGTCGATCCGGCCGGCGGCCTCCAGGGTCCGGGCCGCCTCGTGCACGCCGACCGGGCCGCCCCGGGCCCAGGCCCGTTCCCACCAGGCGACCGCCTGGTCGATCCGGCCGGCCTCGGCGCAGAGCCTGGCGCAGTCGACGGCCGCCTCGGGGTGCCCGTCGGCCGCCGCCCGCTCGAACCAGTCCAAGGCCTCGGCGCCGCGCCCGAGTTCGGCGAGCAGTCGGCCCGCCCGGTGGCGGGCGGTGGAGTGGCCGGCCCGGGCGGCCGCCTCGAAACGCTGCAGGGCCGGAGCGATATCGCCGTACCGGCCGAGCAGTTCGGCACCCCGGCAGTGGGCGTCGGCGTCCCCGCCCCGGGCGGCCCGGTCGTACCAGTCGACGGCCTGCTCGAACCGGCCGTCCCGCTCCAGCAGTTCGGCCGCCCGCAGCGCGGCCTCCGGCACGCCCCGGTCGGCGGCCGCGCCGTACCAGTCGGCGGCCTCGGCGGTGCGGCCGGCCTCGGCGAGCAGGGCGGCGCCGACCGAGAGCGCGGCGGGGTCCCCCGTCTCGGCGGCGGAGGCGCACAGGCCGACCGCGATCCGGGTGAGCCCCCGGGTCGCCGCCGACCGGGCCAGGGCGGACCGGTCGGCGGGGTGGGCGTGCCTGGTCAGGCTCTCCCACAGCCCGGCCGGGATCGTGCGCCCCTCCCGCTCCGGCCCCAGCTGCCGCACCAGGGCCTCGGCGAGCCACACCTCGTGACCGCCCGCCACCCGGACCGCCTCCGCACTCCGGTGCGCCGCCGTGCCCTGGTCCGCCGCCGTGCCACGGGAGGCTGCCGTGTCGCGGGAGGCCGCCGTGTCGCGGGAGGTCGCCGCGTCGCGGAGCCTCTCCGTCCTGCCGGGCGCCTCCGCGGCGCGAGACGGGGCGATGCCGCGCGGTGCCCGGCCCGCCGCGGTCCGGGCGCCCGTGAAGCGACCGTCCGCGGTACGGCCGTTCAGCGGGTCGGCGGCCGTCGGGTCACCGGTCATCAGGAGCGCGCCCGTGCCCGGGACGGCCTTGCGCAGGTAGGCCAGCCCGTCGGCGACCCAGCCGGGCCGGAGGGCGCTGCGCTCGTGCGAGGTCAGGTAGTGCGGGGCGGAGGCCGCGAGCAGCGCCGCCGGCAGGACCGGACGGTGGCCCAGGCGCACCGCGTCCATCGCCGCGTCGACGACGGCCCTGGCGGCGGGCGGCGCCGAGCGGTAACGGTTCACCAGCCGGGCGCCGACCGGTCCGGGGCCGCCGACCGCTGCCCGGTGGGCCGCCGCGCCCGCTCCGGCGGCCGCCGGCCAGGTCCGGCGCACCGCGCCGTCCGCTCCCCGGAGGGCTACCACCCGCCGTCCGGACGGGCACGGTGCGGCGGTGGCCGACTCGTGTCCCTCGTCGTCCGGCGGCGGTGGAACGGCGAGCCGCTCCCGGCGGCGGTCGGACTCCAGCAGGGCGGCCCAGTGGGCGGCCGACCGCACCGGTCGACCCGCGACGCGGGCCAACTCCCCTGCCACCAAGGCGAGTCGGTCCGCCTCGCGGGGCACCGAGCGTCCGGACAGCCAGCCGTACAGGGTGGACGGTCCGATGCCGCCGATCCGGGCCAGGTGTGTCCGGGTGACCGTCCGGCCGCCGACCCGGCGGGCCTCGTCCCAGAGCAGCAGGAGTTCGCGCAGCACTGCGGAGTGAGCCGCACGGACCCCCACCTGCACGTCTGTTGTCATGCCAGCTCCCGGCCGGACTCGGACCGGATCTTGGAATCCGCTCCCCTGCGTGCAGGGTACGCACTCCCTCACCCCCACGTATCGACTTCTCCACGAATCCCGTTCCGGATCGGCGGTCCTGCCCCCGCGGGAGCCCGCCACCTGGTATGGGGCCTCCGGGGCGCTCCTCCCGGCGGCGGTGCCCACTGGAACGCCGCCCGCCGCACCTGACGGACACGTCGCCGGGCGCGGAGGGAGGGGAAGGGCGGCCGACCGCTCTCACAGCCGGTGCCGGGCGCCGCTGAGGCCGAAGTTCCGGCGGTGAAACAGGGCGGCACCGGTCGGGAAACACCCTCCGAGCATGCTCGGTGCCACGACAGCGACCGGGTCGCAGCCACGGCGGGCCGCCCCGGTCGAGGCCTCCGGCGGGACCGGAGGCGCACTGCGCCCCGACCGGACCGACGGTGGTCCGGTCGGCGCCCGGTCAGCCCGCCAGCTCCGACGCCCACCATCCGGAGCACGACCTCGGAGGGACTTCCCGATGACCACCACCAAGCCCACACTGCTCCTGGTCGGCTACGGCATGGTCGGCCACCGCTTCCTGGAAGCCCTGGTCGACACCGGCGCCGCCGACCGCTACCGGGTCGTCGTCCTCGCCGAGGAACCCCGGCCCGCCTACGACCGGGTCGGCCTGACCTCCTACTTCTCCGGCCGGAGCGCGGACGACCTGCTGCTCGCCGAGGAGGGCTTCACCGATCGGCACGGGTTCGAGGTGCACCTCTCCTCCCCCGCCGTCTCACTCGACCCGGCGGCCCGGACCGTCACCACGGCCGCCGGGCACACCCTCCCGTACGACACCCTGGTGCTGGCCACCGGCTCCTACCCCTTCGTCCCGCCGGTGGACGGCCGGGACGCCGAGGGCTGCTTCGTCTACCGCACCATCGAGGACCTGCAGGCGATCGAGGCCTACGCGGCCGGGGCCCGGGTCGGCGCGGTGGTCGGCGGCGGGCTGCTCGGGCTGGAGGCCGCCGGCGCGCTGCGGGGCCTCGGCCTGGAGACCCACGTGGTGGAGTTCGCGCCGCGGCTGATGCCCGTCCAGGTGGACGAGGCCGGCGGGGCCGCGCTGCGCCGGACCATCGAGTCGATGGGCGTGGTCGTGCACACCGGCATCGGCACCAAGGCGATCACCGTCGCCGAGGGCCGCGCGGTCGGCATGTCCTTCACCGACGACTCGGCGCTGGCGACCGACCTGGTGGTGTTCTCCGCCGGTGTCCGCCCCCGCGACCAGCTGGCCCGCGAGGCCGGCCTGACGGTCGGCGAGCGCGGCGGCATCGCGATCGACGAGCACTGCCGCACCTCGGACCCGCACGTCTTCGCGATCGGCGAGTGCGCCCTCGCGGTGGACGGCCGGGTCTACGGCCTGGTCGCCCCCGGCTACGAGATGGCCGTCGCGGTGGCCCGGCAGCTCGCCGAACAGGCCGCGCAGCCGTTCACCGGCGCGGACCTCTCGACCAAGCTCAAGCTGCTCGGCGTCGACGTGGCCAGCTTCGGCGACGCCTTCGGCAGCATGCCCGGCTCGCTCGACGTGGTCTACTCCGACTCCCGCTCCGGCGTCTACAAGAAGCTGGTGGTCACCGGCGAGGGGGCGCTGCTCGGCGGCATCCTGGTCGGCGACGCCTCGGCCTACGCCACCCTCCGCCCGCTGGCGGGCACCGGGAAGCCGCTGCCCGTCCCGGCCGAGTCGCTGGTGCTGCCGGCCGGCGCGGACACCGCGGTCTCGCTCGGGAGTTCCGCGCTGCCCGACGACGCGGTGGTCTGCAGCTGCAACAACGTCACCAAGGGCACGATCCGGGCGGCCGTCACCGACCACCGGTGCACCACCGTCCCCGAGGTGAAGAAGTGCACCCGGGCGGGCACCAACTGCGGCTCCTGCGTGAAGCTGCTCGGCACGATCGTCGCGGACGAGCTGGAGGCGAGCGGCGTCGAGGTCGACCGGGGCCTGTGCCCGTGCTTCGCCCACACCCGGGCCGAGCTCTACGAGATCGTCCTGGTCAAGCGGATCCCGACGCACCGGCAGCTGCTCGCCGAGCACGGCCGGGTGCCGGAGGGCTCCGAGGGCTGCGAGGTCTGCAAGCCGACGGTCGCCTCGATCATCGCCTCGCTGGCGCCCGAGCTGGAGGCCTCCGGGCACATCCTGGACGGCGAGCAGGGCGCCCTGCAGGACACCAACGACCACTTCCTGGCGAACCTGCAGAAGAACGGCTCCTACTCGGTGGTGCCGCGCATCCCCGGCGGCGAGATCACCCCGGACAAGTTGATCGTGATCGGCGAGGTGGCCAAGGAGTTCGGTCTCTACACCAAGATCACCGGCGGTCAGCGGATCGACCTGTTCGGCGCCAGCGTCGACCAGCTGCCGATGATCTGGAGCCGGCTGGTCGCGGCGGGCTTCGAGTCGGGCCACGCGTACGGGAAGTCCCTGCGCACCGTGAAGTCCTGCGTCGGCTCCACCTGGTGCCGCTACGGCGTGCAGGACTCGGTCGCCATGGCGATCCAGCTGGAGCTGCGCTACCGGGGCCTGCGCTCGCCGCACAAGCTCAAGTCCGCGGTCTCCGGCTGCGCCCGCGAGTGCGCCGAGGCCCGCGGCAAGGACTTCGGCGTCATCGCCACCAGCAACGGCTGGAACCTGTACGTCGGCGGCAACGGCGGCGCCACCCCCCGGCACGCCGACCTGCTCGCCCAGGACCTGGACGACGAGCAGCTGGTCCGCCTGATCGACCGGTTCCTGATGTTCTACATCCGCACCGCCGACCGGTTGGAGCGCACCTCCACCTGGCTGGAGCGGATCGAGGGCGGTCTGGACCACGTCCGCGAGGTGGTGGTCGAGGACTCGCTCGGCATCGCCGACGAGCTGGAGCGCCTGATGGCCCGACACATCGGCGACTACCAGGACGAGTGGGCGGCGACCCTGGCCGACCCCGAGCGGATGCGCCGGTTCGTCTCCTTCGTCAACGCCCCCGGGGTGCCCGACCCGAGCATCCGGTTCGTTCCCGAGCGCGACCAGGTCAAGCCCGACCTGGTGCTGCTGGCCACCGAGGAGCAGCTGCTCGCCGCCCTCGACCCCGACAACGCCCAGTCCCCGACCGCCCGCATCCTGGAGGAAGCCCGATGACCGCCACCGCCTCTGCCACCCGGGTCGAACTGCTCTCCCCCGCCGGCTGGTCCCCGGTCTGCGACTGGGACCTGCTGGTCCCCGGTCGCGGCGTCGCCGTCCTGCTGCCGGACGGCCGTCAGGCCGCCGTGTTCCGCGACAGCAACGACCGCCTCTACGCCGCCGACAACCGCGACCCGTTCACCGGCGCGTACGTCCTCTCCCGGGGCCTGCTCGGCTCCACCGCGGACGGCCGGGTCTACGTGGCCTCGCCGCTGCTCAAGCAGCGCTTCGACCTGGCCACCGGGGAGTGCCTGGACGACGAGGGCGTCCGGATCGGCGTCCACACGGTCCGCGCCGCCTGACCGCCCCGCCCGGCACCGGCCCGCTCCGGCCGACCCCGCCCCCGTCGTCCCGCCGACTGGGGCGGGTTCAGTTCCGCTGCCGGAGCGCGGCCAGGACGGCGGCGGCCATGCCCTGCTGGCCCCGGGCGTTCGGGTGGATGGGTGCCAGCCCCTTCCCGGCGTCGAGGGGCTCCACCCAGCGGGTGCCCTCGCCCTCGCACATGTCGTGACCGGTGGACGAGGAGTAGGTGTCGACGAACGCCACCCCGGCGGCCTCGGCGCGCTGCCGGAGCATGCCGTTCAACTGCCGTTCCTGCTCCGCGACGAAACCGATGTCGGCGTCCGCGATCCCCTCACCCAGGGCCTCGCTGCAGCGCCCCGGGTCCTGCGGCAGCAGGGCCGGGTAGCCGACGAGCAGCACCTCGGCCTGCGGGGCCCGCCGTCTGATCTCGCCGAGGGCCGCGGTCAGCCGTTCGCCGGTGGCCGTCATCCTCCGCTGGACCTCGCCGCTTCCGGCGCCGCTCGTGTAGTACGTCCGGCAGGGCGCGTCGTCGCCCCTGCCGATCAAGCCGTGCCGGAGGCTCTCGACCGCGCAGCGGCCCAGGACGTCCATGAAGCCGGCGTCGTTGCCGCCGATCCCGAGCGTCACCAGCCGGGTCGCCGTGCTGAGGGCGTCCAGCTGCGGCGGGTTGGTCCCGTCCTCGGTCCGCTGGGCCGCCGTCAGGTCCCCGGTGCGCGCGCCGCTGCAGCTGACGTCGGTGAAGTCCTTGAGGTCGAGCCGCTGGGCCACCAGGGACGGGTAGTTGGCCCCCGAGCGGCCGCAGCCCTGCGGGGTCCCGCCCTGGGGCGGGATTCGCAGGCCCGAGGTGTAGGAGTCCCCGAGGGCCACGTAGGGCCCGGTGACCGGGGTCGGGGCGGGGGAGGGTGTCGGCGGCGAGGCCCGGTCGGGCTTCGGAACGGGGGCGGCCGCTCCGGCGCCGCACCCGGCGGTGCCGATCAGGGCGGCCCCCGCCAGGGCCGCCGCCACGGCGACCGGCAGGCGGCGCACCTACTCGGCGCCGCGTTCGTGCTCGGCCAGGAACTCCTCGAACCTCCGGCCGAGCTCGTCGGCCGAGGGGAGGTCGTTGGCCTCGGCGAGCAGGCTCTCCCGGTCGACGACGCCGGAGACCGCGTCGTACTGGCCCTCCATGCCCTGGATCGCCGTGCGCAGTTCGCCGTCGCCCTGGGAGAGCTGGTCCTCGATCTCGGCGTAGACCTCGTTGACCCGGGCGCGCAGTTCGCTGCCGGGCAGGATCAGGCCGGTCGCCGACTGGGTGGCCTCCAGGACCGCCACCGCGGCGGCCGGGTAGGAGGAGCGCGCGATGTAGTGCGGGACGTGGGCGGCGAAGCCCAGCACGTCGTGCCCCGCCTCCATGAGCCGGTACTCGACCAGCGCCTGGGCGCTGCCGGGCACCTGGGCCTGGTCGAACCACTTGGGGTGGCCGGACGCCAGGTCGATCCGGTTGCCGTGCGGGGTGAGGCCGACCGGGCGGGTGTGCGGGACGCCCATCGGGATGCCGTGGAAGGAGAGCGCGAGCCGGATCTCGAACCGCTCCACCAGATCGGCGATGGCGGCCGCGAACAGCTCCCACTCGGTGTCCGGCTCGGGGCCGGTGAGCACCAGGAAGGGCGCGCCCACCGCGTCGCGCACCAACTGGAGCAGGATCTCCGGCGGGTCGTAGTCCGTCCAGCTCTCGCGGTCGAAGGTCATGGCGGGGCGGCGCGCCCGGTAGTCGACCAGCCGGTCGTGGTCGAAGCGGGCCACCACCTGCGGGGAGCCCTGCTCCAGCAGGTGCGCGACGACCTGGCCGCCCGCCTCGCCCGCGTCCATGAAGCCCTCGAAGTGGTAGAGCAGCACCAGGCCGGTGCCGGCCTCGGCCGCGGCGCGGGCCGCCGCCAGGGCGGTCACGCCCTGCGGTTCCAGCTCGTACAGCTCCTTGGGATCACGCACGGCGCACCCATCCCCGTTCCGTCTCGTCGTCTCGGAATGCTTTCGGACCTGATCTCTCCAGCGTGCGACGGCCCGTCGGAATTCCCGCCCTCGCACGAGTCTTCACGTCGTCTCTCGAATCCTCTCACCTCCGGGCAAAGTGCCTGGTCGCAGGCGTGGCACTCGGGTCACCCGGTACGGTGGCGAAGCGGCCCGGCGTGCCGAAAGGACCCGCGCGCCCCTGCTGGCGCGCCGCGAAGTGACGCACCGCCTCCGGGCGGGTATCGTCCTCTCGCTGCCTCGCATCGTCGCGTCGTCGCGCCACGCCGTCTGTCACGTCGTGGGCCACGCCCCGGTCCGTTGCGCTGCCAGTCATCCCATGCGCACCTTGCCTTCACCTGGCCGCCTGCTTCGCTTCGTGATCTCGTTTCTCTCTCGGCCATCTCGCGGACGCACACTGTCCCGTCGCTCATCCCGCCGGATCGGTCCGTCGACCCGTGTCCGTACCGGCACCGCGCTGCCCGCCTCCGGGCTGCCGTCCCGCCGCACGCCCGAGCCTCTGGCGTAGCGCCCCCGGGCGGCCGTTCTCCGGGGCCGGGGCGACACGACCACTGCCCTCGCGCCGCGAACCCGGCACGCTGGCACCCGACGACGCCGAAGGACCGAAGGATCCGTGCCCGTACCCGTCACCCTCTACGGCCGCACCGTGCGGCTGGAGCCCCTCGCCGAGCACCATGCCGCGGCCCTGGCCCTGGCCGGTTCCGAGGACCGTACGACCTACGCCTTCACCCCCGTGCCGCACGGCCTGGAAGCCGCCCGGGAGTACATCGCGCGCGCCCTCGCCGATCGGGCGGCGGGCCGGTCGATGCCGTTCGCCACGGTGAGCACGGCCGACAACCGGGTCGTGGGCTCGACCCGGTTCCTGGAACTGGACTACTGGCAGGGCCCGCTGGTGTGGCCGCCCGCGCCGGGCGTGCCGCACGGCGACCCGCTGGAGGCGGTCCCGGACGCCGCGGAGATCGGCAACACCTGGCTGTCCCCGCGGGCGCAGGGCACCGGCATCAACACGGAGGCGAAGCTGCTGATGCTGCGGCACGCCTTCGAGGTGTGGGGGGTGCAGCGGATCTCGCTGCGGGCCGACGCCCGCAACACCCGTTCCCGGGTCGCCATCGAGCGGCTGGGCGCCACCTCCGAGGGGGTGCGCCGGGCGCACTCGCGCGGCCTGGACGGGGTGGTCCGGTCCACCGCGTTCTACTCGATCCTGGACGAGGAGTGGCCCGCCGTCCGCGACATCATCGAGCTGCGGATCGCCGCGGCGACCTCGCCCAGCGCGCCGGACCCGGCGCCGCTCAACCAGGAGTGCCTTAGACACGGCAGCCCCCTGGTGACCGACCCGATGATCGGCGACTCCCTGGTGCCGGCCGCCTGAGCCGAACGGACGGGCGGGGTGGGCGGGGCCGGTCCTCCCGGTCGGGGCGGGTACGCGGCGGACGATCACGTCGGGCACCCGCCCCGGCCGGTTCCTCCCGGGGGTTTCTCGGCACTCTGTCGAGTTGTCAAGGAGCACGGACAGCACGGGTCCGGGCCCACCTCCGCTCCTGGGTGTGATCCTCCTGACACTCCGCCGGCCCGCCGCGCCCGCCCCGACGGTCGCGCGCCGCTCAGCCGTCGGCCCCGGCCTGGCCCGGCTCCGGTTCGGCACCGGGTGCGGCGCCGGACGCGGTCCCGGCCGCCTCGGCGGTGGCGGCCAGGTGCTGGAGCGCGGCCAGGTGCGCCGCCAGCGCGGCACGGCCCTGCGGGGTGGCGGACAGCCAGGTGCGGGGCCGCTTGCCGACGTAGCCCTTGCGGGCCCGCAGGTGGCCGGCCGCCTCCAGGCTCGCCGCGGTCTTGCTGAGCACCGAGTCCGAGACCTGGCAGTAGTCGCGGACGACGGAGAACTCGGCCTCCTGGCATCCGCTGAGGAAGGCCAGGACGGTGAGCCTGGTGGGCTGGTGGAGTATTGGGTCGAGTCCGTTCACCGCTCGCTGCTCATGCTCTGCTCCTTGATGTCTCGATTGGCCAGGGCGATGACGCCCCACACGGCCAGGCCCGCGACCAGGCCCGCGGCGGCCATGGCCCACCCCTGGTCGTCGGTGGCCAGCCACGTTCCGAGCCAGGCCAGCAGCGCCGCCAGGACGGTCAGGCCGAGCGCGCGCAGGACGTTCGGCGGGACCTTGGCCTTCTCCAGCCGCGCGGCGACGCCGCTGGAGCGCATGGCCACCCGCACTATCGCCCCCAGCACCGCCGCCAGGGCGGCCGCGCACAGCGGTATCAGCCACTGCGCCTGCCGCTGGAAGCTCTGCCCGATCGCCGCGCAGTAGACCGCGAGGGTCGCGCCCACCCCGGGGCCGTACCACCAGGGCATCGGCGTGGGCCGTCGGGCGGCGGCCCGCGCGCGCTCGGCGAGCGCCAGCGCCTCGGCGGGCGCGAGCTCCTCGGAGTGCGGCCCGGGCGCCTGCTGCCTGTCGTCAACCATCGGTTCCCCCATGCGGACGTGCCGTCGGATCCGACCTGCTGCCGGATCAAGTGCTGTCACTCTGGCACATGCTTTCCGCCATGGAAAGTAATTTTCCGACGGTCCGTCAGCGGGCCTCCGGGCGGGCCGCTCAGCAGCGCGGGTCGATCTCCTGGAAGCTGGCGTAGTGGTCGGCCGTCCAGTACTGCTCCCCGGCGCCACCGGTGACGATCCGCCTGGTCCCGCGGTCGTCCGACCCCGGCGTGACCACGGTGAACTCGTGGTAGTAGCCGCTGCCCTGACGGGGAAGTCGGCTCTCCCGGTTCTCGAAGACGACGCCGTCCGAGCGGTACGGGTAGGGGCCGCCCCGGGCGATCAGGCCGAGGGTGTCGAGGGCCTGCGCGGGCAGCTTTCCGCGGCAGACGTCGGCCAGCGCCGTGCTGGTGGGCACCCAGGTGGCCCGGGCGGCGGGCGACTTGGCCGGGGCCGAGGGCTTGGGGGCGCCCGTGGCGCCACCGCGGGTGGCGGTGGCGGCAGACGCGGCGGAGGCGGGGGCGGAGTGCGCGGCGCCCGCCCCGTCCGGGTCGTTCCCGCCGTTCAGCAGTGCGGCGACCGCGGCGGCGATGCCGAGCAGGACCACGGCGACGAGGCCGATCAGGCGGTTTCGGCTGTTCATGCCCCAAGCCTGCCGCACCCGCTCACCCGGACGGCGCACGGCGCGCGCCCGGGCCGGCCGGCCCGGGCGCACGGGAGAACGCCGCCGGGGCGGGACCGGACGCCGTTGTCCGTTCCCGCCCCGGCTGCTCCGTACGGCGGCTCTCCTGCGCCGAGCTCCGCCGTACGCCCCTCCCCTTCGGAGGGGTGCGGTCAGTGAACCGCGCTGCTTCGTGTCAGCGCGAGTCGCTTCCCGCCGTCTCGATGGCGGCGCGGCCCGCTTCCAGCCGCGCCACCGGAATCCGGAAGGGGGAGCAGGATACGTAGTCCAGCCCCACCTCGTGGAAGAAGTGGACCGAGTCGGGGTCGCCGCCGTGCTCGCCGCAGACGCCGAGCTTGAGGTCGGGGCGGGTGGCCCGGCCGGCCTGGGCGGCGTTCTTGACCAGGGCGCCGACGCCGTCGCGGTCGATGGTCTCGAACGGGCTGACCCCGAAGATGCCCTTCTCCAGGTAGGCGGTGAAGAAGGAGGCCTCGACGTCGTCGCGGGAGAAGCCCCACACGGTCTGGGTCAGGTCGTTGGTGCCGAAGGAGAAGAAGTCGGCGGCCTCGGCGATCTGGCCGGCCGTCACGGCGGCGCGCGGCAGCTCGATCATGGTGCCGAGCTTGATGTCGAGGTTGACGCCGGTGGACGCGGCGACCTCGGCGAGCACCCGCTCGCACTCGTCGCGGACCAGCTCCAGCTCCTGGACGGTGCCGACCAGCGGGATCATCACCTCGGGGCGCGGGTCGCCGCCGGCCAGCTTGCGCTCGGCCGCGGCCTCGGCGATCGCCCGGACCTGCATGCCGAACAGGCCGGGGATGACCAGGCCGAGGCGGACGCCGCGCAGGCCGAGCATCGGGTTGGCCTCGTGCAGCCGGTGGACGGCCTGGAGCAGGCGCAGGTCGTTCTCGTTCGGGTCCTTGCGGGCCTCGGCGAGGGCGACGCGCACCGACAGCTCGGTGATGTCGGGCAGGAACTCGTGCAGCGGCGGGTCGAGCAGCCGGACCGTCACCGGGAGGCCGTCCATCGACTGGAACAGCTCCAGGAAGTCGCCCTTCTGCAGCGGCAGCAGGCTGGACAGCGCGGTCTCGCGGTCCTTGTCGTTGTCCGCCAGGATCAGGTGCTCGACCTCCTTGCGGCGCTCCTCGCCGAGGAACATGTGCTCGGTGCGGCACAGGCCGATGCCCTGGGCGCCGTACCGGCGGGCGCGGTTCGCGTCCTCGGCGTTGTCGGCGTTGGCGCGCACCGCGAGGCGGCGGCGGCCGTCGGCGTGCGACATCAGCCGGTGCACGGCCTGGACCAGCCCGCCCTGGACGTCGGCGCCGGCGTGCAGGGTGCCCTCGAAGTACTCGACCACCGGGGACGGCAGCACCGGGACCTCGCCCAGGTACACCTTGCCGTTGGCGCCGTCGATGGAGACCACGTCACCCTCGTGGACGACCTGGCCGTCGGCGGTGGTGAACTTGCGGTTCTTGGTGTCGACCTCCAGCTCCTCGGCGCCGCAGACACAGGTCTTGCCCATGCCGCGGGCGACCACGGCCGCGTGGGAGGTCTTGCCGCCGCGCGAGGTGAGGATGCCCTCGGCGGCGATCATGCCCTCCAGGTCGTCCGGGTTGGTCTCGCGGCGGACCAGGATGACCTGCTCGCCGGAGCGGGACCACTTCACCGCGGTGTACGAGTCGAAGACCACCCGGCCGACCGCCGCGCCGGGCGAGGCGGCGATGCCGTACGCGACCGGCTTGGTCTCGGAGGTGGGCGCGAAGCGCGGGAACATCAGCTGGGCGAGCTGGCCGCCGGTGACCCGGTGCAGCGCCTCGTCCAGGTCGATCAGGCCCTGGTCGACCAGCTGGACGGCGATCCGGAAGGCGGCGGCGGCGGTGCGCTTGCCGACCCGGGTCTGCAGCATCCAGAGCTTGCCGCGCTCGATGGTGAACTCGATGTCGCACAGGTCCCGGTAGTGGTTCTCCAGGGTGTGCATGATGGTCATCAGCTCGTCGTACGACTTCTTGTCGAGCTGCTCCAGGTCCGCCAGCGGCAGGGTGTTGCGGATGCCCGCCACCACGTCCTCGCCCTGGGCGTTCTGCAGGTAGTCGCCGTAGACGCCCTGGGTGCCGGTGGAGGGGTCGCGGGTGAAGGCGACACCGGTGCCCGAGTCCTCGCCGAGGTTGCCGAAGACCATGGTGCAGACGTTGACGGCGGTGCCCAGGTCGTTCGGGATGCGCTCCTGCCGGCGGTACAGACGGGCCCGGTCGCCGTTCCAGGAGTGGAAGACCGCGTGGACCGCCAGGTCCAGCTGCTCGCGCGGGTCCTGCGGGAACTCCCGGCCGGTCTCCCGGAGCACGATCGCCTTGAAGGTGGCGACCAGCGACTCCAGGTCCGCGGCGGTGAGGTCGAGGTCGTTGGCGGTGCCCTTGGCGTGCTTGGCCTCCTCCAGCGCCTCCTCGAACAGCTCGCCGTCGACGCCCAGCACGGTCTTGCCGAACATCTGCACCAGACGGCGGTACGAGTCCCAGGCGAAGCGTTCGTTGCCGGACTGGGCGGCGAGCCCGGTCACCGAGGCGTCGGAGAGGCCGATGTTCAGGACGGTGTCCATCATGCCGGGCATCGAGAACTTCGCACCCGAGCGGACCGAGACCAGCAGCGGGTCGTCCGCCTGGCCGAGCCGCTTGCCCATCCGCTCCTCAAGGGCGACCAGGTGGCCGGTGATCTCCTCGTTCAGCGAGCCCGGCTCCGTGCCGGTCTCCAGGAAGACCTTGCAGGCGTCGGTGGTGATGGTGAACCCCGGAGGGACGGGAAGGCCCAGGTTGGTCATCTCGGCGAGGTTCGCACCCTTCCCGCCGAGAAGATCCTTGAGGTCCTTGTTTCCTTCGGTGAAGGAGTAAACAAACTTCTGCTGCGCCGCCACGGGTCGTTCTCCTCGCACACGGTTGCCCTGACGCCGGAGAACATACCCATTTCGAAGGCCTTCTAGGGGGGCGAATAGCTCGTACGAGCTTCGGAGTGGGCGATTGGCCAGCAGATCTAATGCCCGGAGGGACGTTCACCTGCGTTAGTGAAATCGTCCGGGTGACGCTAGCCTGCCTTCAGGAGTTGAAGGCATCACTACGTCAAGCTCGCTCGAACCGGACACACCGTGACGGCATTCGCACCACCGTGTTTCCCCGGCTTGATTTCCTGCAGCCAGCCGGGGTGATCCACCGGGGGCCCGTTCGGGAAGCGATCCCGACTTGTACACCTTGGCGAAGTCCACTGACTGACTGTCACTCGCCACGATATGTGGCCAGCGTCACGGACGCATCTCAGCCGTCGTGCCGAGTAGGCCTACGCCTATCGTCGCTTTCCGTTGATGATTCCGTCGCTCTGCGTTGCCCGTTTTCGCCTTCGAGGAGCCCTGCTGTCCATCTTGGACAACAGGGCTGGGACGCTCCGGCCAGGCTCGAATCCAGGGCGAATCCGCCGGATCGTACAGATCATCCGCCGGAGGTGTCCGATTCGGCGTCTTCGGCGAGCCGGGCGCACTCGTACGGATCGTCCAACCAGCCCTCGGGCAGGACGACCCGGTTGTTGCCACTGGTCCGCCCGCGCGGTCCGTCGGCGCCGATGGGCCAGCTCTGCTCCTGGTCGACCAGCGCGAGCGTCTCGGCCAGCTCGGTCAGCGAGCTGGAGTTGGCCAGCTTCACCCGCAGCTCGGAGCCGACCGAGAAGCCCTTGGTGTACCAGGCGACGTGCTTGCGGAAGTCGATGACGCCGCGGGCCTCGTCGCCCAGCCACTCCCCCAGCAGCTGGGCGTGCCGCACCATGGCGCGGGCCACGTACCCGAAGGTGGGGCGGGCGTAGTCGACATCGCCCTCGAAGATCGCCACCAGGTCCTTGAACAGCCAGGGCCGGCCCAGGCAGCCGCGTCCGACGACCACGCCGTCACAACCGGTCTCGCGCATCATCCGCACCGCGTCGTCGGCGGACCAGATGTCCCCGTTGCCGAGCACCGGAATGCCGGCCGGGACGGACTCGCGGAGGCGGGCGATGGCCGACCAGTCCGCGGTGCCGCCGTAGTGCTGGGCCGCGGTGCGGCCGTGCAGGGCGATCGCGCAGACGCCCTCCTCCGCGCCGATCCGCCCGGCGTCGAGGTAGGTGAGGTGGTCGTCGTCGATGCCCTTGCGCATCTTCATGGTGACGGGCAGGTCACCGGCGTTGGCGACCGCCTGGCGCAGGATGTCGCGGAGCAGGTTGCGCTTGTACGGCAGCGCGGAGCCACCGCCCTTGCGGGTCACCTTGGGGACGGGGCAGCCGAAGTTGAGGTCGATGTGGTCGGCCAGGCCCTCCGCGGAGATCATCCGCGCGGCCTTGCCGACGGTCTCCGGGTCCACTCCGTACAGCTGGATCGAGCGCGGCTTCTCGCTCGGGTCGAACTTGATCAGCTGCATGGTCTTGGCGTTGCGCTCGACCAGGGCGCGGGTGGTGATCATCTCGGAGACGTACAGGCCCCGGCCGCCGCTCTGCTCCCGGCACAGGGTGCGGAAGGGGGCGTTGGTGATGCCGGCCATCGGCGCCAGCACCACCGGCGGCCAGACCTGCATCGGCCCGATGTGCAACGGGGCGAACTCCGGCGTGCCGGGTGCGGCGGGGACGGCCTGGGCGGTGTCGGGCGTGGTGGTCATGCGCGGCGGATCCTCGATACGGGTAGGGCCCAACGGCGGGCTTCCGGACTCTCCATTCTCTCCCACCCGCCGGACAGGCCCGCCCCGGTGCCGCCCCCCGGCGGGCGGCCCCGGGCCGCCGGGCCGTTCCGGGCGCGGTCGGAGGGCGTCCAGGGTGCGGTCCAAGCGCGGTCGGAGCGAGGTGCGAAGCGCGTTCCGGGTGTGCTCAGGGCGCGCTCAGGGCTTCCCCGTCCGGCCGATGGTGACGGTGCCGGAGGCGGCGGTGACGTCGAGCAGCCGGGGCGAGTCCACGTCCTGGAGGGACTGGTCGACCTCCTGACCGCCGCCCTCGCCGCCGAGCTCGATCCGGTACCGGCTGCGGTCGTCGGGCAGCCGCAGGACGAGGTTGCCGGAGGCGAGGCGGACGGCGACCTCGTCCGGTGGGCGGTCGTATTGCAGGACGACCTGGCCGGAGGAGGCGGACAGTTGGGCGCTGGCCGCGCCCAGTCCCGTGCCGATGATCTGACCGGAACCGCTCTTCGCCCGGATCGGCCCGCTGACCCTGGTCAGCTCCAGCTGGCCGCTGCCGGTCTCCGCCGAGACGCTGCCGGAGACGTCCATGATCTCCGTCCGCCCGGAGCCGTTGCGGGCGTGGACGGTGGTCGAAGGCGGCACCTGTATCTCCAGCGCGACCGGGCAGCCGCGCAGGAACCGGGCCTCCGGGCAGTCGACGGAGACCGTCATCGTGCCCGCGGCGATCCGCTCGTCGACGACGGGTCTCCGCAGCGCCCAGCCGACCCGTTCCGCCACCACCACCCGGTCGGTGCCGCCGACCCGGACGAGGACCCGGGCCGGGCCGGAGTCGATGTCGAGCCGGCCGACCGACTCGAAGTACGTCCGCTCCCGGGTGGTCTCGCGCTGGACGAGGACCGCGCCCGTGACGGCGGCGCCCGCCAGCAGGGCGCAGCCGAGGACCAGGACGCCGAGCATCCGCCAGGCCCGGCGCTCGCCCCGCCCGGGCTCGACCGGCGGCCCCGCCGGGCCGGGGAGGGGCAGCCGACGGGCGAACCGGGCCGGCCCGGCGGGGGCCTCCGGCGGGGGCGGGGCGGGCCGGGTCACTGGCTGACCTCCAGGAAGCGCAGCACCGCGAGCACCCGGCGGTGGGTGTCCTCGGCGGGCGGCAGGTCGAGCTTGGCGAGGATGGAGTTGATGTGCTTGGAGACGGCGCTGTCGCTGACCACCAGGGACTCGGCGATCGCGGTGTTCGAACGCCCCTCGGCCATCAGCGCCAGCACGTCCCGCTCGCGGGGCGTCAGCCGGTGCAGCGGGTCGCGGTCGCGGCGCAGCAGCAGCTGGGCGACCACCTCGGGGTCGAGGGCGGTGCCGCCCTGGGCGACGCGCTGCAGCGCCTCCACGAACTCGTCCACGTTGGCGACCCGCTGCTTGAGCAGGTAGCCGACGCCGCTGGTGTTCTTGGCCAGCAGGTCCGCCGCGTAGCGTTCCTCGACGTACTGGGAGAGCAGGACGACGGCGGTGCCGGGCCACTGCCGCCGGATCAGCAGCGCGGCCCGGACGCCCTCGTCGGCGAAGCCCGGGGGCATCCGGACGTCCGCGACGACGATCTGCGGGCGGTGCTCCTCGACGGCGGCGAGCAGGGCCTCGGCGTCACCCACGGCGGCGGCGACCTCGTACCCCTCGCTCTCCAGCACCTTGACGATGCCGATCCTCAGGAGGACCGAGTCCTCGGCGATCACAGCTCGCACGGCAGCTCCATGGTGATGGTGGTCGGGCCCCCGCGGGGGCTGGTGATGGCGAAGGATCCGTCGACCGAGGCCGCGCGCTTGCGCAGACCGGTGAGGCCGGTGCCGCGGTCGGCGTCCGCCCCGCCGACGCCGTCGTCGGAGATGGTGATGCGCAGTCGGTCGGCCGCCCGGTGCAGCAGGAGGTCGACCCGGGAGGCCCGGGAGTGCTTGGCGGCGTTGGCCAGCGCCTCGGAGACCGTGAAGTAGGCGACCGCCTCGACGGTGGGCGCTATCCGGCCCGGCAGGTAGACCGTGAGGTGCACGGGGACGGGGCTGCGGGCGGCGATGCCGGAGAGCGCCGCGTCGAGCCCGCGGTCCTCCAGCACCGCCGGGTGCAGACCGCGGACCAGGTCGTGCAGCTCCTTGATGGCGGCCTGGGCCTCCTCGTGCGCGGCGGTGATCACCTCCATCGCCTCGGACGGGAGGTGCTTGAGGGTGCGCCGGGCGAGGCCCAGGTTCATCGCGAGCGAGACCAGGCGTTGCTGCGCGCCGTCGTGCAGGTCCCGCTCGATGCGGCGGCGCTCGGCGTCGGCCGCGTCCACCACGTCGACCCGGCTGCGGGCCAGGTGTTCCACCCGGCGCTCCAGCACCTCCGCCCGGTTCGGGCCGAGCAGGGCCCGGACCGTCCACAGGTCGACGGCGGCGAGCAGGGCGACGAGCCAGGGCGTGGCGGCCAGCAGGAGCAGGCCGCCGAGGGTGGCGAGGGCGCCGTCGACGGCCCAACCCGGGCCGGACTTCAGCGGGTTGCCGGGTGGCAGCAGCCACACCCAGCCGAAGAAACCGGTCAGCACGACCGCGGCCCCCCAGAGGCCGAGCACCAGGCCCGCGCAGAGCGCCTGCAACGGCGCCACCACCAGGTGGTGCGCCGCCTGGCGCCAGGACAGCCCGGCGCGGAGCCGGACCACCCAGGCCGCGCCGGGCGGGACCCGGCTCGGGACCTCCAGCCCGTACAGGGCGCGGACCCGGCTGCGCTGGGCGGTGCTCAGCAGGTCGAAGAGGACCGTGACCAGGGCCAGCCCGAACGGCAGGGCCCTGCTCGGCGCGCCGAGCAGGGTCAGGCAGGGCAGGCCGAGCGGGAGGCCGGCGGCGAGGAACAGCGAGTCCCGTCGAGTGCCCGCGGACCACGGGGTGCGCGCGGCCGCGACGGCACGGACCGTAACGGCACGGACCGTCCGGCGCGGGGGCGTGTCGATCTTCGACTGGAACATGCGGATCAGCGTAGAGGCCGGTTGAACTCGGCTTCCATGACGCGGTCCTCCGTCTTTTTGGTGTAGCTGGCTACACCAAAAAGACGGAGCCGAGCGCTACCGACAAGATCTTCGCGCCGAAGGATTCTTGACGGCATGACGAACACGAACCTGATGCGTTGCGGCCGCGACTCCCTCTCCCCCGCCCGGGCCGCGGCCCGGCAGTTCTCCCGGTCGCTCCCCGAACTCCTCGGCGGTGGCGGCCGATCCGCGCTGATCGCCGCGGTCGGCCCGTGGGCGGCGTGCCTGCGTGCGGGCCGCCGCCCGGCCATGGAGGTCTACGAGCACGGCGAACTGCTCGACGTCGTGGTCGAGTCCTCGCTCGGCAGCACCGGGTTGCGCGGGGCGCGACGCGGCCCGGCCGGGGGACCGGAGGAAGGAACGGTCGTCTGCGCCTGGGGCCGACTGCCACCGTGCGGGGCGCCACCGCCCGTGCGCTTCCTCACCGGCGGGTTGCGGCGCACGGTGGACGCCACGGCGGTGCGGACGGCGGGCCGGTTCTGGTTCGCCTCGGCGGCCGGGGAGTTCCGTTGGGCTCGGCTGTCGGCGACGCCCTGCTGCGCGGAGCACGCGGAGCGGTGGGGGTGGGCGGCATGAGCGCGCTCGCTCTCCCGTCGTCCCCGGCGGGCGCCGGCGGCGTGGTCCGGGTCGCGCGTTCGGCGGTTCCGGCCCGGCGGGCCGGGTGGTCGCGACCGGAGGCGCTGTTCCTGGGGTGCGGGTTGCTCCTGCTGCCCTGGGCCGCGCTGCTGGCCGTGCTGCCGGGTGACCGCCCCTGGGCGGTGCTCGACCTGGTCGAGTCCGCGGCACTGTCCACGGCTGCCCTACGGCTGCGGCGGGGCCGTACCCCGTCCTGGTCGGCCGTGCTGGCCGCTGTCCTGTTGGTCACGGACGCCGGGTGCGATCTCGCGATGGCGTCCAGCGGCTCCGAGCTGCTGGTCGCCCTCCTGATGGCGGTGGGCGCGGAGTTGCCGCTGGCCGCCGTGTGCTGGTCCACGGCGCTGCGCGCCGGTGCCGTCCGCACGGGCGGCGGCCCGGTGCCGGCGGCTGGTCCGGGGCGTCGTTCCCGGGGTCGCGCCGCGGTCCCGGCCCCGGTGGGCGGCCGCCCACCGGAATCCTCACGGAAGGAGTGGCAGTGCGAAGCATCCACCTGTTGACGGGGCACGCTCCGGGGCTCGTCTCCGGGGCCCCGGCGAGCCGGGTGTACACCAGGTTGTCCCGTCGCTTGCGGGTCACCGCGACCGGTGGCCGGCCCGGTCGCCCGGCGGCTGTCCCGACGGAGCGGCCCGTGGTCGGTCCCGGCGCCCCGGTGGCCGCAGCAGTGCCCGGCTGCGGCAGTCCGACGCGGTCGGGCGGCCGGGCACCGACCGCTGGGCTGCGGGTCCGGGCCGCGGGCTGGGCGACCCGGTCCTGCCCGGGCCGGGCGCACCGGGCCGCCTCCTGCACCGCGAGGACGGCGGCCGTCTCGCGGCGCAACCCCGGCGTGCCCCGGCGTGCCGCTGCGGAGAGGTCTGCCGGACTCCGGGAGCTGCGCGCGCGGCGGCTCCACAGGGGCTCGGCAGGCTCCCGCCGCCGCTCCTCGGTGGGAGGTTGAGCGTCCACCCCGGCGGCGCTCACCGGTGAGGGGCTGACCCCGCACCGTCCACAAACCGGCCTGAACGACCCGCCCGTCCTGGACGGGCCGCGGAAAGGAGCCGCCCCTCGCCGATCCACCGGCCACCGGCGCCGACACCGCTCTGGCCACCCTGAGCTTCCGCTCGTTCCTCTTTCCGTCCCTACTCCCGCTCCTTGACTTCTCCACAGTGCGATTCGCCCCGCCGACCACCGACCACGTCCTGGCCATCGGCCCCCCGTTCCGGGGTCGCGCTCGCCGGTTCGCAGTGTGGTCGGCGGGCACCGGTGCCCGCCCCCGGAGGCGGAAGGGGGCCGAGCGGGTCGAATGGCGGGGCCGGGTGACAGGGGTCGGAGCTGTGGTCGAGCCCCTGCGGGCAGGCGGTGTCGCGGCCGGTGCCCGCAGGAAAATGGCAGGCCGGCAGCCTTGGAGCGGTGCGAGGATGGCGCCATGCCGACGAACCCGATCCTCCTCCCGAGCGAGGCGCGCACCCGCGAGCAGCTGATGGCGGCGGTCGCTTCCGGGGCTCGTCCGAAGTACCTGTGCTTCTGGGGCCACCGCCCGCAGCGGGACGGGCAGGTCGGGCCCGGTGCGCTCAGCCAGTGGTGGCCCTCCCCGTTCACGGTCGACGGGGTCCGGTACGCCACCGCCGAGCACTGGATGATGGCCGGAAAGGCACGGCTGTTCGGAGACGAGGAGATCGTCCCGAGGATCCTCCGGGCGAGGACGCCCGCGGAGGCGAAGAACCTGGGCCGGCTGGTCGATGGCTTCGAAGAGGGCCGCTGGGTCGAGCACCGCTTCGAACTGGTGGTGGCCGGCAGCACCGCGAAGTTCGGGCAGGACGAGCAGCTCCGCGGCTACCTGCTCCGCACCGGCGAGCGCGTCCTGGTGGAGGCCAGCCCGCTGGACCGGATCTGGGGCATCGGACTCGCGGCCGACGACGAGCGGGCGGAATCACCCGCCCGGTGGCAGGGATCGAACCTGCTCGGCTTCGCGCTGATGGAGGCGCGAGCGCGACTGGCGGTGTGATCCGCCCTCCAACCACCTTGCCTACGAGGCGAGTTGTTCCTCGCTCCGAACAAGTGGGGCGAGTCGGACAGGAATTGGCCGAAATCCATGAGAACAGCAGCTCTCCCGCACCACATCGGCCACTCGCATCCCCATCTCGAAAAGGTTAAGACTTGCTCCCGTAACGTGGCCGCCGTATGGCAGCGCCAGGATGGCCACCAGTCGTTGTGTTCGGGGGCCGGTCGGGTGGCCCCCTTGGAGAAGCCGGGGCGGGGCGCGATGACCGTACGCAGTTCGGGGCCGGATTCGGTCGATGTCCAAACGCTCAGAGCGGAGTTGGACGAACTACTGAGAGCGCGGCAGTTCGCCGCGCAGCGCGAGCGCAGACTCGCCGAGGCCGTCCGGGCCGGCCACGAACCCGACCACGCGCCCGCGTACGGCCGCCCGCCCCGGCGGCCCGACCCCGAGTTGGTGCGACAGCTCGCCCAGGCGCAGAACCTCCGCGAAGGCCTCGGCGCGCGCTGCCTCGAACTGAGCGACCGTCTGCTGGCCGCCGAGGACCAGCAGTCAGCGGGACGGTTCGGCCGCCCCGCGCCCACCCCGGGTGAGGTTCCGGGAAGTCCCGGCACGGTCTCCCGGGCCCCCCGTCCCACCGAACGGGCCGCCGCCCTGGTGCCCCCGCAGCTCCCCTCCCCCACCGGAGCCCGCTTCGGCGGAGAGCGCCGACCGGGGGCAGCCCACGCCCCGGACGCCCGTCCCGACGGACCGGTGGTTCCGGCCGGCACCACCGAACCGGTCCGCGCGACCGCTCCCACCACGGCTCCGGCCACCGATACCCAGACCGCCGACGCCCCGCCACCGCGCGGCGCCCGGTTCAGGGTCGGCCGTCCCCTCCGTGCCTCCCGGCGGAACGACGACCACACCACCGCCGACCAGGCGCGCCCCGGCGCCGCGGAGCACGCGGCGGCCGCCCGGCACGACGCCCCGACGGCCGGCTCCGAAGAGCCCCCCGGTACCTCCTGGGCCAGAACCCGCGGGCCGGGCAAGGAAGTCGACGACACCCGGGCGGCCAGGGGCACCCGCCCGAACGCCGCACCCGCCGGCACCGGCGCCGAAGCTCCCACCGGCGGCGCGGGGACGGCCGTACCGCCGGGTGGGCCGCGCTCCCGGTCACGAGCCGAGCTGATCGCCCTCGTCCAGCGGATCACCGATCTGCACCGGCAGGGTTCGGTGCACGAGTCCGCGGCCATCGTGAGCCAGGTCGCTCTGCTGGTCACGCCGAACGACCTGGTCGAGCTGGCCACGCTGCTGCGCGCCGAAGGACCGACCGGCTCCTCCACCTACCTGGCCCGCTCGGTGGCCCCGGGCGCCCCGGAGCACGCCGCGGCCACGCTGGCCGCGCTGCGCGAGGAAGGGTTGGTGGACGAGGCAGCCGACCTGTTCCACGCCCTGTGGTCGGTGGGCGCGCAGGAGCTCCCGGCGCTGCTCGCGGCACTGGAACGGTCGGGGCAGTCGGCCGACGGGCAGACCCTGCTGTGGGAGCGTGCCTCCGCTCCGGCCGGTGAGTTCTCGGAACTGACCCGGCAGCTGCGGGCCGCCGGGCGCTCCGGCGACGCCCGCCACCTACTGCGCCAGGCAGCGGGCCGGCCGGTCGGCGAGGTCGCCGCGATCGCCGCGGCCCTGGACGAGGAGTCGGCGGCCGAGCTGATCGGCGAGCTGGTTCGGCTGCGTTCGGCGAGCGACGTCGGCCAGTTCGCGGCCGCGGTCCAGGGGTCGGTGGAGCTGTACGACACGCTGCTGTTCGCCGCCGACGACCTGGACGAGAGCCGGGCCCGCAGCGCGTTCGCGGCGCTGCGCACCGCCGGGCTGCCGACCCAGCCGGCGCCCCGCCCCCGGAAGTCCCGCCAGCGCCGCTGACCGGGGCCGCCCCAGGAGCCCCGGCCGGCAGTACAGCCGCCAGGAGGACCCGGCGAACGGTCGGAACGGCGAACGGTCGGCGGACCGCCCCGCTGAGGGGGCGGCCAGCCGACCGTTCGAAGGACCACGGCCGTGCCGCGCCGTCCGGTGTCAGCAGCCGATCAGGCGGGCGGCCAGGTAGGACTTCACCTGGTCGAGCGACACCCGCTCCTGCGCCATGGTGTCACGCTCGCGGACGGTCACCGCGTTGTCCTCGAGGGTGTCGAAGTCGACGGTGACGCAGAACGGGGTGCCGATCTCGTCCTGGCGACGGTAGCGCTTGCCGATCGCACCGGCGTCGTCGAACTCGACGTTCCACGCGGTGCGCAGGTCGGCGGCGAGACCGCGGGCCTTCGGCGAGAGGTCGGCGTTGCGGGACAGCGGGAGCACCGCGACCTTCACCGGGGCCAGGCGCGGGTCGAGCCGCATGCCGACGCGCTTCTCCATGACGCCCTTGGCGTTCGGCGCCTCGTCCTCGAAGTAGGCGTCGAGCAGGAAGGCCAGCATGGCGCGGTTGAGACCGGCCGCAGGCTCGATCACGTACGGGAAGTACCGCTCGTTCGCGTCCTGGTCGAAGTACTTGAGGTCCTGGCCGGAGTGCTCGCTGTGCACCGTCAGGTCGTAGTCGGTGCGGTTGGCCACACCCTCGAGCTCGGAGAACTCGCTGCCGCCGAAGTTGAAGCGGTACTCGATGTCCACCGTGCGCTTGGCGTAGTGGGACAGCTTCTCCTTGGGGTGCTCGAAGAAGCGCATGTTCTCGGTCCGCAGGCCGAGGTCGACGTACCAGTTCCAGCGCTGCTCGAGCCAGTACTCGTGCCAGGTCTCGTCCTCCCCCGGCTTGACGAAGAACTCCATCTCCATCTGCTCGAACTCTCGGGTGCGGAAGATGAAGTTGCCGGGGGTGATCTCGTTGCGGAAGCTCTTGCCCACCTGGGCGATGCCGAACGGCGGCTTCTTGCGCGAGGTGGTCTGCACGGCGCGGAAGTTGGTGAAGATGCCCTGCGCGGTCTCCGGGCGGAGGTAGGCCAGGCCGGCCGCGTCCTCGGTGACGCCGAGGTGCGTCTTCAGCATGCCCGAGAACTCCTTGGGCTCCGTGAAGGCGCCCTTGTTGCCGCAGTTCGGGCAGTTGAGGTCGGCGAGGCCGTTGGCGGGCAGCTTGCCGTGCTTGGCCTCGTAGGCCTCTTCCAGGTGGTCGGCGCGGAAGCGCTTGTGACAGGAGAGGCACTCGGTCAGCGGGTCGTTGAAGGTCGCGACGTGGCCGGAGGCCTCCCAGACCTCGCGGGCGAGGATCACCGAAGAGTCGAGGCCGACGACGTCCTCCCGCGCGGTGACCATCGCGCGCCACCACTGGCGCTTGATGTTCTCCTTCAGCTCGACACCCAGCGGACCGTAGTCCCAGGCGGCACGGGTGCCGCCGTAGATCTCGCTGCAGGGGTAGACGAAGCCACGGCGCTTGCTCAGGCTGACGATCGTGTCGATCTTGTCGGCGGCCACAGTGCTCTCTTCAGTACGACGGCGCGGTCAGGGCACGGCTGGTTGCGCGCGCCCGAATGACTCAGGGTACCGGGGTTGCGGGGGCGGGGTTCAACTCGATAGTTGCACGGGCGGGCCGCCGGGTGGCTGTACCGGGAGTGAACAGCCGTGCGTTCTCCGGCGTGTTGGCGGTCTCCCGGTGCCGTCCGGACGCCGTGGGGGCGCGGCACGGCGCGGCAGGGGCGCGTTCCGGGTGCGGCGCGGCGCCCGCTAGGCGAGGAGTCCACCCAATGCAAGTTGACAATCATTTCCAGATAAGATGAGAATGGTTGTCATGAAGATTCGTCGTGCCACTCCCTCGATAGCCCTCGCGGCGGCCGCCGTCGCCGGGTCGCTGCTGCTCTCCGGCTGCGGCGGGGTCAGCAACGCGGCGGGCGGGGGCGGCGGCCGACTCGAAGTGGTCGCGTCCTTCTACCCGATGGAGTTCCTGGCCCGGGAGATAGGCGGGGAGCACGTCAAGGTCGCCGACCTGACCGCCCCCGGTGTGGAGCCGCACGACCTGGAGCTGACGGCCAAGCAGGTCGCGGCCGTCCAGCGGGCCGACGCGGTGGTCTACCTGAAGGGCCTGCAGCCGACCGTGGACAAGGCGGTCGCGCAGTCCCACGTCAAGCACCCGATCGACGCCACCGCCGTCTCCCCCCTGGTGGACCACCACCTCGACGAGGGCGGGGAGGGCGAGGGCGGGGAGGACGGGACCGAGGCGCACGACGGCGAGCACGGGCACGAGCACGAGGGCGCGGCCGGCGACCCGCACATCTGGCTGGACCCGACCCGGTACGCGGCGGTGGCCCGCAGCGTGGGCGCCGAGTTCGCGGAGCTCGACCCCGCCCACGCCGCCGACTACCAGCACAACACCGACGACCTGGTGGCCCGGCTGACCGCCCTCGACCAGGAGTTCAAGGACGGCCTGGCGAACACCGGCACCCGGACCTTCGTCACCAGCCACGCCGCGTTCGGCTACCTCGCCGACCACTACGGCCTGGAGCAGGTCGCGATCAACGGGGTCGATCCGGAGGCGGAGCCCACCCCGTCCCGGATGGCCGCGATCCAGCGGGCCGCCCGGGAGAACGGCGCGACCACCGTGTTCTTCGAGGCCCTGGTCAGCCCCAAGCTGGCCAACACCGTCGCCGCCGACCTGGGCCTCAAGACCGCCGTGCTCGACCCCCTGGAGGGGATCAAGGAGCCGGAGCAGCACGACTACTTCTCCGTCATGCGGCAGAACCTGACCAATCTGCGGGCCGCGCTCGGCACCCGCTGAACCCACCCCCGGACGGACCCGAGCGAGCGGCGAGAGCGGAGCGAGGAACCACCATGAGTGCTGTCATCCCCAGGACGGGGAACGACCGCCGGGGCCCGGCCCCCGGCGAGGACGCCGGACCGGCGGTCATCGGCCTCCGGGGCGCGGTCGCCACCGTCGGCGGCCGACCGGTGCTGCGCGGCATAGACCTGACCGTCCGGCCCGGTGAGGTCGTCGCCCTGCTCGGCGCCAACGGCTCCGGCAAGTCCACCACCGTGAAGAGCGTGATCGGTTCGGTGCCGCTGGACCGGGGCAGCCTGGAGCTGTTCGGCCGGCCCCACCGCAGGTTCCGGGAGTGGCACCGGATCGGCTACGTGCCGCAGCGCACCACCGCGGCCGGCGGGGTGCCGGCCACGGTCCGCGAGGTGGTCTCCACCGGGCGGCTGCCGCAGCACGGGCTGCTGCCTTTCCGCCGCAAGGACCGAGCCGCGGTGGACCGGGCACTGGCCGCCGTCGGCATGCTGGACCGGGCCGGCGACGGCGTGGCCCACCTGTCCGGCGGGCAGCACCAGCGGGTGCTGATCGCCCGCGCCCTGGTCGGCCGGCCCGACCTGCTGATCATGGACGAGCCGATGGCCGGCGTCGACGTGGACAGCCAGCAGGTGCTCGCCGGCATCCTCCGCACCGAGGTGGAGCGCGGCTGCGCGGTGCTGTTGGTGCTGCACGAACTCGGGCCGCTGGAGCCGCTGATCGACCGCGCCGTGGTGCTCCGCGACGGCTGCGTGGCGCACGACGGGCCGCCGCCGCGGGGCGTCGGCCAGCACGCGCTGCCCGGCCACGACCACGTCCACCCGCACGCCGACGACCACCACCGCACCACCCAGGGACTGCTGGCATGACCGAGATGTTCCAACCCGACTTTATGCAGCGGGCCTTCCTGGCCGCCGTCCTGGTCGGCATCACCGCGCCCTCGATCGGCATCTACCTGGTGCAGCGCCGGCAGGCGCTGATGGGCGACGGCATCGGGCACGTCGCGCTGACCGGCGTCGGCCTGGGCTTCCTGTTCCAGGCCAACCCGATGTGGACGGCGGTCCTGGTCTGCGTGCTCGGCGCCGTCGTGATGGAGCTGGTCCGGGCCCGCGGCAACCAGCGCGGCGACATCGCGCTGGCGATGCTCTTCTACGGCGGCATGGCCGGCGGCAAGCTGCTGGTCTCGATGAGCAGCCAGTCCGGCGCGGGCAGCCTGGAGAGCTACCTGTGGGGCTCCATCCTGTTCGTCTCCCCCGGCGACCTGGTGGTGATCGGCCTGCTCGCGGCAACGGTCGTCGCGGTCACCGTGGGCCTGCGCCGCCAGCTGTTCGCGGTCTGCCAGGACGAGGAGTTCGCCCGGGTGACGGGCCTGCCGGTGCGGGTGCTCAACCTGCTGATCGCGGTGATGGCCGCGGTCACCGTGACCGTCGCCATGCGGGTGGTCGGCCTGCTGCTGGTGAGCGCGCTGATGGTCGTCCCGGTGGCGGCCGCCCAGCAGCTGACCCGGTCCTTCGCCGCCACCCAGGCCACCGCGATCGGGGTCGGCGTGGTGACGGCGCTGCTCGGCGTCGGCACCTCCTACCAGGCCGACCTGCCGTCCGGCCCGACCATCGTGTTCCTGGCCATCCTGACCTTCGCCCTGTTCAGCGCGATCGCCGCGCCGCTGGCCAGGCGGCGGCACCGGGCCGAGGCCGAGCACGGGCCGGCGGTGTGCGACGTGGCCCTGCCCGGCGGCGACGCGGGACCCGGTCGCGTCCCGGGCAGCTCGGCGGGCCCCGGCGCGGCCCCGGAAAGCACCCTCGCCGGGGCGGCCCCGGGGAGCACCGAGCCGGTCCCGGCACCGCCGGGGGCGGTGATCGGCCGGCCGTCGCCCGGGGAGTCGCCGTCGGGGGAGACGCTGTCAAGTCGGGGGCTGGCACAATGATGTGCGAAACCACCCGATCAGCAGGAGGACCCACGGTGACCACCGCAGGCCCGTCGCCGCGCGCGCGATCGACTCGGCAGCGCACCGCCGTCTCGGCGGTCCTGGACGAGATTGAGGACTTCCGCAGCGCGCAGGAACTGCACGACATGCTGAAGCACCGGGGCGACTCGGTGGGCTTGACCACCGTCTACCGCACCCTGCAGTCCCTCGCCGAGGCCGGGGAGGTGGACGTGCTGCGCACCGCCGAGGGCGAGGCGGTCTACCGCCGCTGCAGCAGCGGTCACCACCACCACCTGGTGTGCCGGCACTGCGGGGCGACCGTCGAGGTCGAGGGGCCGGCCGTCGAACGCTGGGCCAACGCGGTCGCCGCCGAGCACGGGTTCAGCGACATCGCGCACACCCTGGAGATCTTCGGCACCTGCGGCGAGTGCGCCGCCAGGCAGCAGCCGGAGTGACCGCACCGCCCGGTCACCGGGACGGCGGTTGCCGCCCCGACCCCGGCAGCGGCGAGGGCCCGGATCGGAACAGTCCGATCCGGGCCCTCGCCCGTACCACCGCCGCCCGCGCCGACCTCGCCGGACGGATCGGCCGGGCCGGTCAGCGCTGCGGCGGCACCTCGGCGCCGACCTCGTTGGGGAGCGCGCCGCCGAAGCGGCGGTCGCGGCGGGCGTACTGCTCGCAGGCGCGCCACAGGTCGCGGCGGTCGAAGTCCGGCCAGAGCACGTCCTGGAAGACGAACTCCGCGTAGGCGGACTGCCAGGCGAGGAAGTTGGAGGTGCGCTGCTCGCCGCTGGGGCGCAGGAACAGGTCGACGTCCGGCATGTCCGGGTAGTAGAGGTACTTGGCGAACAGCTTCTCGTTGACCTTCTCCGGGTTGAGCTTCCCGGCGGCGACGTCGCGGGCGATGGCCAGCGCGGCGTCGGCGATCTCGGCCCGGCCGCCGTAGTTGACGCAGAAGTACAGCGTCATGGCGTCGTTGTCCTTGGTCTGCTCCTGGGCGACCTGGAGCTCCTGCACGACGCTCTTCCACATCCGCGGCATCCGGCCGACCCAGCGGATCCGGATGCCCAGGGCGTCCATCTCGTCGCGGCGGCGGCGGATCACGTCCCGGTTGAAGTTCATCAGGAACTTCACCTCTTCCGGGGAACGCTTCCAGTTCTCGGTGGAGAAGGCGTACAGCGAGAGGTTCTTGACGCCGATCTCCAGGCAGCCGCGCAGCACGTCGAGGACGACGCCCTCGCCGACCTTGTGGCCCTCGGTGCGGGGCAGGCCGCGCTCCTTGGCCCAGCGGCCGTTGCCGTCCATGACGCAGGCGACGTGGTGGGGGACCAGGTCGCTCGGGATCTTCGGCGGCCTGGCGCCGCTCGGGTGCGGTGCGGGGGTCTCGTACGTCCGCTTGCTGCCGAACAGCCGTCGCGCGACCATGCTCACTTCTCCACGTATCTCATCGAGCGGATGCCCCGCTCCAGGTGCCACTGCAGGTAGGCGGCCACCAGCCCGCTGCCCTCGCGCCAGTACCGCGGCTCGCAGTCGTCGGCGGTCTGCCAGTCCCCGGAGAGCAGCGCGCCGAGCAGTACCAGTGTCTCAGGGGAGGGTACGGCACTTCCGGGGACCCGGCAGTCGCCGCACAGCACGCCGCCCGCCTGGAGCGAGAAGAAGCGGTTGGGGCCGGGCAGGCCGCAGCGGGCGCAGTCGGTGAAGCTCGCGCCGTAGCCGTTGACGGCGAGCGAGCGCAGCAGGAAGGCGTCCAGCACCAGGTGCGCCTGGTGGGTGCCGGCGGCCAGCGTGCGCAGGCCGCCGACCAGCAGCAGGTACTGCTGGACCGCGGGCTGGCCCTCGTTCTCGGCGAAGCGCTCGGCGGTCTCCAGCATCGCGGTACCGGCCGTGTAGCGGGTGTAGTCGTCGACGATCCGGGCGCCGTAGGGAGCGATGGTCTCCACCTGGGTGCACAGCGGCAGCGTGCGGCCGACCAGGTCGCTGCCGCGGCTGAAGAACTGGACGTCGACGTGCGAGAACGGTTCGAGGCGGGCGCCGAACTTCGACTTGGTCCGGCGCACCCCGCGGGCCACCGCCCGGACCTGGCCGTGCTGGCGGGTGAGGAAGGTGATGATCCGGTCGGCCTCGCCGAGCTTCTGGGTGCGCAGCACGATGCCGTCGTCGCGGAAGAGACTCATGGTGGAACCCATTGTCCCGCACCCCGCCGACAGTGCGGTCGCGCGCGGGCCGCCGGAACCGCCGGGGTCTTGGGGGCTGCCGGGCGGCGACGGCGGCGCAGCCGTGAGCCCGCACCGGGGTTGTGGGGGGCTTTCACCCGTGCGGTGCGGGACACGGCGGGCCCGGGAGGGGGGTTTCGGGCCCGGCTCTTGGGTGGTGCGGGGGTCGGAGGGAGGAGACCGGTCAGCGCGGGGCGCGGGTGGCCGCTTCGAGGAGCTGGTCGACCTGCTGGGTGGACAGGCGCAGGCAGCGGCCGACCACGGCGAGCGCGGCCCGCTCCTGCGGCAGGTAGCGGCCGTCGGCGAGGGCGACCACCGCACCGAGGGTGAGCAGCCGCTCGCGGCCCTGGACGGCCAGGTGCGGGGCGAGCGGTTCGAGTGCGGCGTGCAGTTCGACAGCGAGCCCGCCGCCCTCGACGTCCACGTCGAGGGGTTCGCCGCCGCCGTGGCCGGAGAGCGCGGCCAGTGCGGCCAGCACCTGGGCCTCGCCGCAGTCCTCGAACCCGGCGTCCCTGATCACCGTGCAGGCCGCCTCGCGTCCGCTGCGCCCGGCGGTGCCGCCGGCCGCGAGGGCGGCCAGGGCGATGGTGTACTGGGCGTCGCGCAGCATCGCGCCGAGCCGGACCGAGGTCAACTGCTCCAGGGCGTCGGTCCCGTAGCGGCCGCGGCAGGAGGTGCACTGGACGCTGCGGGCCACGCCGCCGAGCGGCAGGACCGGTGTCCCGAGCAACCGCAGCCACCGCCGGCCGTGTTGCCGGCGGTAGTTGCGGTCTCCGCCGCAGCCCGGGCAGAAGAATTCACCGAGAACATCCGTCCGCCACCTAGGGCGAACACCCCACAACCCTGTCACGGCGCCACTCCCCAGACATGGCAGGCGGCCTGCACATCAATGGGCAGGTCACGCGACCGGACTCCGGAGTCGTCCCACCGACCCCGGTTCCGGTTCGACGATGTTGCCACGGTTACCGGCTCGTGTCAGCACCCTGAACGGGTGCCGGAGGGAAAATTTGTGACCGGGGCCACATGTGATCGACGACACCGCCCGGACGTGCGCACCGCGGGTCGGACATCTCCTGATGATCAGTCAATGTCCTTGCCCGGCAAGGACGGACAGTCCCGGAGACGCCGAGGGGACCCGCCGGCGGCGGGTCCCCTCAGAACGCGGAACGCTGGGCGTGCGGTGCGCCCGGGTGGCGTCAGTCGCGCTGGGCCGCCCGGTTGACGGCGCTGACCAGGGCCTTCAGCGAGGCCAGCACGGTGTTGCCGTCGATGCCCACGCCCCACAGCACCTTGTCGCCGACGGCGCACTCGACGTACGCGGCGGCCTGCGCGTCGCCGCCCTCGCTCAGCGCGTGCTCGGCGTAGTCCAGGACGCGGACGTCCACGCCGATCGAGGCCAGCGCGTTGACGAAGGCGGAGACCGGGCCGTTGCCGCTGCCGGTCAGGGTCACCGGGGTGCCGTCGACCACGGCCTCGGTGCTCAGCGCGTCGCGGCCGTCCTCGGTGGTCAGGCTGCGCGAACCGCTCAGCGAGATCCGGCCCCACGGGTTGGCCGGGGTCGGCAGGTACTCGTCCTGGAAGACCGCCCAGATGGCGGCGGGGGTGACCTCGCCGCCCTCGGCGTCGGTCTTGGCCTGGATGATCTTCGAGAACTCGATCTGCATCCGGCGCGGCAGGTCCAGCTTGTGGTCGTTCTTCAGGACGTAGGCGATGCCGCCCTTGCCGGACTGCGAGTTGACCCGGATGACCGCCTCGTAGCTGCGGCCGACGTCCTTCGGGTCGATCGGCAGGTAGGGCACGCCCCAGGTGTGCTCGGAGACCGGGACGCCGGCGGCGGCCGCGTCCTCCTCCAGGGCGTCGAAGCCCTTCTTGATCGCGTCCTGGTGCGAGCCGGAGAAGGAGGTGAAGACCAGGTCGCCCGCGTAGGGGTGGCGCTCGGCCACCGGCATCTGGTTGCAGTACTCGGCGGTGCGGCGGATCTCGTCGATGTCGGAGAAGTCGATCATCGGGTCGACGCCCTGGGAGAACAGGTTCATCCCGACGTTGACCAGGTCCAGGTTGCCGGTGCGCTCGCCCTGCCCGAACAGGCAGCCCTCGACCCGGTCGGCACCGGCCATCACGGCCAGCTCGGCGGAGGCCACGCCGGTGCCCCGGTCGTTGTGCGGGTGGGTGGACAGGCAGACGAACTCGCGGCGCGACAGGTTCCGCGACATCCACTCGATCTTGTCGGCGTAGACGTTCGGGGTGGAGCGCTCGACGGTGGTCGGCAGGTTCAGGATGATCTCGCGGCCCTCACCGGGCTGCCAGACGTCCATCACCGCCTCGCAGACCTCCAGCGCGTAGTCCAGCTCGGTGTCGATGAAGATCTCCGGCGAGTACTCGTAGCCGAAGACCATCTCGTCGCCCAGGATCTTCTCGGCGTACTCCATCACCAGGCGGGTGCCGTCCACCGCGATGGCCTTGATCTCCTCCCTGCTCGCCCGGAACACCACCCGGCGGAACAGCGGCGAGGTCGCGTTGTACAGGTGCACGGTGGCCCGGGGCGCGCCCTTCAGCGACTCCACGGTGCGCTCGATCAGGTCCTCGCGGGCCTGGGTCAGCACCGAGATGGTGACGTCCTCGGGGATCGCGCCCTCGTCGATCAGCGAGCGGACGAAGTTGAAGTCGGTGGCCCCGGAGGAGGGGAAGCCGACCTCGATCTCCTTGTAGCCCATCTTCACCAGCAGGTCGAACATCTTGCGCTTGCGGGCCGGCGACATCGGGTCGATCAGCGCCTGGTTGCCGTCGCGCAGGTCGGTGGACAGCCAGCGCGGGGCCCGGGTGATCACCTTGCTCGGCCAGGTGCGGTCCGGCAGGTCGACGGTGCCGAACGGTACGTAGCGCTGGAACGGCATCCCCGAGGGCTTCTGCTGCACGGTGGCGGCGGTGATCGGGGTGGGGCGGTCGACGAACGCGCGGGCGACGGAGGACTGTTCGGTCATGGGTGAGGCTCTCGGCTTCCCTTGTCGAAGGCGGTCTGCGGTCGGGGGATACAGGACACCCGACTCGGCCGACTGAGTGCGCCGCGAGACATCACATGGGCGCAACACGACTCCCCGCGGCGAGGGGGCCGGCCTTCACTGGACTACAGGCCCTCGCCGCGGCAGCTAAGAAGAAGCAGCCGGATACGCATGATGCCGCCACTGTAACAAGACCGACCGGGCCGACGCAGTGAGGCCCGCCACGATCCCACCCACTGAGACGGGCCGGAGCCGGGCCGGGAACCGGGTCGAGGATCCGTCCTGGGCCCGTCCGCGGCCGGAAGTCCGGCCGGGCGGAAGGCGGCGGGCGCTGCGGGGAGTTGGTGAAAAGCCTCGGCAAATCCCTCCGGTGCGTAGCACACTGACAACCATGCGTATCCAGGTCACCCGCACCGGCGGGTTCGCCGGCCTGCTCCGGTATGCCGAGATGGACACCACGGAGCGCCCGGACGCCCCGCACGTGCACGCCCTGGCCCGGGAGGCGGTGGCCGGCGGGCTGCGCGCGCCCGCGTACGGCGTGCCCGACGGCTTCCACTACGAGATCACCGTCGACGGCCGCACCGTCCACTGCGCCGACCCGAAGCTCACCGAGTCCCAGCGCGAGCTGGTGAGCCTGGTGCTGCGCGAAGGCGCCTGAGCCCCGAGGACCCCGCGGGCCCGGCTCCCGGCTCCCGTCAGCCGACCCCGGGCCCGGGCCCGTGCTCCCGGCAGCCGGCAGCCGGCAACCTTCGGGACGGCTCAGATCCACCCGTCCAGCGAGGCGAGGAAGCCCGCCGGGTCGTCGCGGTGGATGCAGTGCCCGGCGCCCGGCACCGTGCGCACCAGGTAGCCGCGGCGGCGCAGTTCGGCGGCTTCCCGCTCCGTCACCAGGCCGCTCGGGTCGGCGAGCTGGACCAGCGAGGGGACGGGCGGGGGGCCCGGCAGGACGGACAGCTCGGGGTGCGCCCAGAGGCCGAGCGCGGTGTCGGTGTCCCAGCAGGCGAGGGCGGCGAGTTCGGCGTCCACGTCCTCGGCGGACCAGTCGGGGTGCATGGTGGTGATGAACTGCCTGGTCCCGAAGCGCTTGAAGCCGATGAACGGCTCCGGCCCGAGCCCGGGGCGCTCGTAGACGAAGGCGGGGTCGCTGTAGACCGCCCGGGCGGGCTTCAGCGCCTCGACGGCCCGCTGGAGCGCGAGGGCGCCCATCGAGTGGCCGATCGCCAGGTCCGCTCCGACCGGCAGGGTGTCGGCCAGGTCCCGGGCGAACTGCTCGGGCCCGTACCGCTCGGCGGGGGTGGTGCCGGTGCCGCGCGGGGAGGCGCCGTGGCCGCGCAGGTCCACGGCGAGCACCCGGTAGCCGCGCTCGGCGAGCGCGGGACCGATCACCCGCCAGGTGCGGTGGTCGGCCTGGATGCCGTGGACCAGCAGGGCGGTGCGGCCGCCCCGGCCCCACTCGTGGGTGTGCAGTTCCATCCGGCCCCGGCCCCTCCCCGCGCGACGCTCCGTCAGAAGCCGAGCTTACGCAGCTGCTTGGGGTCGCGCTGCCAGTCCTTGGCCACCTTGACGTGCAGGTCCAGGTAGACCGGGGTGCCCAGGAGCGCCTCGATCTGCTTGCGGGCGGTGGTGCCGACGTGCTTGAGCCGGGAGCCCTTGGCGCCGATCACGATGGCCTTCTGGCTCTGCCGCTCGATGTACACGTTGGCGTGGATGTCCAGCAGCGGGCGGTCGGCGGGACGGCCCTCGCGCGGGATCATCTCCTCGACCACCACGGCCAGCGAGTGCGGCAGCTCGTCGCGCACGCCCTCCAGCGCGGCCTCCCGGATCAGCTCGGCGACCATGGTCTGCTCGGGCTCGTCGGTGAGGTCGCCGTCCGGGTACAGCGGCATGCCCTCGGGCAGCAGCTTGGTCAGCAGCTCGGCCACCAGCTCGACCTGCTTGTCGCCGACGGCCGACACCGGGATGATCTCGGCCCACTCGATGCCGAGCTCGGCACCCAGCTGGTGGACGGCGATCAGCTGCTCGGCGAGCCGCTTGGAGTCGACCAGGTCGGTCTTGGTGACGATCGCGACCTTCGGGGTCTTGCGGATCTCGGCGAGCTCCTTGGCGATGAACTTGTCGCCGGGGCCGAGCTTCTGGTCGGCGGGGACGCAGAAGCCGATCACGTCGACCTCCGCCCAGGTGCTGCGGACCAGGTCGTTGAGGCGCTCGCCGAGGAGGGTGCGGGGCTTGTGCAGCCCGGGGGTGTCCACCAGGACGAGCTGCGAGTCGGGGCGGTGCACGATGCCGCGCACGGTGTGCCGGGTGGTCTGCGGGCGGTCGGAGGTGATCGCGACCTTCGTCCCGACCAGGGCGTTGGTCAGGGTCGACTTGCCCGCGTTGGGACGGCCGACGAAACACGCGAACCCGGAGCGGTACGGGGAGGAAGGGGCATTCATGGCACCCATTGTCCCCGATCCCCGGGGCCGCACCGGTCATCGGGCACCCGGACGGTCGGCGCGTGCTCAGCCGGCCTTCTTCCCGCCACCGGTGATCGCGCCGACCACCACGAGCGCCAGCAGGACCAGGGTGCCCCACAACCACCACGGGGAGCCGGTCTCGTGCCAGCGCCCGAAGCCCATGACACAGAGCAGCAGCCCGCAGAAGAACGCCGCGACGCCCATGTCCCCTCCCCCGCTCCCCGCCGGGACCGCACCCCGACCGGTGCGATTATCGCACCCGCAGGACTCGCAGAAAGGGCGGCCGAGGGCCTCCCCGGCCCCGCCCGCCCCACTCCGCCCCGCCCGACGCAGCTCCGCCGGCCCCCGTCCCGGCGGACGCCGGACGGCCTCACTCCGCCGCGACGGCCAGCTTCAGGGTCCCGTCCGGCCCGGCCAGCAGCACCGGCGTACCGGCCCCGCCCAGGTCCCGCACGGCGGCCAGGTCGTCCGCCGCCGGCGCGTCCGCCGCGGAGACCACCGCGGCCGCCTCCAGGCCCTTCGCCCCGCTCGCCACGGCCATCGCCACCGCCGTCCGCAGCGCGCTCAGCTGCAGCGACTCCAGGGCCACCGTCCCGGCCACGTACGTCCGCCCGGTCTCGTCCCGGACCGCCGCGCCCTCGGCCACGCCGTTGCGGGCGCGGGCCGAGCGGGCCAGCGTGATGATCTTCTTGTCCTCGGGGTCCAGCTCGGAAATCTCGGTCATGGCCCGAGCATAGGGGCTGGCCCCCCAGCGGCCGCCGCCGCTCAGTCCTTGAGCAGCGCCCCTTCGCCGGCCGGCGTGAACTCGGCGAGCGCGGCCCCGATCCGGGCCAGCGTCGCGGCGTCCAGCACCAGCTCCGCCGCCGCCTGGTTCTCCGCGATGTGCGCCGGGGTCCGGCTGCCCGGGATCGGCACCACGTGGTCGTCCTGGTGCAGCAGCCAGGCGAGCGCCAACTGGCCGGGGGTGACGCCGAGTTCCGCGGCGATCGCGCGCAGCGGGGCGTACCGGTCGTTGTTGGCGGCCAGGTTCTCGGCCGAGAAGCGGGCGTGGTGCTGCCGGAAGTCGCCCTCGCCGAGCTGCTGCACGGTGCCGGTCAGGAAGCCGCCGCCGAGCGGGCTCCAGGCGACCACGCCGATGCCCAGTTCGCGGGCGGCGGCCAGCAGCTCCGGGTCGATCGGCTGCCACATCGACCACTGGGTCTGCACCGCCGCCACCGGGTGCACCGCGTGCGCGGCCCGCAGCTGCGCGGCCGTCACGTTGGAGACGCCCAGGTGCCGGACCAGGCCGTCCGCGACCAGGTCGGCGACCGCGCCGACGGTGTCCTCGAACGGCACCTGCGGGTCCGGGAAGTGCGGGTAGTACAGGTCGATCACCTCGGTGCCGAGGTTGCGCAGCGACCGCTCCGCGTAGCCCCGGACGTACTTGGGCTCGCAGTTCACCGCCAGCTCGCCGAACGCGAAGTGCACCGGGAAGCGGTGCGCCTCGGCGCCCTCCGGCACCCGGAGGCCGAACTTGGTGGCGAGCACCACCTCGTCCCGGCGCTCCCGGACGGCCCGGCCGACCAGCTGTTCGTTGTGCCCGTCGGCGCCGTAGCCGTCCGCGGTGTCGATCATCCGGGCCCCGGCGTCGATCGCGGCCCGCAGCGCGTCCTGCCCGCGCTCCTCGTCGATCTCGCCGTACATGCCGGGCGAGAGCACCATCGCCCCGAACCCGACCGGCGAGCTGACCAGCGCTCCGAGCGTGCGCTCCGTCATCGTCGTTCCCCCTCCAAGCAGACTGCGGCCCAACGGACCTGACGGTCCGTCGGGCCATTGCGGTCATACTCTACGACGGGATGATCGGCTCGCTCCGGGTCAGTGCCCGGTCGGCTTCGGCGGGCCCGGGCGGAGCACCTTGACCAGGGCCGGCGGGCCGTTGGGCTGGTCGGCGGCCTTCGCGTGCCGCTCCTTCCAGTACGGGTTGTCCTGCGGGAGGTGGCTGCTGACCCGGCCGTACATGCCGAAGGTCAGGATCACGAAGCCGAACACGAAGCTGAAGATGACGTTGGAGATGTGGAAGGCGAGCCGGTTGGCGCTGGAGTCCAGCACCATCAGGCCGACGAAGCCGGCCAGCACGAACAGCGTGCCCACCGCCATGTTGACGTTCGAGGCGGTGTTGCCGCCGATCACCGCGCCCAGGATCAGGATCCCGCCGGCCACCAGCGACAGCACGCTGAGCGCCCCGTTGCTGGACAGGCCGAGCACCTCCTTGCCGGAGGTGTCCAGGAAGCCCGGGTGGGCCCCGGTCAGGCCGAGGATCCCGAACACCACCAGGAACAGCCCGCCCAGGCCGGCCCCGTAGCGGTAGACCGTGCCGAGCCGGTGGTCGACCGGGAGTTCGTCGTGCAGTCTCATCGGGTCCTCCCCGCGTGGTCGGACCGGAGGAACGGCACCTCGTGGAGGTACAGCGACCCGCACTGCTGGCAGCAGTGCAGCCCGGTGCCCCAGGCCTCCTCCGGCCTGCTCTCGGCGTCCGAGGCGATCTCGGCGCCGCACATGCCCTGCGAAGGGTCGACGGCACGGACCACGTGCCACCTGGCCACTCCGCCGGCCGGCCCGCTCGGGCCGTACTCCGCGCGCAGTAGATGTGCCATGTCTTCCACGGTGCGCACGCCCGGGGCGGCATCGCAAACGGGCCCCCGGCCGAACCGTCCCAACCGGCGGCACCGATTGGGACGGTTCGTCCAGGGGCCCGTCCAGGGGCCGTGCGGGCGGCCCGCGGCCCGGGGTCCCTAGGAGGCGGCCTCCTCGGCCGGCTCCTCGCTCTCCTCGGCGACCCGCACCGGGGCGGCCACCACGGTGCCGATCCGGTTGCGCCGGCCCGCCGAGCTCTCCGCGGTCAGGCTGATCGCGGCCAGCCCGCTGCCCTCCTGCACCGGCACCTCGCAGGAGGAGCCGGGGATGGGCACCCGGCCCAGGCACTTGGCGAGCAGCCCGCCGACGGTCTCGACGTCCTCGTCGTCCAGCTCGATGCCGAACAGCTCGCCGAGGTTCTCCACGGTGAGCCGGGCGGTGATCCGGTACGAGCCGTCGCCGAGGTCCTCGACCGGGGCGATCTCCCGGTCGTACTCGTCGGTGATCTCGCCGACGATCTCCTCCAGGATGTCCTCGATGGTGACCAGTCCGGCGGTGCCGCCGTACTCGTCGATCACGATCGCGACGTGCGAGCGCATCTGCTGCATCTCGCGCAGCAGGTCGGCGGCGGGCTTGGAGTCGGGGACGAACACCGCCGGGCGCATCACCGAGTCGACCTGCTCGGACTCGGCGTCCCGGTTGATGTGGGTGCGGCGGACCAGGTCCTTGAGGTAGACGATGCCGACCACGTCGTCCTCGTTGTCGCCGACCACCGGGATCCGCGAGAAGCCGGAGCGCAGCGCCAGGGTCAGGGTCTGCCGGACGGTCTTGTGCCGCTCGATCATCACCAGGTCGGTGCGCGGCACCATCACCTCGCGGACGATGGTGTCGCCCAGCTCGAAGACCGAGTGCACCATCCGGCGCTCCTCGTCCTCGATCAGGTCGTCCTTCTCGGCCAGGTCGACCAGCGCCCGCAGCTCGGCCTCGGAGGCGAACGGACCCTCCTTGTAGCCCTTGCCGGGCGTCAGCGCGTTGCCCAGCAGGATCAGCAGCCGCGGGATCGGCCCGAGGATCCGGGCCAGCGGCAGCAGCACGTAGGACGCGGCGGTGACGGTGCTCAGCGGGTGCTGGCGGCCGATCGTGCGCGGGGAGACCCCGACCGCCACGAAGGACACCAGCACCATCACGCCGAACGCCACCAGCACGGCCTGCCAGGTCTGCTGGAAGCCGCGCACGCACACCACGGTGACCAGCACCGCGGCGCCCATCTCACTGGCGACCCGGATCAGCGTCGCCAGGTTCAGGTAGCGGATGTTGTCGGAGGCCAGGGTCAGCAGCCGGTCGGAGCCGCGCCGCCCGGAGCGGACCGCCTCCTCCGCCCGGAACCGGGACATCCGGGAGATGCCCGCCTCGGCGCACGCCGCCAGCCAGCCCAGGCCGACCAGCGCCAGCGCGCCGATCAGGAAACTCGTACTCTCACCACTCACAGCGGGCCGGCCCTCAGTGGACGGTCGGCGCGGGCGACAGGCCGGACAGGCCGCGGCCGGCCCGCCAGTCGTCCAGGATCCGCTTCTGCAGCGCGAACATCTCGCGCTCCTCGTCGGGCTCCTCGTGGTCGTAGCCGAGCACGTGCAGCACCCCGTGGACGGTGAGCAGCTGCAGCTCCTCGTCCATCGAGTGCTTGGTGGGGGCGGCCAGGCCCTGCTCCTTCGCCACCTCGGGGCAGAGCACGATGTCGCCGAGCAGGCCCTCGGGCAGGTCCTCGCCCTCCTTGCCCGGACGCAGCTCGTCCATCGGGAAGGACATCACGTCGGTCGGTCCTGGCAGGTCCATCCACTGGACGTGCAGCTCCGCCATCGACTCGCTGTCGTAGAGGATCACGGAGAGCTCGGACTGCGGATGGATCCGCATCTTGTCGAGGGCGTAGCGGGCGACGTCGAGGATGGACTCCTCGTCGACGTCCCACCCGGACTCGTTGGCGATGTCGATCGACATGGAGGGCTCGGTACTCAGCTTTCGGTGCGATGGGACTGTCGGGGCGCCCGGGCGCCCCGCCGTTGGACGGGTTTGCGGTCGCCGGACTCCTCGGCCTCCTGCCGGGCGTCCCAGCGTTCGTACGCATCCACGATGCGGCCGACCAGCTTGTGACGCACCACGTCGGTGCTGGTCAGCACCGAGAAGTGGATGTCCGGTACGTCGGCGAGGATCTCCTGGACCACCTTGAGGCCGGAGCGGGTGCCGCCCGGCAGGTCGATCTGGCTGGTGTCGCCGGTCACGACCACCCGGGAGTTGAAGCCCAGGCGGGTCAGGAACATCTTCATCTGCTCGGGCGAGGTGTTCTGCGCCTCGTCCAGGATGATGAAGGCGTCGTTCAGGGTGCGGCCGCGCATGTAGGCGAGCGGGGCCACCTCGATGGTGCCCGCCGCCATCAGCCGCGGGATCGAGTCGGGGTCCATCATGTCGTGCAGCGCGTCGTAGAGCGGGCGCAGGTACGGGTCGATCTTCTCGTAGAGGGTGCCGGGCAGGAAGCCCAGCCGCTCCCCCGCCTCGACGGCCGGCCGGGTCAGGATGATCCGGTTGACCTCCTTGGCCTGCAGCGCCTGCACGGCCTTGGCCATCGCCAGGTAGGTCTTGCCGGTGCCGGCCGGGCCGAGGCCGAAGACGATGGTGTGCTTGTCGATCGCGTCGACGTAGCGCTGCTGGTTGAGCGTCTTGGGGCGGATGGTGCGCCCCCGGTTGGACAGGATGTTCGCCGTGAACACCTCGGACGGGGCCGGGTGGGCCGGGTCCTCGGCGGCACTCCTGAGCATGGTGATGGAGCGCTCCACGGCGTCCTCCGTCAGGGGTTGGCCGGTGCGCAGCACCAGCATCATCTCGGTGAAGAGCTGCTTGACGAGCGCGACCTCGGCGGGAGAGCCGGTGGCCGTCACCTCGTTTCCGCGGACGTGGATGTCGGCCCCCGGGAAGCCTCCCTCGATCACTCGCAGGAGCGAGTCGGCCGCGCCCAGCAGGGTGACCATCGGGTGCTTCTCCGGAATGACGATCCGGGTGCTGGTGGACGCCTCGTCGGGGCGTCGCTGTCCGTCGGTGCGGGTCTGCGGTGTGTCACTCATGGGTCGGCGCTGCGGCCTGCCTCATCCCCATCCGTCGTGTCGTGTGGCCTCGGGCTCTCCGGGTCACCAGGGTACGCCGCGCGGGTGTCCGCCGGAGCGGCGCGGCGGCTTCGATGGTGGGCTCTCCCGCTCCGATGCGCGAGCGGTTTTTCCCCGGGTCCCGGTCCCGGGCGCGGCCCCGGGGCGCGGTCGGCGGCGTCCGGCCGGCGGCGCGGCGGCGCGCGCTCAACGGCGCGGCGGGACGGGGACGCGGGCCAGGTCCTCGGCGACCGCGATCTCGCCGTCGAAGTGCTTGGCGGCCTCGGCGAGGTGGCCGGCCAGGTCGGGGTAGCGCTGCGAGAAGTGGGTGAGCACCAGCGTGCGGACCCCGGTCTCGGCGGCCACCCGGGCGGCCTGCGCGGCGGTCAGGTGGCCGTGCTCCTCGGCGAGCCCGGCGTCCTGGTCGAGGAAGGTCGCCTCGATCACCAGCAGGTCGGCGCCGTCGGCGAGTTCGTAGACCCCGTCGCAGAGCCGGGTGTCCATCACGAAGGCGAACCGCTGGCCCGGCCGCACCTCGCCGACCTGTTCGGCGGTGACCGTCCGCCCGTCGTCCAGGGTGACCCGGCCGGTGCGCTGCAGCACGCCCACGGCGGGCCCGCGCAGGCCGAGTTCGCGCAGCTTCTCGGGCCGCAGCCGGAACCCGTCCGGTTCGGTGAGCCGGTAGCCGAACGACTCCACCGGGTGCGAGAGCCGGGCCGCGGCCAGCGCGAACGGGGCGTCCGGCGCGGGCAGCGGGCCGGGGCCGGTGACCGGGTGCTCCCGGATGTCGGCCGTCGCGTGGTAGGCGCTGGCGTGCCGCAGCCGGTCGAAGAACGCCTGTCCGGAGGCCGGGTAGTAGGCGTCCACCGGGTGCGGCACCCGGTCCAGGTTGATCCGCTGCACCACGCCGGGCAGGCCCAGGCAGTGGTCGCCGTGGAAGTGCGAGACCGCGATCCGGGTGATCCCGGTGGCGCTCACCCCGGCGTGCAGCATCTGCCGCTGGGTGCCCTCCCCCGGGTCGAACAGCAGCCCCTCGCCGTCCCAGCGCAGCAGGTACCCGTTGTGGTTCCGGTGCCGGGTCGGCACCTGGCTGGCGGTGCCCAGGACGACCAGCTCACGCTGCGACAACGCTCAGACCAGCCCCTCGGTGAGCGGCTTGCCGCCCAGCACGTGCACGTGCGCGTGGAACACCGTCTGCCCGGCCTCCGCGCCGGTGTTGAAGATCAGCCGGTACGAGGACAGGCCCTCGCCCGCCGCCGCGCCGCCCGCCTCGGTGAGCAGCTCGGCCGCGGTCTCCGGTTCGGCGGCGGCGAGTTCGGCCGCGTCGGCGTGGTGCACCCGCGGGATGACCAGCAGGTGGGTGGGCGCCTGCGGGTTGATGTCCCGGAAGGTGAGGGTCCGTTCGGTCTCGCGCACCACGGTCGCCGGGATGCCTCCCGACACGATCTTGCAGAACACACAGTCCGCCTGCGGCTCGCCGGCCATCTCCCGCGTCCCTTCCTGGATCCCGTCACTGGTGCCACGACCTTACCGCCGTCAGCGCACCACGATCCGGTAGGTCCGGCGTTCGCGGAACCCGTCGTCCACGCTCCACCGGCAGTGCTCGCAGTTGTCGACCGTCAGCTCGGTGGTGCCGCGGCCCTTCGCCCTGAACACCAGGTAGAGCTCGCCGGCGTAGCCGGCCCGGTCGGGGTCGCCGTGGGTCCGGTCGACCCCGGTGAAGACCGCGACCGCCGGGTCGGGCGGGGGCTGCGCCGGCCGGTGGTCCGTCCCCGGGTCCACGGACAGCGACCAGTGCAGCGAGAACACCTGGCCGCGCTGGACCACGATCACCCGGGCGTCCGAGGCGAACACCCTCCCGTGGTTGACCTGCCAGCGCGGCCCCCAGACCGGCGCCACCAGCACCACCAGCACCGACGCCCAGGCGACCCGGCCCCTCGTCACCCGCCGGACCCTCACGCGCGGCGGCTCAGGTGGCGCAGTTCGAGCAGCGCGGCGACCGCGGCGAGCCAGTCGGCGACCAGTGCCCCGGCGGCCACGTCGTCGGGGTCCAGCACCGCGCCGGCCGCGTGCAGCCAGTCCTCGGCGAGTTCGGCCGCGCCGGGGCCGACCAGCGGTTCCGGCAGGGCGGCGGCGGCCCGCAGCCCGGTGGCCCGGACCACCTCGGAGAGGTAGCCGACGGCGTGCGGGGGCACCTCGCACGCCTCGGCCGCGAGCGCGGCGGCCACCGCGCCGTCGGCGAACAGCGCGCGCCGGCGCGGGCCGTCCAGGGGCAGGCCGAGGCGCAGCAGCGCGGGCACGTCCAGGGCGGCGAGTTCGGCGTCGGTCCGGCCGGACGGGGGGCTGGTCATGGGTGCTCTCTGTTCGCTTCGGGACGGGCGGCGGGGGTCACTTCGGGAGGCGGACGCTGGTGGCGGTCCTCATCGGGGGCGGCTGGTCGAGCGCGTTGTCCATGTGGTCGTTGACGAAGTCGTCCTCGGTGATCCAGGTGGTGTAGCCCCACGGGTTGTAGACCTGGAGCCGGTCGCCGTCGTGCCCGATGATCATCAGCGCGTGCCCCTCCTCGTCGCCCCGGATGGTCACGGGGACGGGCCTGCCCTCGTCCACGGCCTTCTCCACGTCGACCAGCACGTCCCGCCGCTCGTCCCGGCCGCCGAGCGGGACGTTGCGGTAGTCGGTGCCGGTGCGCGCCCCGACCTCCGCGCTCACCACGTCCCGGGACTGCTCGTCGCTCAGGCCCTCCTTCCCGACCAGCGGCAGGTCCTGGTACCACTCCCGGCTGCCGTCGTAGATCCGGTCCTGCTCGGCCCTGAACCGCTCGGTGAAGGCCGCCGCGCTCTCGGACCGCGGGTCGCCGGGGCGGCCGCCGGTGGTGAGGTGGAACGCGTACACCGGGTCGGCCGCGGCCCGTGCCGTCACGGTGGACGCCGCCACGCAGGTGTTGCCGTGCTGGGCCCACCCGGCGCCCATGAAGTCCTGCGTCTCCAGGTGGTCGATGCCGGTGCGGGGGGACGGGTCGTGCCGGGTCGGGCTCAGGTGCCGGTCCAGCCAGGCCCGGTCGGCGCCGTGCTCGTGGATCCGCGCGCCGAACGCGGCGACCTCGTCCACGCCGTGGCCGGCCGCGAGCGCCTTCAGCAGGTAGGCGCGCTCCTCCGGGGACCTGGCGCCGGCCAGCAGGGCGTTCAGCCGCTGCCGGTCCTCGGGGCCGAGCCGTTCCAGGAACTGGCCGGCCCGGGTGGCGTCGGTCGCGCTGAGGATCCGGTTCAGGTCGGCGAAGCCCCCGGCGTCGGTGAGCACCAGGCGGTCGGTGGCGCTCAGGCCGCCGCCCCGCAGCCGGGCGGCCTCGGCCTGGGCGGCGAGCCGGTTGAGCTCGCTCGCGGCGCGGTGGCCGGCCTCCTCGGCGCGCACGGCCGCGTTCAGCATCAGGCCGATCGCGTACCGGGCCTCCGCCTTGGCCTCGTGCATCTTGTCGTCGTCCCAGTGCGCCGGGTCCGGCAGGCCGCCGACGGTGGTGATGTCCGCCAGCAGGTCGGCGGCCCGGGACAGCGAGCCGTCCGCCCGGGCGTGGGTGGCCTGGGCCTGCGCCAGGACGTCGCAGAGTTCGACCAGGACGCGGCCGGCCCGGGTGAAGTCCTCGGTCATCCGGTCCAGGTCGTGCGCGGCGGCGGTGACGGCCTCGGCGGCCTTCTCGCCGACCTGCCCGGTCCAGACGTCCGGGAGCCGGCTCCGGGCGACGTCGGCGACCTCGGCCCGGACGCTGTCGACCTGTCCGGACATCGCGGCGAAGTCCCGGCCGAGCCGGTCGATCGTCCCGGGCACGCCCGCGGGCGCCGACAGCCGGGCGGCGGCCCGGACGGCGTCCCGCAGGTCCCCGGCGCCCCACATCCCGTGGGCGCGCTCGATGGCGCGGCCGAGCTTCTCGACCTGCTCGCGTTGCGTCGACATCGCCGTGCCGCCTCCCCCTTCAGCCGGGCCGGACGAACCCCTCCCCGCCGCGGGACCCACCGGCCCCGGCGGGCCCCGCAGGCCCTCCGCGGGCCCCTCAGCCGGCCGACCGGCCGGCCGCTCCGGCCAGTTCGTCGTCGGTGCTGCGGTAGTTCTCCGCGCTGCGCCGCACCTTCTCGGCGAGTTCGCGCAGCGCCTGGACGTCCAGCCGCCACTCGTCCAGCCAGGAGGTGAAGAAGTTGCCGGCCGCCTCGGGGACGCCGTAGTCGCCGAAGTAGTCCCGGCTGAAGTCCGGTGGGCCCCGGAACCTGCCGCCGGCCGACTCCAGGTCGTCCCCGGCCCGGTCCAGCTTCCGGCCGCACTCCGCCAGCGCCTCGTGGTCCACGCTGAAATCCGGTGCCCCCAACGCTCCCCCCTCGGCCGTCACTGCGTGCACCCTAGCGACAACGGGGCGGCACCGGAAGGACGCGACGGGAAACCGGCCGCCCGTCGGGCGGCCGGTCGTTCGCAGACGGTTGATCTCCCGGCGTCAACCGCGCCGGGCCGCTACCCGACCGGGGGCGCGGTCTTCGCCGGGGTCCGCTCCAGCGACTCCAGCGCCAGCCGAACGGCGGTCTCCAGCTGCGGGTCCCGCCCGGCCGCCCAGTCCTGCGGGGCGATCGGGACCTCGACGTCGGGGGTGACGCCGTGGTTCTCCAGCCGCCAGCCGTAGCCCTCGATCCAGTACGAGTACTTGGGCTGGGTCACCAGCGTCCCGTCGACCAGCGCGTACTTGCTGTCGATGCCGATCACGCCGCCCCAGGTGCGGGTGCCGACCACCGGGCCGATGCCGAGCGCCTGGATCGCGGCGTTGACGATGTCGCCGTCGGAGCCGGAGAACTCGTTGGCGAGCGCGACCACCGGGCCGCGCGGGGCGTCGCCGGGGTACGGCTCGGGGTTGGCGAGGTCGCGGCCGTGGTTCCAGCCGACGATCCGGCGGGCCAGCTTCTCGACGATCAGCTGCGAGGTGTGGCCGCCCCGGTTCTCCCGCAGGTCGATCACCAGGCCCTCCCGGGACATCTCGAACCGCAGGTCGCGGTGGAGCTGCGCCCAGCCGGCGCTCTGCATGTCGGGCACATGCAGGTAGCCGAGCCGCCCGCCGGACCGCTCGCGGACGGCGGCCCGCCGCCCGGCCACCCAGTCGTGGTAGCGCAGCGCCTCCTCGTCGGCGAGCGGCACCACGACGGGGTGCCGCACGCCGCCGTCCCGGCCGCTGACGGTCAGTTCGACCGGGCGGTCCGCGGTGCCGGCCAGCAGCGGGGCGGGGCCGGTGACCGGGTCGACCGGGCGGCCGTCGACCGCGAGCAGCGCGTCGCCGGGGCGGACCGCCGCGCCGGGGGCGGCCAGCGGGGAGCGGGCCCGCGGGTCGGAGGACTCGCCGGGCAGCACCCGGGCCACCCGCCACACCTCCCCGTCGCGCACCAGGTCCGCGCCGAGCAGGCCCTGCTGCCGGGCGGACTCGGTGCCGCGGCCGGGCGGCAGCACGTACGCGTGCGAGGTGCCGAGCTCGCCGACCGTCTCCCAGAGCAGGTCGACCAGGTCGGAGTGGCTGCCGAGCCGGTCCACCAGCGGCCGGTAGCGCTCCAGCACGCCGGCCCAGTCGACGCCGTTCAGGTCGGCCCGCCAGAAGTTGTCGCGCATCAGGCGGCCGTTCTCGTCGAACATCTGCCGCCACTCGGCGGCCGGGTCGACGGTGACCCGGACCCGCTCCAGGTCGACGTCCGCCTCCTCGTCCTCGCCGGCCTTCTGGTCGGCGGGCACGATCCGCAGCGAGCCGTCGTCCAGCACGGCCAGCCGGGTGCCGTCCCCGCTGACCGCGAACGCGTCAACGCCGGAGAGCAGTTCCTCGGTCCGGCGCTTCCCCAGGTCGAACCGCTCCAGCGCGGTGCGGGCCGGCTCGTCGTCCAACGAGGCGGCGCTGTCGCCGAGTTCGCCGCTGAACGGGTACCTGGTCCAGAGCACCCCGCCCTTCGCGGCCCGCAGCACCCCGAACCGGCCCGCCTCCACCGGGAACGGCACGATCCGGTCGGCGAGGCCCTCCAGGTCGACCCGGGTGGTCGGCACCGCCGAGGCGTCCTTCTCGCCCTCCTTGGCGTCCTCCTCCTCACCGCCCGCCGGCCGGCCCCCGCGCTGCGGGCCGAACGGCGACGGGGTCTCGGCGGCCAGCGTCAGCAGGTACGGGCGGGTGCCGCCGGGGAACGACAGGTCGAAGGCGTGCTGGTCGTACACCGGGTCGAAGGTCCGCACCGAGAGGAACGCCAGGTGCCTGCCGTCCGCGGTGAAGGCCGGCGAGTAGTCGTGGAAGCGCTGCGGGGTGGCCTCGCTGACGGTGCGCGAGGTCAGGTCGGCCAGCATGACCTGCCGCAGCGACCACGGGCCGAGCACCGGCTGCGACCAGGCCAGCCACGCCGAGTCGGGGCTGAACACCAGCCCGCTGACCTCGCCGTCGCCGCTGCGCGCCAGTTCGTTGACCGCGCCGTCGCCGAGCGCCACCAGCAGCACCCGGCCGTCGTGCGCGGCCACCGCGAGCTGCCGGCCGTCCGGCGAGACCACCAGCGCGCGGACCCGGCCGAGCCGCCCGGCCGCCAGCCGCCGCCGCTCCGCGCCGAGCACCTCGGGGGCGTACTCCAGCGCGTCGTCGCCCTCGGCGTCGGTGACCCACACCGCGCCCTGCGCGCCGTCCTCGCCCGGGACGACCCGGGCCAGCCGGTTGCGCACCCCGGGCGTCTCGTCCAGCACCCGGGCCGGGCCGTCCCGGTGGGTGACCCAGTGCACGGTGCCGCGCACCACCACGGCCGCGGCCCGGCCGGTGCGGTCGGGGGCGGCGGTCTCCACCTGCCCGGCGGCGGGCGTCGGGTGCGGGTGGCGCCGGGTCCGCGGCCCGGCCGGGGCGACGTCCAGCCGGCGCGGTTCGGCGCCGTCCAGGTCGTCCAGCAGCCACAGCTCGCCGGCCCGCTGCCAGACCACCCGGGTGCCGTCGGTGGAGGCCTGCCGGGCGTAGAAGCCGTCCCCGGCCGGGCCGTGCGCCCGCAGGTCGGAGCCGTCCGGGAGGCTGGAGTACAGCCGCCCGGTGCCCTCGTGGTCGGACAGGAAGGCGACCCGGTCGCCGACCCACATCGGGCACTCCAGCTGCCCGTCCAGGTCGGCGTGCAGGCGCTCGAACCCGGCGGCGCCGATCCACAGCTTCCCGGCCCGGCCGCCCCGGTAGCGCTTCCAGTGCGCGGCCTCCCGGTTGTGGGTGCCCAGCAGCACCCGGCCGCCGCCGGCGCCCTCCGGCACCGGCTCGAACGCCAGCGCGCCGATCGGCCCGTACGGCAGCCGCTCCGGCTCCCCGCCGTCCAGCGGCAGCGCGAACGCCCAGGTCCGCCGGATCGTCTCCTGCCCGGCGGCGGTGATCGCCACCGGCCGCCCGTCCGCGGTCCACCCCACCAGCGCGGTGTGCGGGTTCCCCCAGTACGTCAGCCGCCGGGCCGGCCCGCCCTCCACCGCCCCGACGTGCACCTCCGGCGCGCCGTCCCGGGTCGAGGTCCACGCCAGCGAGCGCCCGTCCGGCGAGAACCGCAGCGCCCCCACGGGCGCCCGGTCCGCCGTCGACCGCCAGGCCCGCCCGCCCTCCAGCGGCGCCAGCCAGACGTCGTCCTCGGCGACGAAGGCCACGACGTCGCCATGCAGGTGGGGGTGGCGCAGGTAGCCGCGCGTCGATTCGGTCATCCTGCCACCCTAGGCCGCGCGGCTCACGGAGCGTCAGAGGTTGCAGGACCACGCACCTTCCGGTTCCGGCACCCGCGGCCGCTACCCCCAGCGCCCCGTGCGCCCCAGCAGCAGCGCGCCGGCCGCGACGCCCGCCGTGGAGGTGCGCAGGACGGACGGGCCGAGGCGGTACGGCGCGGCGCCGGCCTCCGCGAAGGCGGCGATCTCGTCCGGGGAGACGCCCCCCTCGGGCCCGACCACCAGGACGATCTCGCCGGCCGCCGGGAGCGCCGCGGTGGCCAGCGGCAGCGAGCCCTCCTCGTGCAGGACGGCGGCGAAGTCCGCGGCGGCGAGCAGCGGCAGCAGCTGCCGGGTGGTGAGCGGGTCGCCGACCTCGGGGAAGCGCAGCCGCCGGGCCTGCTTGCCGGCCTCGCGCGCGGTGGCCCGCCACTTGGCGAGCGCCTTGGCGCCGCGCTCGCCCTTCCACTGGGTGATGCAGCGGGAGGCCGCCCAGGGCACGATCGCGTCGACGCCGGCCTCGGTCATGGTCTCGACGGCGAGCTCGCCCCGGTCGCCCTTGGGCAGCGCCTGGACGACGGTGATCCGGGGCGCGGGGGCGGGCTCCTCGCGGACGGCGCCGACCAGCACGTCGAGGGCGTCCTTGCCGTGCAGCGCGCCGACGGTGCCGTCCGCGCCGAGGCCGCGGCCGTCGGCGAGGGTGAGCGCCTCGCCGGGCTGGAGGCGTTTGACGGCGACGGCGTGCCGGCCCTCGGCGCCGTCGAGGCGGACGGTCGTGCCGGGGGCGGCCCCCGTCAGGTCGTCGACGACGAACACGGGTGCGGTCATCGGTGCTGCGGTCCTCTCGGCAGGAGCCCGGGGAGCCGGGCGGAGAAAGGGACCGGGCCGGGAACGGCGGGGGCGCGCGGCCCCCGCACCGTTCCCGGCCCGGGTCGTACGGGTCTCACCGGCCGTTGAAGGCGTCCTTCAGCCGGGAGAACAGGCCCTGCTGGCCGGGCGCGAACTGCCCGGAGGGACGCTCCTCGCCGCGCAGCATGGCGAGCCGGCGCAGCAGCTCCTCCTGCTCCGGGTCGAGCTTGGTGGGCGTCTGCACCTCGACGTGCACTATCAGGTCGCCCCGGCCGCCGCCGCGCAGGTGGGTGATGCCGCGGCCGTGCAGCGGGATCGACTGGCCGGACTGGGTGCCGGGCCGGATGTCGACCTCCTCCAGGCCGTCCAGGGTCTGCAGCGGCACCTGGGTGCCGAGCGACGCGGCGGTCATCGGGATGGTGACGGTGCAGTGCAGGTCGTCCCCGCGCCGCTGGAAGGTCGGGTGGCTGGTCTCGGCGATCTCGACGTACAGGTCGCCGGCCGGGCCGCCGCCGGGGCCGACCTCGCCCTCGCCGGCCAGCTGGATCCGGGTGCCGTTGTCGACGCCGGCCGGGATCTTGACGGTGAGGGTGCGGCGGGCGCGGACCCGGCCGTCGCCGGCGCACTCGGGGCACGGGGTCGGGACGACGGTGCCGAAGCCCTGGCACTGCGGGCAGGGGCGGGAGGTCATGACCTGGCCCAGGAAGGACCGGGTGACCTGGGAGACCTCGCCCTTGCCGCGGCACATGTCGCAGGTCTGCGCGGAGGTGCCGGGCGCGGCGCCCTCGCCGCTGCAGGTGGTGCAGGTGACGGCGGTGTCGACCTGGAGCTCCTTGGTGGTGCCGAACGCGGCCTCCTCCAGGGTGATCTCCAGCCGGATCATCGCGTCCTGGCCGCGCCGGGTGCGCGAGCGCGGGCCGCGCTGGCCGGTCGCGGCGCCGAAGAAGGCGTCCATGATGTCGGAGAAGCCGAACCCGGCCGCTCCGGCGCCGAAGCCGCCCCCGCCGCCGCCGGGCGACAGCGGGTCGCCCCCGAGGTCGTAGACCTGACGCTTCTGCGGGTCGGAGAGCACCTCGTAGGCGGCGTTGATCTCCTTGAACCGCTCCTGCGTCTTCGGGTCCGGGTTGACGTCCGGGTGCAGTTCACGGGCGAGGCGCCGGAACGCCTTCTTGATCTCGTCCTGCCCCGCGTCGCGTCGGACGCCGAGTACCGCGTAGTAGTCCGTGGCCACCAAATGCTCCGCTTTGTTCCGCCTCTTGAAGTGCCTGCGACAGCACGCTGCCTGTTGCGCCGTTCCGCTGCGCCGTTGTCGTTACGACTCCGCCAGGATCTGGCCGACGTACCGTGCCACCGCGCGCACCGCCCCCATTGTGCCCGGGTAATCCATCCGGGTCGGACCGATCACTCCCAGCTTTGCCACGCTCTGGTCGCCCGAACCGTAACCGACCGAGACGACCGACGTGGAATTGAGGCCCTCGTAGGCGATCTCGTGGCCGATCCGGACCGTCATCGCCGAGTCCGCCGTCTCACCCAGCAGGCGCAACAGCACCACCTGCTCCTCCAGGGCCTCCAGGACCGGGCGGATGGTGAGCGGGAAGTCGTGGCCGAAGCGGGTCAGGTTGGCGGTGCCCGCCAGCATGATCCGCTCCTCGTTCTGTTCGGCCAGGGCTTCGAACAGGACCGTCAGCACGGTGCTGACGGCGGGCCGGTCGGCGGGCTCGAAGCCGGCCGGCAGGTCCTCCAGGACGGTCGGCACCTCGGGCAGCCGGCAGCCGCCCGCCATGCCGTTCAGCCTGGCCCGCAGGTCGCCGAGCAGGGCCTCGCCGACCGGGGCGGGGCAGTCGACCATCCGCTGCTCGACCCGGCCGGTGTTGGTGATCAGCACCAGCATCAGCTTGGTCGGGGTGAGGGACACCAGTTCGATGTGCCGCACGGTGGAGCGGGTCAGCGACGGGTACTGGACCACCGCGACCTGCCGGGTCAGCTGCGCGAGCAGCCGCACCGTCCGGGCCACCACGTCGTCCAGGTCGACCGCGCCCTCCAGGAAGTGCCGGATCGCCCGGCGCTCGGGGGCGGTCATCGGCTTGACCTCGGCCAGTCGGTCGACGAACAGCCGGTAGCCCTTGTCGGTGGGGATCCGGCCCGCACTGGTGTGCGGCTGGTGGATGTACCCCTCCTCCTCCAGCGCGGACATGTCGTTGCGGACGGTGGCCGGGGAGACGCCCAGGTTGTGGCGCTCCACCAGGGCCTTGGAGCCGACCGGCTCCTCGGTGCCCACGTAGTCCTGGACGATCGCCCGGAGCACCGCGAGCCGCCGCTCGTCGAGCGGCCGGGCGGGCGGGCGCGTGTCGATCAGTCGGCCGTCGGGCTTGCCGTCGTCCGGCATGGGGCACGCACCTCCGTCGTCGTCCGTCGTCCCGGTGTCCGGTCCGGCCTGGCACTCAACCGGTCAGAGTGCCAGCACCGTACCTGCCAGTGTACGGCCCGGGCCTGACGGCAGGAACGGTCCGCCCGCGTGATCCTCGTCCGAATGCCGCCCGCCCCCGCGCCCGGCGTGTCGGGTTACGCCCCGGTTCGCCCCGGTTCGGATGGTGCCCCCGGGCCCGGCCGGTGGCAGCATCGAAGGCGAGCGGGACGGTCGGCCGGACGGCCGGGTCCGGCCCGCGCGAGGCAGAGGAGGAGCAGCGATGTCGGCGTCCCGGCACTCCCGGTTCACCCCCGACCGCGGCCTGACCGGCCGGATGGTCACCACCATGTTCCTGATCGGGCTGCTCTACGTGGGCTTCACCGGCCTGCTGATCGTGCTGCTGCGCGGCGCCTGGCCGCTGGTCGTGCTGATCTCCGGCGGCCTGTTCGTCGCCCAGTTCTGGTTCTCCGACCGGATCACCGAGCGGGCGATGGGCGCCCACCGGGTCACCCCCGAGCAGTACCCGCAGCTGCACGGCGCGGTGGACCGGCTGTGCGCGCTGGCCGACATGCCCAAGCCGCGGGTCGCGGTCGCCGACAACGACATGCCCAACGCCTTCGCCACCGGCCGCAACCCGGACAACGCGGTGGTCTGCGTGACCACCGGCCTGCTGCGCCGGCTGGAGCCGGAGGAGCTGGAGGGCGTGCTGGCCCACGAGCTGTCGCACGTCGCGCACCGGGACGTCGCGGTGATGACGGTGGCCGGGTTCCTCGGCGTGCTGGCCGGCGCGATGACCCGGATCGCCCTGTACGGCGGCATGATGGGCGGCGGCAACCGGAACAGCAACGACCAGAACGCGGCGATCGCGATGGTGCTGGTCCCGCTCGCCTCGATGGTGGTGTACGCGATCAGCTTCCTGCTGACCAGGCTGCTGTCCCGCTACCGCGAGCTGGCCGCCGACCGGGCCGCCGCCCAGCTGACCGGCCGGCCCGCCGCGCTGGCCTCGGCGCTGACCAAGGTGACCGGGCAGATCGCCGCCATCCCGACCAGGGACCTGCGGCAGGCCCAGCCCTACAACGCCTTCTACTTCGCCCCGGCGCTGAGCGCCAGGGAGACGGCCGCGCAATTGCTCTCCACCCACCCCTCGCTGGAGCAGCGGCTGGCGCAGCTGCGGAAGGTCTCCGACGAACTCGGGCGGTGAGCCCGACGACCCGAGGACCCGACGACCCGACGACCCGAGGAGCGCTGCCCCGTGGGATTCCTGGACGCCCTGTTCGGCCGGAGCAAGCCGGTCAAGCCCGACCTCGACCAGCTGTTCGGCATCCCGTCGGCGGCACTGACCCTGCGGGCCGCCAAGGGCTTCGTCCCGACCGGCCTCGGCTCGGTCTGCTTCGCCGCGGTCGAGGGCGCCGCCTTCACCGAGGTCCAGCAGCAGGTCCGGGCCCTGCTGGACGCGGACACCGGGCGCGGCGGCGTCCCCGTGGAGGCCTCCCGGGACGCGTACGGGTACTCCTGGCTGCTCGCCCGGCACACCCCCGACGAACTGCCCGACCTGGTCAACGACCTGCACGCGGTCAACAGCGAGCTGGAGGCCCACGGCTTCGGCCCGCAACTGCTCTGCTCGCTGGTCGCCTTCCGGGACGCCGAGGGCCGCTCGCTGGCGCTGGTCTACCTGTACAAGCGCGGCACCTTCTACCCGATGTGCAAGGTCACCGGCCAGGAGAAGCGGGACAACCCGCTGGAGATCGAGGTCTCGAACCTGCTCCGCGGCGACCTGCGGATCGAACCGGACCTGTCCCGCTGGTTCCCGGTCTGGGGCGCGCCGGGCCTCGAAGAGGGGCCTTAGCGCCCCGGGGGCCGGGCCGCCGCCGCGTCGCGGTAGGCGGCCACGGCCGCGGCGACCAGGGCGGGCAGCCGCTCGGCCTCGCCCGCGCCGCCGGACTCCTGCACGACCAGCAGCACGTCACCGTCGCGCAGCACGGCGGTCCGGTCGGTCCGGACCGGATCGCCGGCCGCGTCGGTCCGGGTGGTGCGCAGCAGCAGGCCGGTGCCGAGCGGTTCGACGGTGACGCGCCGCTCGGTCGGGACGCCGTCGACGACCACCGCGCCGGGCGCGGCGCAGCGCAGGGCGGCGGTCCGCAGGTCGGCCAGCACCCCGGCGGCCCGGCCGGGCGGGTAGCGCTCCAGCGACTGCGTCCCGTACCAGGCCTGGCTCCGGGAGGCGTCCGGGAGCCGTCGCAGCCCGACCGAGGCGTTCTCCAGCGGCGGGGCGTGCCGGGCCAGGAAGGGACCGGCCTCCAGCTCCTCGCAGGGCATCCGCACCAGCGGCTCCGGCTGCTCGCCGTCGGGCGGGCCGGGCCCGTCGGTCCCGCCGGTGACCAGCCCGTAGCCCGCCGGCAGCCGCTCCGCGGTCAGCAGCCCGTCCCGCAGCTCCCGCGGCCGTCCCGCGCCCGCGTCCCCGCCCCCGCACCCGGCCGCGCCGAGCACCACCGCGACGGCCACCGCCGCCGCCCGCCACCGTCCGCGCACCCGCCCCGCCCTCCCGTCCGCCCACCCGCCGCGCCCGCCGGGCCCGTGGGCAATATCCCACGCCGCGCCGGGCTGACGCGGCGCCGGCTTCCGTAGACTGCCGCCCATGCGGAGCAGGGAGTACGGGCCGGACCTGACGCCGCCGTGGAAGCGGCAGCAACCGGCGCCCGAGGTGGCGGCGGAGCGGGACCTGGTGGTGGAGGAGGCGGCGACCGGGTTCTGCGGGGCGGTGGTGCGCTGCGAGCGGACCGCCGAGGGGTTCACCGTCACCCTGGAGGACCGGTTCGGCAAGCACCGGGTGTTCCCGCTGGTGCCGCGCGGGTTCCTGCTGGAGGGCCGGGTGGTGACGCTGGTGCGTCCGGCCGCGGCGGCGCCGGCCCCGCCGCGCGGTCCGGGGCTGACCGCGTCGGGTTCGGTCGCGGTGCCGGGGGCGCGGGCCCGGGTGGCCCGCGGGTCGCGGATCTACGTCGAGGGCCGGCACGACGCCGAGCTGGTCGAGCGGGTCTGGGGCGACGACCTGCGGATCGAGGGCGTGGTGGTGGAGTACCTGGAGGGCGTGGACGACCTGCCCGCGATCGTCGAGGCCTTCGACCCCGGCCCGGGCCGCCGGCTGGGCGTGCTGGTCGACCACCTGCTGCCGGGCACCAAGGAGCACCGGATCGCCGAACGGGTGACCGGCGACCACGTGCTGGTCGTCGGCCACCCGTACGTGGACGTCTGGCAGGCCGTGAAGCCCGCCGCGCTGGGCATCGCCGGCTGGCCCGAGGTGCCGCGCGGCGAGGTCTGGAAGGAGGGCGTCTGCCGTCGCCTGGGCTGGCCGGTGGACACCCCCGCCGCCTGGAAGCGGATCCTCGCCGCGGTCGACGGCTGGAAGGACCTGGAGCCGGAACTGCTCGGCCGGGTCGAGGAGTTGATCGACTTCGTCACCCTCCCGGACGGGACGGGCGACTGACGGCGGACGCTCAGCCCGCCGCGGTGCGGACCAGGGCGCCGCTCCCGCCGGACGGGTGACCGGAGGGCGCCGGGGTCCCGCTGCCCGAGGGGGCGGCCCCGGCTACCGGCCCGACCGGGCTCCCCGCCGGCCGGGCCCCCGGCGGGGAGCCCGGCCGGGCCGGTAGCCGCCGGCGGCTTCGAGGGCGGCGACGAAGATGTCGGCGGTGAGGTCGGCGGCCAGGTGCGGGTCGCCGACCCGGCGGGTGACGAAGCCGAGTACCGCGTCGACGTGCTGGTGGGAGAACGCGCCGAAGCCGTCCGGAGTGGTCGGTTCCGGCGGTCGGTCGTCGGGGCGCCCCCCGTGGCGCAGGTGCTCGCGTACCCGCATGCGTCCCTCCTCGGTCGGGGAACCCCCGCGGGTTCCTTCACCGAGTACTCGGCCGCAGCGGGCCGGAGCGTTTCGGACCCGTTCAGTCGACCAGGTCGCGGACCACCCCGTCCGCCAGCAGCCGCCCGCGCAGGGTGAGCGCGGCCCGGCCCGCCGCGTACGGTACGGGCTCCAGCAGGCCGTCGGCGAGGGCCCGGTCGGCGGCGGCGCGGCCGTCGGCGGTGAGCAGGTCGAGCGGGCAGCCCTCGGCGAGGCGCAGTTCCAGCAGGATCCGTTCGACCCGGCGGTCCTCCTCGGCGAGCACCTCGCGGCCGAGCGCGGGGGTGCGGCCCTCGGCGAGGGCCTGGGCGTACGCGGCGGGGTGCTTGGCGTTCCACCAGCGGACGCCGCCGACGTGGCTGTGCGCGCCGGGCCCGGCACCCCACCAGTCGGCGCCGGTCCAGTACAGCTCGTTGTGGCGGCAGCGGCCCTCGGGGGTGGTGGCCCAGTTGGAGACCTCGTACCAGTGGTAGCCGGCGGCGGCGAGCGCGGTCTCGGCCATCAGGTAGCGGTCGGCGTGCACGTCGTCGTCGATCATCGGGAGTTCGCCGCGCTTGACCCGGGCGGCGAGCCGGGTGCCGTCCTCGACGATCAGCGAGTAGGCGGAGACGTGGTCGGGTCCGGCGCCGATCGCGGCGTCCAGCGAGGCCTGCCAGTCCTGGTCGCTCTCGCCGGGGGTGCCGTAGATCAGGTCGAGGTTGACGTGCTCGAAGCCGGCCGCGCGGGCCTCGGCGACGCAGGCCTCGGGACGGCCGGGGGTGTGGTGGCGGTCGAGCAGGGCGAGCACGTGCGGGCGGGCGCTCTGCATGCCGAAGGAGATCCGGTTGTAGCCGCCGGCGCGCAGTTCGGCCAGGTACGCCGGGTCGACGGACTCCGGGTTGGCCTCGGTGGTGACCTCGGCGCCGGGGGCGAGCCCGAACTCCTCGCGCAGCGCGGCCAGCATCCGCACCAGGTCGCGGGCGGGCAGCAGGGTGGGCGTGCCGCCGCCGAGGAAGACCGTCTCGACCGGCAGCTCGGTGTCGCCGAGGACCCGGCGGGCCTGCCGGATCTCGGCGATCACGTTGTCCGCGTACGTCTCCTGGGAGGCGACGGCGCCGGAGGAGCGCAGCTCGGTGGCGGTGTAGGTGTTGAAGTCGCAGTAGCCGCAGCGGCTGGCGCAGTACGGCACGTGCAGGTAGAAGCCGAACGGCCGCTCGCCGAGTCCGTGCAGGGCGTGGGCGGGCAGCGAGCCGTCGGACGGCACGGGTTCGCCGTCGGGGAGTGCGGAGGGCATGCGCCCATTGTCCGGTAGCGGCCGGCGAAACCCGAAAGGGGTCCGCCGGCCGCACCGGGACGGGGGCGCTCGGGGTCAGGCCTCGTTGGTGCCCGCGTACATCGCGGCGACCTCGTCCGCGTAGGTCCGCTCGACCACCGGGCGCTTGATCTTCAGGCTCGGGGTGAGCTCGCCGTGCTCGATGTCCAGGTCGCGCGGGAGCAGCGCGAACTTCTTGATCGTCTGCCAGCGCTGCAGCTCGCCGTTGAGGCGCTTGACGAAGCCGTCGATCAGTTCGACGGTGGCCGGGTCGGCGACCACCTCGGCGTACGTCCGGCCGGCCTGGCCGTGCTCGGCGGCCCACGGCATGAGCACCGCCTCGTCCAGGCCGATCAGCGCGGTGCAGTAGTTGCGGCCGTTGCCGATCACCAGGACGTTGCTGACGAACGGGCAGATCGCCTTGAACTTGCCCTCGACCTCGCTGGGGGCGACGTACTTGCCGCCGGAGGTCTTGAACATGTCCTTCTTGCGGTCGGTGATCCGCAGGTAGCCGCCCTCGGTGAGCTCGCCGATGTCGCCGGTGTGGAACCAGCCGTCCGGCTCCAGCACCTCGGCGGTCTGCTCGGGCATCCGGTGGTAGCCGCGCATCACGCCGGGGCCGCGCAGCAGGACCTCGCCGTCCTCGCCGATCCGCACCTCGGTGCCGGGCAGCGGCAGGCCGACGGTGCCGACCCGGAAGTCCTCGGCCCGGTTGACCGTGGAGCCGGCCGAGGTCTCGGTCAGGCCGTAGCCCTCCAGCACCGGGACGCCCGCGCCCTTGAAGAAGTAGCCGATCTCCGGGGCCAGCGCCGCGCTGCCGGACACCGCGCCGCGCAGCCGGCCGCCGAACGCGGCCCGGATCTTGGTGTACACCAGCCGGTCGGCCAGCGAGTGCCGCAGCCGCAGGCCCAGCGGGGCGCTCTCCCGGCCGGTGGCGACCTGCGCGGCCTGGACGGTCTGCGCGTACGCGCGGGCCACCCCGGCCGCCCACATGAAGATCCTGTACTTGGCGCCGCCCTCGGCCCGGGCCTTGCCCGCGATGCCGTTGTAGACCTTCTCGAAGATCCGCGGCGCGGAGGCCATCAGGGTCGGCCGGATCACCGGCAGGTTGTGGATGATCCGGTCCACCCGGCCGTCCACCGCCATCACGTGGCCGGTGGCGATCTGGCCGGAGATCAGCGTCTTGCCGAACACGTGCGACAGCGGCAGCCACATGAACTGCACGTCGTCCGCGCGCAGCAGCCCGCTCTCCTCCTGGGCCACCGCCTCGTACGCCCAGCAGTCGTGCACCAGGCGCACGCCCTTGGGGCGGCCGGTGGTGCCGGAGGTGTAGATCAGGGTGGCGAGCTGCTCCCTATCGAGCGAGTCGACGGCCTCGTCCACCGCGCCGGGGTGCTCGGCGAGGTGGGCGGCGCCGCGCTCCTCCAGCTCGGCGAGGGTCAGCACGGTCAGTCCCTCGGCCCGCGGCGGCTCGCCCTCGGGGGCGTCGAACAGGATGACCCACTCCAGGTCGGGCAGCGCGTCCTTCTGTTCGGCGGCCTTGCGCAGCTGGCCCTCGTTCTCGGCGAACAGCGCGCGGCTGCCGGAGTCGGCCAGGATGAACGCGGTCTCGTCGGCGTTGGTGCTCGGGTAGACGGTGGTGGTGGCCGCGCCGGCGCACATGTTGCCCAGGTCGGCGAGGATCCACTCGATCCGGGTGGCGGAGGCGATCGCGACCCGGTCCTCGGCCCGGATGCCGAGCGCCATCAGGCCGGCCGCCACCGCGCCGATCCGCCGGTGGGCCTGCGCCCAGGTCAGCGAGCGCCACTGCTCGGCACCCGGCGCGCTGTCCGCGGCCTGCTCGTCCACCGGAACCGGGTACCGGTACGCCTCGCCGTTCGGCGTGGCCCTTACCCTGCTGAGCAACAGGTGGGCCACGGAGGGCGGGCGCCGCTCGATCATGGACTGCGCGGAACTCAACGAGGACCTCCGGGGGCGGGTGGACCGAGAGTGGGCGGACACCGGCCGTGGGGGCGGCCGACCACCGACTTAACCGGTGAGTAACAAGAGGGCACCAGCAGCCTAGGGGGTGGAAAGCCGATCCGTAAGGGGGTGACGTGAGCTGGCACACCCCCAGGTCGGCAGTGCATACCCGTTCGGTCGTGAAGCTTTCCCACAGGTACCCGAAATCGGGATGCGCGCATCCCCTCCGCAGACGAGAGTGTCACGGTGCTTTTCAGACTCCTACGCGCCCACCTGGGCCCCTACTCCCGGGACATCACCCTGCTGGTGCTGCTGCAGCTGGTGTCCACCATCGGCATGCTCTACCTGCCGACGCTCAACGCGGACATCATCGACAGCGGCGTGCTCAAGGGCGACACCGGCTACATCCTGCGCGTCGGCGCGGTGATGGTCGGCGTCTCGCTGGCCCAGGCCGTCTGCTCGATCGGCGCGGTCTACTACGGCGCCCGCACCGCGATGGCGATCGGCCGCGACATCCGCTCCGCCGTGTTCTCCCGGGTGCAGGACTTCTCCGCCCGCGAGCTCAACCAGTTCGGCGCGCCCTCGCTGATCACCCGCACCACCAACGACGTCCAGCAGGTGCAGATGCTGGCGCTGATGACCTTCACCCTGATGGTCGCCGCGCCGATCATGTGCGTGGGCGGCATCGTGATGGCGCTCAACCAGGACGTGCCGCTGTCCGGCCTGCTGCTCGCCGTCGTCCCCGCGCTCGGCGCCGTGGTCGTCGTGCTGGTCGGCCGGATGCGGCCGCAGTTCCGCGGCATGCAGACCCGGATCGACGCGGTCAACCGGATCATGCGCGAGCAGATCACCGGCATCCGGGTCATCCGGGCCTTCGTCAAAGACGACCACGAGAAGGCCCGGTTCACCGGGGCCAACGGCGAACTCGCCGGCTACGCACTGCGGGTCGGCCGGCTGATGGCGCTGATGTTCCCGATCGTGATGGGCGTCGTGAACGTCTCCAGCGTCGCGGTCTTCTGGTTCGGCGCGCACCGGATCGAGAGCGGCGGCATGCAGATCGGCGCGCTCACCGCGTTCCTCTCCTACCTGATGCAGATCCTGATGAGCGTCATGATGGCCACCTTCATGTTCATGATGGTGCCGCGCGCCGAGGTCTGCGCCGAGCGCATCCAGGAGGTGCTGGACACCGAGTCCAGCGTCGTCCCGCCGCTGAACCCGGTCACCGAGCTGCACGCCCGCGGCACCCTGGAGCTGCGCGGCGTCGACTTCCGCTACCCCGGCGCCGAGGCGCCCGTGCTGCGCGACGTCGACCTGACCGCCCGGCCCGGCCGGACCACCGCCGTCATCGGCTCCACCGGCTCCGGCAAGACCACCCTGCTCGGCCTGGTCCCCCGGCTGTTCGACGCCACCGGCGGCAGCGTGCTGATCGACGGCGTGGACGTCCGCGAACTCGACCCGGTCAAGCTCTCCGAACTCATCGGACTGGTCCCGCAGAAGCCGTACCTGTTCTCCGGCACCGTCGCCTCCAACCTGCGCTACGGGAAGCCCGGGGCCACCGACGAGGAGCTCTGGCGGGCGCTGGAGACCGCGCAGGCCGCGGAGTTCGTCCGGAAGTTCCCCGAGGGCCTGGACGCCCCGATCGCCCAGGGCGGCACCAACGTCTCCGGCGGCCAGCGCCAGCGCCTGGCGATCGCCCGCGCGCTGGTCCGCCGGCCCGAGATCTACCTGTTCGACGACTCCTTCTCGGCCCTCGACTACGCCACCGACGCCCGGCTGCGCGCCGCGCTCGCCGAGGAGACCGGCGACGCCACCGTGGTGATCGTCGCCCAGCGGGTCTCCACCATCCGCGACGCCGACCGGATCGTCGTCCTCGACGAGGGCGCCGTCGTCGGCACCGGCACCCACCAGGAGCTGATGGCCGACAACCCGACGTACCGGGAGATCGTGCTCTCCCAGCTCACCGAGCAGGAGGCGGCGTGACCAGCCCCGAGACCCCGGAGACCCCCGGGACCCCGCAGACCCCCGGGGCCCCGTCGGCCGGCGGGGCCGCCGGCAAGCCGGACCTCGCCAAGGCCGCGGCCCCGGAAGCCGCCGGGGGCGCCGAGGCGGTCGAGGCCGCCGAGGCGCCGTCCGGTTCGCAGGAGGCGGCCGCCCGGCGCGGCGGCGGCGGGCCCGGCCGGTTCATGGGCGCGCAGGGCACCGAGAAGTCCAAGGACTTCGGCGGCTCCGCGAAGCGCCTGCTCGGCCTGCTCGGGCCCGAGCGCAGGCTGCTGTGCACCGTGCTCGGCTTCGGCGTGCTCTCCGTGGGCGCCCAGGTGGTCGGCCCCCGGGTGCTCGGCAAAGCGACCGACCTGATCGTGGCCGGCGCCACCGGGCCGCGGTTCGCCGGCGCCCCCGGCAAGCAGGCCGTCCTGGACGGGATGCGCGCCGCCGGCCAGGGCACCACCGCCGACCTGCTCTCCACCATCGACTTCACGCCCGGCCAGGGCATGGACTTCGGCGCCATCGGCACCGTCCTGCTCTGGGCGCTCGGCATCTACCTGGCCGCGATCGTCTTCGGCGTGGTGCAGGGCCGGCTGGCCGCGCTGGCGATCAACCGGGCGGTGTTCCGGCTGCGCGAGGAGGTCGAGGCGAAGCTGTCCCGGCTGCCGCTCAGCTACTTCGACCGCCAGCCGCGCGGCGAGGTGCTCAGCCGGGTCACCAACGACATCGACAACATCAACCAGTCCATGCAGCAGACCATGGGCCAGGTGGTGAACTCGCTGCTCACCATCGTCGGCGTGCTGGCGATGATGTTCTGGATCTCCCCGCTGCTGGCGGTGATCGCGCTGGTCTCGGTGCCGGTCTCGGTGGTGGTCGCCACCAAGGTCGGCAAGCGTGCCCAGCCGCAGTTCATCAAGCAGTGGGGCTCCACCGGCAAGCTGAACGCGCACATCGAGGAGATGTTCACCGGGCACAGCCTGGTGAAGGTCTTCGGCCGCCAGCGGGAGGCCGCGGAGCTCTTCGACAAGGAGAACCAGGCGCTCTACGAGGCGTCGTTCCGGGCGCAGTTCATCTCGGGCGTCATCCAGCCCGCGATGATGCTGGTCGGCAACATCAACTACGTGCTGGTCGCGGTGGTCGGCGGCCTGCGGGTGGCCTCCGGCGCGCTGTCCATCGGCGACGTGCAGGCGTTCATCCAGTACTCCCGGCAGTTCAGCCAGCCGCTCAGCCAGGTCGCCTCGATGGCCAACCTGGTGCAGTCCGGCGTCGCCTCCGCCGAGCGGGTCTTCGAGCTGCTGGACGCCGAGGAGCAGTCCCCCGAGCCGCAGCACCCCGAGCGCCCGGCCGAGGTCCGCGGCCGGGTCGCGTTCGAGGACGTCTCCTTCCGCTACGACCCGGCCAAGCCGCTCATCGACGGCCTGTCCCTGAAGGTCGAGCCCGGCCACACGGTGGCCATCGTCGGCCCGACCGGCGCCGGCAAGACCACCATGGTCAACCTGCTGATGCGCTTCTACGAGGTCAGCGGCGGCCGGATCACCCTGGACGGCGTGGACATCGCCGCGATGTCCCGCGAGGAGCTGCGCTCCGGCATCGGCATGGTGCTCCAGGACACCTGGCTGTTCGGCGGCACCATCGCCGAGAACATCGCCTACGGCGCCGAGTCCGCCACCCGCGAGCAGGTCGTCGCGGCCGCGCGGGCCGCGCACGTCGACCGCTTCGTGCGGACCCTGCCCGACGGCTACGACACCGTCCTGGACGACGAGGGCGCCGGCGTCAGCGCCGGCGAGAAGCAGCTGATCACCATCGCCCGGGCCTTCCTGGCCCAGCCCTCGATCCTGGTCCTGGACGAGGCGACCAGCTCCGTCGACACCCGCACCGAGGTGCTGATCCAGCGCGCGATGGCCGAACTGCGCACCGGCCGCACCAGTTTCGTGATCGCCCACCGGCTCTCCACCATCCGGGACGCCGACGTGATCCTGGTGATGGAGAACGGCTCGATCGTCGAACAGGGCGGCCACGACGAGCTGATCGCCGCCGACGGCGCCTACGCCCGGCTCTACCAGGCCCAGTTCGCCCAGGCGGTGGCCGAGGTCGACTGACCCCGCCCACCCGCCGCCGCGCCCGGGGGAGGTCCGCCGTTCCGGCGGGCCTCCCCCGGCGTCTCCGCGCTCCTGACCGGGCGTCAGGCACCGCCCGGGGCGGCCGGGGTGGGGCGCGCTACCGTGGTCGGGTGCCCGATCCGAACGCCACCGCCGCCACTGCCTCTGCCGCTGCTGCCGCCGCCGCCGAGGCCTTCCAGGCCGAGCGCCGCTACCTGGGCGCGGTCGCCTACCGCCTGCTGGGATCGGTCGCCGACGCCGAGGACGTGCTGCAGGACGCCTGGCTGCGCTGGCAGTCCGCCGACCGGACGGACGTGGCCGACCCGCGCGCGTACCTGACCACGGTGGTCACCCGGCTCTGCTACGACCAGCTGGGCTCGGCCCGGGCCCGCCGGGAGGCGTACGTCGGCGAGTGGCTGCCGGAGCCGGTGCTGACGGACACCGCCGACTCCCCCGCCGAGGTCGCCGAGCTGGGCGAGCAGGTGTCGGTGGCGATGCTGGCGGTGCTGGAGCAGCTGACCCCGGCCGAGCGGGCGGCGTTCGTGCTGCACGACGTGTTCGCGGTCGGCTTCGACGAGATCGCCCCGGTGCTGGAGCGCTCCCCCGAGGCCACCCGGCAGCTCGCCTCGCGGGCCCGGCGCCGGGTCCGCGACGGCGGCCGGCGCGCGCCGGTCGACCCGGTCGAGCACCACCGGGTGGTGTCGGCGTTCACCGCCGCGGCGACCGGCGGCGACCTGGCCGCGCTGGTCACGCTGCTCGACCCCGAGGTGGTCTGGCACGCCGACGGCGGCGGCGTCGTCAACGCGGTGCGCCGCCCGGTGTCGGGCGCGCTCCACGTCGCCCGGCTGCTGCGCAAGCTCACCACCCGGGTGGTCGACGAGCGGCACCCGCTGGTGCCGGCGGTGGTCAACGGCGAGGCGGGCGCGGTCTGGTACTCGGCGCCCGGCACGGTCGGCGGCGTGCTGGCCTTCACCGTCGAGAACGGCCTGATCACCGCCGCGTACGTGATGGTGAACCCGGAGAAGCTCGGCCACCTCCAGGGGGTGTGACCCGGATCACGGTCACACTCCGGCGGACCGCTCCGTCCCCCTTCCGAACCGCAACCGGCGGGCTCACGCACGGAGGAGGACGCAATGACCGGCAAGCACATCGTGGTGATCGGCGCGGGCTACGCGGGGCTGTCCGCCGCCGCCAGGATCGGCCGCGGGCCGGACCGGGTCACCCTGATCGCCCCCGAGCAGCGCTTCACCCACCGCGTCCGGCTGCACGAGCTCGCCGCCGGGCACCGGGTCGCCCGCCCCGAGATCGCCCGGGTGCTGCGCGGCCGCAAGGTCGTCCACCGGGCCACCCGGGCCGTCGCGCTCGACCTGGCCGCCCGCGAGGTGCGCACCGAGGACGGCGAGCGGATCGGGTACGACACCCTGGTGTACGCGCTCGGCAGCCGCACCGCCTGGGGCGACGTGCCGGGCGCCGCCGAGCACGCCTACTCGGCGGAGCGCGCCGAGGAACTGGGCCGGCGGCTCGCCGACGCCCCCGCCCCCGGGACGCTGGCCGTGGTCGGCGGCGGGGCGACCGGCATCGAGCTGGCCGCCGAGCTGGCCGAGGCGCACCCCGCCTGGCAGGTCCGGCTGGTGGCGGCCGGCCGGGTCGGCGGCTGGCTGTCGGAGCGCGGCCGGGCGCACGTGCTGGCGGTGCTCGGCCGCCTCGGGGTGCGGGTCGACGAGCACCACCGGGTCACCGCCGTCACCGCCGACGGCCTGACCTGCGAGAACGGGCCGGTCCCGGCGGAGGTGGTGGTGTGGGCCGCCTCGATGGAGCCGCAGCCGCTGGCCGCCGCGTCCGGCCTGGCCGTCAACGCGCGGGGCCGCGCCCTGGTCGACGACCACCTGCGCTCGGTCTCGCACCCCGAGGTGTACGTGATCGGGGACGCCGCCGCGGTCGAGGTGCCCGGCATCGGCGAGCTGCGGATGGCCTGCGCCACCGCGATGCCGCAGGGCCACTACCTGGCCAAGCTGCTGACCGGCCGCACCGACAAGCCGTTCTCCTACCGGTACGCCACCCAGTGCCTGAGCCTGGGGCGCGGCGAGGCGCTGGTGCAGCTGATCCACGGCGACGACTCGGTGCGACCCCGGGTGCTGACCGGCGCGGCCGGGCGGCTGGTCAAGGCGGGCATCGTCAAGGGCCTGCCGCTGTCGCTCCGCTGAGACGCCGACGGGCCGGCACCCCCTCCCGGGAGGGGATGCCGGCCCGTCGCCGTGGGCCCGTCGGCGCGGGCCCGTGCCGGGAGCTACTTCTTCTCCTTCGGGGCCTCCGCGTCCGTCGACAGCGCGGCGATGAAGGCCTCCTGCGGGACCTCCACCCGGCCGACCATCTTCATCCGCTTCTTGCCCTCCTTCTGCTTCTCCAGCAGCTTGCGCTTGCGCGAGATGTCGCCGCCGTAGCACTTGGCGAGGACGTCCTTGCGGATCGCGCGGACCGTCTCGCGGGCGATCACCCGGGAGCCGATCGCGGCCTGGATCGGCACCTCGAACTGCTGGCGCGGGATCAGCTTCTGCAGCTTGCCGGCCATCATCACGCCGTAGTTGTAGGCCTTGTCCTTGTGCACGATCGCGGAGAACGCGTCCACCGCGTCGCCGTGCAGCAGGATGTCGACCTTGACCAGGTTGGCGGACTGCTCGCCGATGGGCTCGTAGTCGAGCGAGGCGTAGCCGCGGGTCTTGGACTTCAGCTGGTCGAAGAAGTCGAAGACGATCTCGGCGAGCGGCAGGGTGTAGCGCAGCTCGACCCGGTCCTCGGAGAGGTAGTCCATGCCCTGGAGGGTGCCGCGGCGGTTCTGGCAGAGCTCCATGATCGCGCCGACGAACTCGTTCGGGGCGAGGATGGTGCCGCGCACCACCGGCTCGTACACCTCGGCGATCTTGCCGGTGGGGAACTCGCTCGGGTTGGTGACGGTGTGCTCGGTGCCGTCCTCCATGATCACCCGGTAGATCACGTTCGGGGCGGTGGAGATCAGGTCGAGGTTGAACTCGCGCTCCAGGCGCTCCCGGATGATCTCCAGGTGCAGCAGGCCGAGGAAGCCGCAGCGGTAGCCGAAGCCGAGCGCGACCGAGGTCTCCGGCTCGTAGACCAGCGCGGCGTCGTTGAGCCGCAGCTTGTCCAGCGCGTCGCGGAGCAGCGGGTAGTCCGAGCCGTCCAGCGGGTAGAGGCCGGAGAACACCATCGGGCGCGGGTCCTTGTAGCCGCCGAGCGCCTCGGTGGCGCCCTTGTGCTGCGAGGTGATGGTGTCGCCGACCTTGGACTGCCGGACGTCCTTCACACCGGTGATGATGTAGCCCACCTCGCCGACGCCGAGGCCGTCGGCGACCTTCGGCTCGGGCGAGATGACGCCGATCTCCAGCAGCTCGTGGGTCGCGCCGGTGGACATCATGGCGATCCGCTCGCGCTTGGTGAGCTGGCCGTCGACCACGCGGACGTAGGTGACCACGCCGCGGTAGGCGTCGTACACCGAGTCGAAGATCATCGCGCGGGCCGGGGCGTCCTTGACGCCGACCGGGGCCGGGATCTTCTCGACCACGTGGTCGAGCAGGTCCTCGACGCCGAGGCCGGTCTTCGCGGAGACCTTCAGCACGTCGTCCGGGTCGCAGCCGATGATGTGCGCGATCTCGGCGGCGTACTTCTCCGGCTGGGCGGCCGGCAGGTCGATCTTGTTGAGCACCGGGATGATCGTGAGGTCGTTCTCCAGCGCCAGGTACAGGTTGGCGAGGGTCTGCGCCTCGATGCCCTGGGCGGCGTCGACCACCAGGATCGTCCCCTCGCAGGCCGCGAGGGAGCGGGACACCTCGTACGTGAAGTCCACGTGGCCGGGGGTGTCGATCATGTTGAGGATGTGCGTCGTTCCCGCGTTCGCACCGGACCGGGGCGCCCACGGGAGGCGGACGGCCTGGGACTTGATGGTGATGCCGCGCTCGCGCTCGATGTCCATCCGGTCGAGGTACTGGGCGCGCATCTGCCGGGGGTCCACCACGCCGGTGATCTGCAGCATCCGGTCGGCGAGCGTCGACTTGCCGTGGTCGATGTGGGCGATGATGCAGAAGTTGCGGATCACCGCCGGGTCAGTACGGCTGGGCTCTGGCACGTTGCTGGGGGTCGCGGGCACCTTGGTCCGATTTCTGATCCGATCAATATGGTTCCGCCCATCCTCCCATGCCGGACGACCCCCCGGTCCTTCCGGCCCGAGCGGGCGTGCGGGACGATCGCCCCATGATCTTGGAAAGCGCCCTGCTCGACGTCCGCCCCGGCCAGGAGGAGCCCTTCCTCGCCGCCTTCGCCGAGGCCCGCCCGCTGATCGCCGCCCAGCGGGGCTTCCGCTCCCTCGAACTGCGCCGCTGCCTGGACGGGGGCCGCACCTCGCGCTTCCTGCTCCAGATCGGCTGGGACACCCTGGAGGACCACACCGAGGGCTTCCGCCGCTCCCCCGAGTACGCCCGCTGGCGCGAACTGCTGCACCACTTCTACGACCCGTTCCCGGTCGTCGAGCACTACGGCGAGCCGCTGCTCACCGCCTGACCGCCGCCCGCGGCCCCGCCCGGCTCCCGTCCGGCGGTCCGGTTTGGGTCGGCCGGGCGGGCCCTGGTAGCGTGGGCGGCTGCACTCCGCCCTCGGCATGCCCTCTCAGCAGGCCCGAGCGGCGATCCGGTGCGACCCGTCGTAGCAACGATTCACACAGACTGAGGCTCTTTCGTGGCGAACATCAAGTCCCAGATCAAGCGCAACAAGACCAACGAGAAGGCGCGCCTGCGCAACAAGGCCGTCAAGTCCTCGCTGAAGACCGCCCTGCGCAAGGCCCGCGAGGCCGCTGCCGCCGGCGAGACCGAGAAGGCCGTCGTGCTGGCCCGCGCCGCCTCCAAGGCCCTCGACAAGGCCGTGAGCAAGGGTGTCATCCACAAGAACCAGGCCGCCAACAAGAAGTCGGCGATCACCAAGCGCGTCAACGTCGCCGCCTGATCCAGGTCTTCCCGTACGGCCCCGCCGTACGCCCGGTGCCCCCGGCACCACCCCGGTCGGTGTGAACCCGCGGCCCTCTACCCGCCACCACCGCCCCGCTCCCGGAACCCCGGCCCTCTACCCGGACCTCCGACGAGCCGCACGACCCGTACCGCACGCGGCCTGCGTTCGCCACGCGGGTGCGGTACACCCAGCTTCACAGTGAAAGCGCCTGCTCAGGCAGCTTCCACCCACTGCCCGCCCGGTACGCACCGGGCGGGCAGTGTGCTTTTCCGCACCCACGGGCGATCGCGACCGCTTCAGTGCACGACCCGGTGGTGAGGTCGGCATCCGCGACCGTGACCCCGAGACCGCGCAGCACCTCGCGCAGCACGGCGACCGTCTCGACTTCGAGAAGCCTCCGTCGGCCTCCGGCACCCGGCGCATCCCGTGCCCGACGGACCATGCAGGGGAACGATGTCGGCTCCCCCGTTCACCGCCCCCGTTCCAGGGGTACCGGCCCGCCGCACCCCGGCCCCGACCGGGTGCCTGGCGGCCGACGACCTGTGCGCCACCGCCGCCGACCCCGCCCCCTACTCGCTCTGCCCCCGGGTCCGACTCCACCACCAGGTCGACCCGCGCCCGGAGTTCGGCGCCCCGCGCGAGGACCCGGCCCAACACCGCTACCTGATCAGCCCGCTGGACGCGTCCGACCTCGACCAGGCCCGTTCCGCGCTGCTCTCCGACATCCGCGGCTTGCGCCGCGCCCTCGGCGGTTCCCCCACCTGACCCGCCTCCGGCACCGCCCGGCCGCGGAGCCGACAGCGCGGCGTCAGTAGGGACGGGAGCCCGCCCGGGAGGCGCGGGCCACGGCGACGACGGCCCGCTCGAGCGCGTACGCGGGGTCGTCGGAGCCGCCCTTCACCGCGGCGTCGGCTTCCGCGACAGCGGTCAGCGCGGCGGCCACACCGTCACCGGTCCAGCCGCGCATCTGCTGCCGCACCCGGTCGACCTTCCAGGGCGGCATGCCGAGTTCGCGCGCCAGGTCGCCGGGGCGCATGTTGCGGCCCGCCGAGGCGAGCCGGCCGATGCTGCGGACGCCGGAGGCCAGGGCGTAGGTGATTCCGGTCGGCGGCTGGCCCACCGCCAGGGCCCAGCGCAGCCGTTCCAACGCCTCGGCGGCCCGTCCGGTCACCGCCAGGTCGGCCACCTCGAAACCGGTCGCCTCGGCTCGGCCGCTGTAGTACTTCGCGACCGCCGTCTCGTCGATCGGCCCCTCGATGTCCGCGGTCAACTGGCTGCACGCGGCCGACAGTTCCCGCAGGTCGCTGCCCAGCGAGTCCAGCAGCGCCTGGCAGGCCTCGGCGCTGGCAGCCCGCCCCAGGGTGCGGAACTCGTTGCGGATGAAGGCCAACTTTTCGCTCGCCTTGGTGAGCTTCGCGCAGGCGACCTCCCGGGCGCCCGCCTTCTTCGCCGCGTCCAGCAGCCCCTTGCCCTTGGCACCGCCCGCGTGCACCAACACCATGATCACTTCTTCGGCGGGCGACTCCAGGTAGGCCTTGACCTCCTTGACCGAGTCGGCCGAGAGGTCCTGCGCGGCCCTGACCACGATGACCTTCCGCTCCGCGAAGAGCGAGGGCGTGGTGAGTTCCGCCAACTGCCCCGGCTGCAGCACTCCCTGCGCGAGGTCCCGCACGTCCGTGTCCGGATCCGCCGCCCGTGCCGCAGCCACCACCGCGGCGACCGCGCGGTCGAGCAGCAGCTCCTCCTGGCCGACCGCAACGGTCAGCGGGGCGAGCAGGTCGTCGGGTGCACTCTTCCTGGCCATCGCCTACCAGGATCGCACGCCGCGCCGACAGCCCCGCACACCACGAACCCCACCCGCCACCCGCCACCCGTGCCCCGCCCGCCCCGACCGGAAGGCGGGGTCGATGTCACCCCGGCCGCTCGGCCGGGGAAAATGATGACGTGATCGAGAACATTGACCGTCAGTTGCTCGTCCTCCCCGACCGCGATGCGGCGGAGGAGGTCGCCGAGGAGTTGAGCGCGCGCTGGCCCGAACTGGGCGACGTCGAGGTGGTCCGGGAGTCCCTCGCCGGGGAGGACGACGCCGAGGACGCCCAGTGGCTGGTGGTGGTCGAGGCCCCCGAGGAGGAGGGCTGGACCGCCCGCCTGCTGTCCGAACTCGACCGGCTCGTCGCCGAACAGGACGGTTGGCGCGAGCAGGGCTGACCCTGCCCCTGCCCCGCTGAGCCCCCTCCCACCGCACTCCCCGGCCCCGCCCGGGTGAGGTTCCCCACCTCGCCCGGGCGGGGTGCTTCCGCTCCGGCATCCTCCTCCCTCCACGCCACCCGCGGTCCCCGGACCGCCCGACGCGGCGGCCCCGTTCGACCTCAACCGCGGGCCGGACGCCGGTGCGTCGCCACGGCCAGGCTCCGCACGTCGCCCAGGACCGCGATGTCCCCGGAGCGATCGGTCCGGACCACCGTCGCCCCGAGTGCCCCGAGCCCTGCCACGGTCCGCGCCGCCGGATGCCCGTACGGATTGCCCGCACCGCAGGAGATCAGGGCCAGCCGGGGACGGAGCGCGGCCATCAACGACCAGTCCTGTCCGGCCGATCCGTGGTGCGCCACCTTGAGGACGTCCACCCGTCCCACCCCCGGCGGCCCCGGACCGCTCCGCGCCGCCGTCCCCGCTGCCCCCACCGCTGCACCCAGCTCCGCCGTCCTGGCCGTGGCCCGCAGGGACGGCGGAGCTGACGGCGGCGGCGGTAGACCGAGCGCCAGCACGGCAGCCTGGGCCGGCGGTTCCAGGTCTCCGAGCAGGGCGACCCTCAGAGGGGCGGCGGGCGGGCCGACCATGGCGAGGATCGCGATGCTGGAGTTGTTCGGCCCTTCCGCCTCGGGTGCCAGGGGCGAGGTCGGCCACAGGACCTGCCAGGCGAGCTCGGCTCCGACGGTGCGCCGCTCACCGCGCTGCGCGCGCACCACCGGAATGCCGCCGGCTCCCGCCCAGCGGAGCACCCTGCTCCTTTCGCCGTCCGCGTCGTCCGAGGCGGTCACCTCGATCGCGCCGACCGACCGGCCGCGCAGCACTCCCGGGATGCCTTCCGCGTGGTCGGCGTGGAAGTGGGTGAGCAGCAGCAGGGGGATCTCGGTCACGCCGAGGCCTCGCAGGCAGGCGTCGGCACCCTTCGGGTCGGGACCGGCGTCCACCACCACGGCGCTGCCCGGCCCCACCGACAGGACCGTCATGTCGCCCTGGCCGATGTCGCACACCGCCAGCCGCCAGCCCCGGGCGGGCCAACCGGTCGCCAACCGGACGACGGAGGGCGGCCGCAGCAGCACCACCGGCAGCAGCAGGGCGACCACGAGGGCGACCAGGACCCGCGTCCGTCGGCTCCGGGAGCGGTGACCGGCCAGCAGCGGTGGCACCGCCCAGGCCAGCGACAGGATCACCACGACCAGCAGCACCGCGCCGAACGGCCCGGCCGGCCAGGCGAGTTCTCCCCCGGGGAGTTCCGCTCCGTGTCGCGCGACGGTGGCCAACCACCCCACCGGCAGCGCCGCGAGATCCGTCAGGAACTCGGCCGCCCCCTTCGAGAGGGGCGCGGTCGCGAGCGCGCCGAAGCCGAGCAGGGTGGCCGGGGCGACCGCGATCTCGGCCAGCAGGTTGCACGGCACCCCGACCAGGCTGACCCGGGGTGCGAGCAGCACGGTGACCGGCGAACAGAACGCCTGGGCCGCCGCGGTGGCACCGACCGCCGATGCCAGGTGGCGCGGCCAGCGGCGCGCCCGCAGCGCCGCCGTCCACCTCGGCCCGAGCACCAGCAGCCCGGCGGTGGCCAGCGCCGAGAGCAGGAACCCGTACGAGCGGGCCAACTGAGGGTCCACCAGGATCAGGACCAGCACCGCACCGGCCAGCGCGGGAACGCCGCTCCGGGGGCGACCGGTGGCCAGCGCCAGCAGCCCGATCAGCCCGGTCGCGGCCGCTCTGAGCACGCTCGGGTCGGGGCGGCAGAGGGTGACGAACGCCAGCGTCAGCACGGTACCGAGCAGGGCCGTGGTGCGGAACGAGAGGCCCAGTCTCCCGGCCAGGCCGCCGCGGGCGGCAGCGTCGGGTTCGCTGGGCGTGCCGCCGACCAGGACGGCCAGGACGATCGCCAGGTTGGCACCGCTCACCGCGACCAGGTGGCCGAGGTCGGTGGCCCGGAACGCGTCCGCCAGGTCGTCGGGCAGCCGTGAGACGTCCCCCACCACCAGCCCGGGGAGCAGCCCGCGCGGGTCCGGCGGCAGGTGGTCGCAGACGTCGCGCAGCCCTTCGCGCAGGTGTGCCGCGAGCCGCTGCGGGAGGTTCGGCGGCGCGGTGACGCGCGGCTTCCCTTGCGGGACGAGCAGTGCCGCGGAGTCGGCCCGGGACCGGCCGCCGGCCGCCGCCGGCCGCTCCGGCAGCACCTCCGCCCGCAGTTCGAGTTCGGTGGAGGGGATCAACTGTTGCCATGGATAGTCCTCCTGGGAACGGATCAGCAGGGTGACGGGTGTTCGGGTGGCGAGGTCCGCTGTCGGGCCACCGTGCGGCAGTGGGTCGACGCGGACTCGGGTGACGAGTGCGGGGATGGTGAGGGTCAGCCGGAGGGGCGAGCCGCCCTGGGGGTGCGGGCCGCGCTGCTTCGGATCGCCGGTGACGGTCAGCTCGACAGTGACTTCGGGGTTATCGGGCCTCCCACCCACGGACCGTTCCGCAGTGGCCCGCTCGTCATCGCCGGCCGGCTTCCCGGCCTCGGCGGGCGGTGCGGACGGTACGGGCGGTGCGGGTGGCGTAGGTGGTGCGAGCGGTGCGGGTGGACGGGCTAGTGCGGGTAGCGGGCCTCGGTGCAGGTCGGTGGTGTGCAGGACGGTGGTGGTCGCCGCCGTCGCGGCGGTCAGCAGGACGGCGGCGGTCAGGCGGTGGATCGAGCGGCGGGGTCCTTTCGTGGTGAGCAGGGCGCAGGAGGCCAGCGCGGCTGCCGACGCGGCCACGAGCAGCAGAGGGTGACGACCCGGATCCAGGCCGATGACGGCGGACGTCACGGCCCATGCGGTGACGGCCGGGAGGAGCAGCCGGTAGTCGGCGTGTGAGCGGCTGGTGGAAGGTGTGACCGGCACGGGGCGCCTCCTCTCGGCGTGGACGGCGGTCGGCGGCGGAGCCAAGGCCTTTCGGGCGGGCTGCCCGCAGCGTTCCGGGCAGGGAGGGTGGGCGGTCTGGTTCCAGGGGCAACCTCCTGTCAGTGCGTCGGCGTTGTCTCGGTGGTCGCGCGTCAGGGTGCGACCCGGACAGAGCACGTGGCGCCGTTCGGCGGAGGACAGCGGGCCACATGGGTCGGGCGGCGGTGGCCGGGCGGTCGGTCAGTGGATCGTCAGAGGGTCAGCAGCGGTTTGAGGTCTTCGTACTTGCGGGGGCCGATGCCGGGGACGTGGCGGAGTTGGTCGAGGGATTGGAAGGGGCCGTGGGTGAGGCGGTACTGGAGGATGTGTTGGGCCAGGGCGGGTCCCACTCCGGGGAGCGAGTCGAGTTGGTCCGCGCCGGCGTGGTTGAGGCTGACGGGGCCCACGGGTCCGGTCGGCGCCGTGCCGCCGGGGAGGGGGTCGGTGCCCACCAGGATCTGTTCTCCGTCGGTGAGTGGGCGGGCGAGGTTGAGGAGGCTGGTGTCGGTGCCGGGGAGCGGCCCGCCGGCTGCGGTCAGGGCGTCGGCGACCCTTGAACCCGCGGGGAGGGTTCGTAGGCCGGGTTGTTGGACTTTTCCGGCGATGTCGATGACGAGGGGCGGCCCGGTCGGCTGGAGCGCCGGGACTCCGGCCGGGGCCTGGCCGGCGGCGGATTCGGCCATGGCGATGACCGGGACGGCCACGGGATGCGGTCGACCTAGCCAGAAGTGCTGTACGGCGTAGCCCGTGGCGAGGACGAGGAGGACGCTCAGGCCGAGTACGGCTCGGCGGTCGAGGGCGAACACGGTGGGGAAACGGAGTCGCCAGGACGGTTTCGGCGGGACGCGTTGGTAGGGGGAGGTGTCGGCGGGATTCGCGGGTGGGGCCGGACCGGCCGATGGCACATCCAGCTCCGGGTCCGGTCTGCTCTCGGTCGGCCGACCGTCCGGCGGAGTGCTGTCATCGGCCGTTCCGTGGGGCGGGTCCCGTTCCGCCCGCGTGCCGGGTCGGCCGCGGGCGAGGAGCGACGGGCTGTCGTCCCTCGGATCGGGGCGGGCGTTCGCCCAGGTGACCCCGGGCACCGGATGCGGAGGGGACCCGGGCGTGCCGTGCACCGGGAGGAGGCGTGCCGAGGGCAGTGTCGGCGGCGGGTCGGCGGTCGTCGGCATCGGCCCGTCCGACGGGTCGGGTTCGGGCAGCCCGGCGTCCGCACCCCCGGCGGCGCCGCGACCGTCCTCCGGCGGTTCGGCCGGGTCGGTCCTGGCGGACGGGTCGAGCGGGAGGATCCGGTCGAGCCTGGTCCGGGCGGTTTCGATGGTCTGGCGACGACGGTTCTGGGGTGTGGTGATGGTCCTCATGGCGAGGACGGTAGGACGACACCGGCGAACCGTCAGAGAATTCGTCCGCACCTGTGGATAACTCGGGCCTGTGGATAACTCCTGTCGCCCGAACGGGTGACCCCGACCAACTTCACTCAGATGATCCGACGATCGGAGACACCACCACGGCCAGCAGACCGGGGCCGACGTGCGCACCAATCACGGCGCCCACCTCACTGACGTAGAGCTCCCGCAGGCCGGGGATCCGCTCGCCCAGGCGTTCCGCCAACGGCTCGGCCCGGTGCTCGGCGGCCAGGTGGTGAACGGTGACGTCCACCGGCTGCTGCGCCGCCCGCTCGACGGCGATCTCCTCCAGCCGAGCGATCGCACGGGAGGCCGTACGGACCTTCTCCAGCGGCTCGATCCGGCCTCCGGCCAGGTGCAGCAGGGGCTTCACCGCCAGTGCGGAGCCGACCAGCGCCTGGGCGGTTCCGATCCGGCCGCCCCGCCGCAGGTGCTCCAGCGTGTCGACGTAGAAGAAGCCCGCGGTGCCGGCGGCCCGGTTATCGGCCGCGGCAACCACCAGGTCAAGGTCCGCCTCGACGGCCCTGTCGCCCGCACCGCCACTGCCCCCGTCGACGCCGGGCATCGAAGCGGCGCGGGCCGCGTCCAGCGCAGCGGCCGACTCGGCGGCGGCCAGCACGCAGCTCCCCAACGCCATGCCGACGAGCCGGCTGTCGACCACCCGGACCGGGACCTGCACAGCGGAGGCGGCCAGGTGGGCGGCATCCGCCGTGCCGGAGAGCTCGGCCGACAGGTGGATCGAGACGATGCCGCGCGCGCCGGCCTCGGCGGCCGCCCGGTAGGCGGCGGCGAAGGTCTCGGGGCTGGGACGGGAGGTCGTCACCCGCCGCTTGGAGCGCAGGGCCTCGGCCACGTCCTTCGGGGAGATCTCGACGCCTTCCGCGAAGACCCCGTCGTCCACCGCGACGCTGAGCGGCACCACCCGGATGCGGTGCCGGTCCACCGCCTGCTGGGGCAGGTACGCGGTGGAATCCGTGACAAGTGCGAGGTGGCCGGGCATGAGCCGGAGGTTACCCGCCGCGGGGCCGGGAGGACAGCGCTCGTTATTCGGTGGTTTTGCCCCAGGGAGGGCGGGTAACTTCTCCGAGCACGGAGAGCAACCGGTTCGTGACGCGGGGTCAGGATCGGTTGGGGCCCGCCGGATTCGGCTTGCGGAGGCGGTCGGCGAGGCGGGAGAGCGGTTCGGCGGCCAGCCCGAGCAGTTCCTCGGCACTGCTCGGACGACCGGAGCCGAGTCCCTTGCGACGGTCGGCGGGGTCCTCGGCGGAGGACGCGGCCGTGGCGGTGGAGTCCGCTCCGGCGGCGGAGGCCTCGGTGGCCTGGCCGGTGGCGGACCCGGCGGGGTCGGCGGGGGTCCAGTGGCGCAGGGCTCCGGCCTCGTCCTGGCACTCCTTGCCGAGGCGGGCGAGTTCGTCGTCGGCGAAGCGGCGCATCCGGTCCTGGGCGGCCCAGCGCAGGGAGTCCGCGGAGTGGGTGATCCGCTCGGCCCGCTCGCGCAGTTCGGGGAGTTTGGCGGCGACCCGACCGTTCATCGGCTCCCGTTCCAGCATGCGCAGTTCGGCGTCGAGTTCCGCCGCGTGGGAGTCGAGGCGGGCGAGCAGGTGGAGCGCGTCGGTGAGCTGACCATCCTGCGGGAGGCCGGCCTGCAGGACCTGGCGGGTGGAGTCCAACGAGGTGCGCAGGGACAGCCGCAGTGCGGCGATCCTGCCCTGCTCGCCCGGCTTGGCGAAGCTCTTCGCCTTCAGGGCCGCGTTCTCCACCGCCCGCTGGGCGTTGGCGCTGTGCCGGTCGACCTTGGCCGCCACCGCCTTCGCCGCCTTCACCGTCCCGACCACCGCCATCACCAGCAGCGCCACCCCGAACAGCGCGACCAGCGCCACCACCACACCGAGCGCTTCCATCGGGAGCCCACCTTCCGCCCGTGACCGGCCGAGGGCCGCCCGGCGCGGCCCGTTCGCCGCCGGAACTCCACCGTAGCCCGGAGCGGCGGCCGACAGCAGGCCGCAGACACTCCTCGCGGCCGAGATCAGGGACAGCTCAGGGATGTCCCCCAAGCGATCTCCCTGAATTCGCCGGCCGCTTCCACGTCCACTCGAAGAACGGAGCTGTCCTTGTCCGCGTTCCCCTACCTACCCGTGTTCTCATCCGTGCTCGCGTTCCTCCGCCTGCCCGCTCGCCCGGGCCCGCGGACGGCGAAGGGCCGGCCGCCCCGCTGCGGGGACGGCCGGCCCGGTCCGGCCGACGGCGTGTCGGCCGGTGTCGCGTCAGGCGGTGACGATGTTCACCAGCTTCGGCGCGCGGGCGATGACCTTGCGCACCTCCGCGCCGCCGACGGCCGCGACCACGGCCGGATCCGCCAGGGCCAGCGCCTCCAGCTCGGCGTCCGAGATCGACGGCGGGACCTCCAGGCGGGCCTTGACCTTGCCCTTGATCTGCACGACGCAGGTCACGGTGTCGTCGACCAGGTAGGTCGGGTCGGCCACCGGGTAGTCGGCGAAGGCCAGCGACTGCTCGTGGCCCAGACGGCGCCACAGCTCCTCGGCGATGTGCGGGGCCAGCGGGGCGACCAGCAGGACGATCCGCTCGGCGACCGAACGCGGCGTGGAGCCACGCTTCACCAGGAAGTTGTTCAGCTCGATGGCCTTGGCCACCGCCGTGTTGAACCGCATGCCCGCCATGTCGCCGCGGATGCCGTCGATCGTCTTGTGCAGCGCGCGCAGCGTCGCCTCGTCCGGCTCCTCCTCGGTCACCACCAGCTCGCCGGTGACCTCCGAGACGATGTTGCGCCACAGCCGCTGCAGGAAGCGGTACGAGCCGACCACGGCCCGGGTGTCCCAGGGGCGGGAGACGTCCAGCGGGCCCATCGCCATCTCGTACAGGCGCAGCGTGTCCGCGCCGTACTCGTCGGCGATCTCGTCGGGGGCGACCGCGTTCTTCAGCGACTTGCCCATCTTGCCCGCCTCGCGGCGGACCGGCTCGCCCTGCCAGAAGTACTGGCCGTTGCCCTCCGGGTCCACGACCTCGGCCGCGGGCACCGGGAAGCCCCGGGCGTCGCGGTAGACGTCCGCGGTGATCATGCCCTGGTTGAACAGCTTGTGGAACGGCTCGACCGAGGAGACGTGGCCCAGGTCGTGCAGCACCTTGTGCCAGAAGCGGGCGTACAGCAGGTGCAGCACGGCGTGCTCGGCACCGCCGACGTACAGGTCGACACCGCCGGCGGGCTTCTCGGCGGTCGGGCCCATCCAGTAGGCCTCGTTGGCCGGGTCGACCACCGAGGTGGAGTTGACCGGGTCGACGTAGCGCAGCTCGTACCAGCAGGAACCCGCCCAGTTGGGCATGGTGTTGGTCTCGCGGCGGTAGGTCTTGACGCCGTCGCCCAGGTCCAGCTCGACGTTGACCCATTCCTCGTTGCGGGACAGCGGGGTCTTCGGGGAGGACGCGGCGTCGTCGGGGTCGTAGGTGTGCGGCGAGTAGTCGTCCACTTCGGGGACCTCGACCGGCAGCATCGACTCGGGCAGCGCGTGCATCGCGCCGGTCTCGTCGTAGACGATCGGGAAGGGCTCGCCCCAGTACCGCTGGCGGCTGAACAGCCAGTCGCGCAGGCGGTAGTTGACGGTGCCCTCGCCGATGCCGCGCTCGCCCAGCCAGGCAGTGACGCGGGCCTTCGCGTCGACCACCGACAGGCCGTTCAGCGACAGGTCCTCGCGCTCGGAGTTGACCAGCACCGAGTCGTAGGTGTCGAAGGCGTCGTCCCAGCCGTGCGGGTCCTCGCCGCGCCCGTCGGTGGGCTGCACGACGCAGCGCATCGGCAGGTTGAAGGCCCGGGCGAAGGCGAAGTCACGGCTGTCGTGCGCCGGGACGGCCATGATCGCGCCGGTGCCGTAGCCCATCAGCACGTAGTCGGCGATGAACACCGGGATCTGCTCGCCGCTGACCGGGTTGGTCGCGAAGGCGCCGGTGAACACACCGGTCTTCACCTTGGCGTCCGCCTGGCGCTCCACGTCGGACTTGGCAGCGGCGGCGGCCCGGTAGGCGGCGACGGCGTCGGCCGGGTTGGCGGCGCCACCGGTCCACTCCTCGCGCGTCCCGGCCGGCCACTCGGCGGGGACGACCGTGTCGACCAGGGCGTGCTCGGGCGCCAGCACCATGTAGGTGGCGCCGAACAGGGTGTCGGGGCGGGTGGTGAAGACGGTGACGGTGTCGCCGCCGACCGTGAAGTCCACCCGGGCGCCCTCGGAGCGGCCGATCCAGTTGCGCTGCTGCAGCTTGATCGCCTCGGGCCAGTCCAGCAGGTCCAGGTCGTCGATCAGGCGGTCCGCGTAGGCGGTGATGCGCATCATCCACTGGCGCAGGTTCGACTTGAACACCGGGAAGTTGCCGCGCTCGGAGCGGCCGTCCGCGGTGACCTCCTCGTTGGCCAGCACGGTGCCCAGCCCGGGGCACCAGTTGACCGGCACCTCCTTGGAGTAGGCCAGCCGGTACTCGCCCAGCACCTCGTCCCGCTCGACGCCGGACAGCTCGGCCCAGGCGCGGCCGCCCGGCACCTCGCGCTCGCCGGACTCGAACGCGGCGACCAGCTCGGCGATCGGGCGGGCCTTGGCGGCGGCCTCGTCGTACCAGGAGTCGAAGATCTGCAGGAAGATCCACTGGGTCCAGCGGTAGTACTCGGGGTCGATCGTGGAGATCGACCGGCGCGAGTCGTGGCCCAGGCCCAGCCGGCGCAGCTGCCGGCGCATGTTGGCGATGTTGTCCTCGGTGGACACCCGCGGGTGCACGCCGTGCTGCACCGCGTACTGCTCGGCGGGCAGGCCGAAGGCGTCGTAGCCCAGGGTGTGCAGGACGTTGTGCCCGTTCATCCGCTGGAAGCGGGCGTACACGTCGGTGGCGATGTAGCCCAGCGGGTGGCCGACGTGCAGGCCGGCGCCCGACGGGTACGGGAACATGTCCATGATGAAGCTGTGGGGCTTCGCGGCGACGGGCGAGCCGTCGGCCAGCGGGCCGGTCGGGTTGGGGGCGTCGAACGTCCCCTCCTTCTCCCACAGGTCCTGCCAGCGGGACTCGATCTCGGCGGCCAGCGCGGCGCCGTAGCGGAAAGGCTCGGTGGCGGCTTCGGCCGAGCCGGAAGCGGGGGTCGTCTCGCTCATGGTCCTTCGGGCTCCATCGTCATCAGTCAGCGAACAGGCCGTAGAAAGCAGAAAACCCCTCCGCAGGAGGGGACGCCACGCCGACTCCGGCCTACAGACCGGTCCTGGTCAGCGCGGCCGGCTAAGGAGCAGGCGCACAGTTCGCATGGGCTCAGGGTACCGCACCCCCTCAACCCCGTTCCGCCCCACCGCGTCGATCCCCCGCCACTACGCCTCCGCGCGCATCGCGGTGTCGAAGTCCCGCAGGGCCCGGGCCACTCGCGCCGACTGCATGCCGGCGGCGAGCAGCCGGGCCCGGTCGGCGGTGCGTTCGGCTTCGGCCCGCTCGCCGGTGCGCCGGTAGGAGTCGGCGAGGCGCACCATCAACAGCGCCTTGGCCCGGGCCCGCTCGCCCGCGAGGGAGTCGATCGCGGTCAGCAGCAGGCCGCGCGCCCGCCCGTGCTCGCCGAGCAGCAGGTACCCCTCGCCGACCATGCCCTCCAGGTCGGCCCGTTCCTGGGCGTGCCCCTCCACGTCCGCCAGCTCACGGAACGCCCGCTCGGCGACCGCCTCGGCGCTGATCTGCTCCCCCTTGCGGCCGTGCGCCCGGGCGATCCGCCCCAGTTGCAGGGCCCGCTCGCGCGGGGTCAGCACGCCTTCGGCGGCGCGCAGCGCGGTGGAGAGCATCGCCACCGGGTCCAGCCCCCGCCCGCCGGGGTTGTACGTCGCCTGGACGGCGAGGCAGCCGACCACGCCGACGCCGAGCCGCGGGTCGCCGGAGACGTGCGCGGCCCGCAGCGCGGCGACGAAGGCCCGCTGGGCGGCGGCGTCGTTGCCCATGTCGTAGTTGGCCCAACCGACCAGCCGGGCCAGCCTGCTGGCCGCGCCGTACAGCTCCCGGCCGAGCGGCTCGTCGTAGTTGCCGAGCTCCAACAACTTGCCGACCATGGCGAGTTCGGCCTTGGCGAGGTCGAGGATCAGACCGCCGCCGTAAGCGCGTTCCAGGCGCTGCTTGGATTCGTAGGACAGCCGCAGGTCGGCCAGTTGCTCCGGGGCGATCCGCAGCGCGCCCTCGCCCCCGGTGACCGGCGGCGGCGGAGAGGCCCAGTGCCGGGCCGCCTGCTCCAGTTCGTCGCCGCGGAACAGGTCGGTCAGCCGGACCGGGGCGCCGTCGGCCCCCGCCTCGTGGAGCGCGGTCTGCGCGGTGCCGGCGGTCCACGGATCGGTCAGCAGCCGGGGGGAGAGCATCTTCGCGCCCCGGTGGGAGCCCATCCGGCCCCAGAGCTGTTCGTAGGTGACCGCGATGCCGACGCTGCGGCCGAGCACCTCGCAGACGGTCTGGTCGTGCGGCGAGCGCGGCACCATGCCACGGTCGCGCCACTTGTACGGCGCGGTGGAGCTGATCGCCATGCCGGCCGGGAGCACCGCGTTCACCTCGCGGGCCAGCCGCTCCGGGCTCCAGCCGAGCTGGTGGAGTATCCGGGCGAGTTCGTCGTTCCGTTTTCGCACCAGGTCGGCCATGGCACGACCGTAGCGGCCCCGCGCCCCGCTCGGCAGGGAAGTCCCGTGAACGGCCGGAGGCCGCCCCTCGCGGGACGGCCTCCGGACTGCTGTGGAGCTAAGGAGAATCGAACTCCTGACCTATTGCATGCCATGCAATCGCTCTACCAACTGAGCTATAGCCCCATGCTGTTACTGCTGTCACCTGCGGTTTCCCTCGGCGACATCGACAACTGTACACGTTCGGCGCCCCCGGCCCTAATCCGTTCCGGCACCCCCGCGAGCAGCCGTGGGACCGGCCGCGAGGGCGGCTGCGGAGACACCGAAGGCCGCCACCCTGTTCGGGCGGCGGCCTCGCGGAACTGCTGTGGAGCTAAGGAGAATCGAACTCCTGACCTATTGCATGCCATGCAATCGCTCTACCAACTGAGCTATAGCCCCGCGACACTGACGACCACTCACGGACCACCGGTGCGGAGTGGAGCTAAGGAGAATCGAACTCCTGACCTATTGCATGCCATGCAATCGCTCTACCAACTGAGCTATAGCCCCGCAGTTCCGCGACTTCCGCCCCCGGTTTCCCGTCTGCGTTCTTCGCTGCGAACGAGGAAGACTCTAGCTGGTCAGAGCCGGAACTGTGAAATCCGGGTCGGTCGGTCGTCAGGTCCGGCCTCGGCTTGCGCCTCGGGCCTCGGGCCACCGCCTCAGGTCTCGTCGCCGATGACCGGCTGCGGCAGGGTGCCCGCGTTGTGCTCCAGCAACCGCCAGCCGCGGGAGTCCAGGCCGAGCACCGACCAGCAGCAGTTGGAGAGGCCGCCGAAGCGCTCCCACAGCTCCGGCTCCAGGCCCAGCATCCGGCCGATCATGGTGCGGATGGTGCCGCCGTGGCTGACCACCACCAGGGTGCCGCCCTCCGGCAGCTTCTCCACCGCGTCCAGCACCACCGGAACGGAGCGGTCGGCCACCTCGGTGGCCAGCTCGCCGCCGCCGCGCCGGACCTGCTCGCCGTTCGTCCACGCCCGGTACTGCTCCGGGTAGCGGGCCTGGATCTCGGTCTTGGTGAGCCCCTGCCACTCCCCCGCGTAGGCCTCCCGCAGGCCCTCGTGGTGGTGCGCTTCGAGGCCGGTGAGCGCGGAGAGCTCCGCGGCGGTGCGCCGGGCCCGCTGCAGGTCGGAGGAGACCAGCAGGTCGGGCCGGAGCCCGGCGAGCAGTCGGGCCGCCCGCTGGGCCTGGAAGACGCCCTGCTCGGTGAGCTCGATGTCGGTGCTGCCCTGGAACCTCGATTCGAGGTTCCAGGAGGTCTGGCCGTGCCGCCAGAAGACGATGCGCGGCCAGGCCCCGGGGCGGCTCAGAGGTCGCCCCCGGAGACGGCGTTGCCGGCCGCGTCGGTGACGGCGTTCTCCGGCCGGTTGCGGGTGGCCAGCGCGTCCTCGGGGAGCGGCAGCTCGGGGCAGTCCTTCCACAGGCGGTCGAGCGAGTAGAAGGAACGCTCCTCGGAGTGCTGGACGTGCACCACGATGTCGAGGTAGTCGAGCAGGATCCAGCGGCCCTCGCGCTCGCCCTCCCGGCGCACCGGCTTGGTGTCGAGCTTCTCGCGCAGCTGGTCCTCGATCTCCTCGGCGATCGCCCGCACCTGGCGGTCGTTCGCGGCGGAGGCGATCAGGAAGGCGTCGGTGATCGACAGCACCTCGCTGACGTCGAAGGCGATGATGTCGTGCGCCAGCTTGTCGGCCGCCGCCTGCGCGGCGACGGTGATGAGTTCCTGGCTTCGGTCGGTGACGGTCACGATGCTCTTCCGGATCGGCTGTGGGGATACCCACCCAGGATCTCACGAACGCGGCGGAGCCCCCGAGCGTTTTCCGCCCGGGCCCTCCGACCGCCCCACGCGCCGCCCCGCACCCCGCCCCGCGCCGCTCCGCCGCACCGCCCCGCCGTACCCCGGCCGACGCCGCTCACTGGGTCTTCTGCGACGGCGGCTGGTAGTCCTTGCCGACCACCAGCACCAGGTCCGCGTTCTGCGCCTCGGTGACCTTCTTCACCACCGAGTCCGGCAGTCCCATGCTGGTCGCCAGGGTGAGGGCGGCCGGCTGCTTGGCGTCGTCGGTGTAGCGGATCTCGGAGACCGCCTGGTCGGGCGCCTTGGCGCTGGACGGCAGCGCGTCCATGCCCGCGTTGATCACCGCGACCTGCGCGGCGGCCACCGCGGTGTCGTTGCCGGCGGCGTTGACCAGGGTGACCCGGGTGGAGCCGCCGGTGCCCTTGGCGCTGCCGAGGGCACCGCCGAGGATCTCCTTCACCTGCTTGCCCGCCGTGGCGTCGTCCAGGGTGCCGTCGGCCTTGGTGGTGAGCACGGCGGTGGACAGGTGCCCCGCCTTCGCCTGCTTGGCCAGGTTGACCAGCACGCCGGCCAGCGCGCTCTCCGGGAGCGACGGGTCGGCGACCGAGTTCATCCGGCGCACGTCGTCGGTCGCGTCCGCCATGGTGACCGGCATCGCGTTGATCACCGCGGACATCACCTGGCCGAAGCGGGCCAGCTGGGCGCCCCGGTCCTCCCCGGGCGCCTGCAGGGTCGCGTACGCGACGGCGGCGTGGCCGTTCAGCAGGACGTCCTTGCCCGCCGGGGCCAGCACCTTGCCGTCCGGCTTGCCGTCCTCGCGCACCTCGGCGTTGGTGTCGACCTTGATGCCGCCGAGCTGGGAGACCAGCAGCAGCAGGTAGGGGGTGTCCAGCCGCCAGGTGCCGGCCACCTTGGCGCCGAGCACCGAGGTCAGGCCGTCACGGGTGGCGGAGGCGCCGACCTCGTCCAGGGACTTGCCGACCGTGGTGCTGACGGAGGCCCCGTTGCTGGGCAGCTGCAGGGTGTCCGGCAGCAGCAGCACGGTCGCCTTCTTCCCGCCCTCGTCGTCGACCAGCAGCGCGGTGGTGACCTTGCCCTGCGGGTCGCGCAGGTGCACCACGTTCACGTACCGACCGCCGATCGCCTCGGTCGCGTCGTCGCCACCGCCGAGCTTCCCGGCCCACCACAGGTAGCCCACCCCGCCCGCCGCCAGCACCGCCACCACCACCAGCAGCGAGACCAGCCGGTTGCGCAGCCGGCGCCGGCGCTCGGCCCGCACCTCGCTGCGCGACTCGGCGAACTTCAGCCAGTCGATCGCGTCCTCGGACTCCTCCGTCTGCTCGTCGACGAAGCTGAACTCGCCCGTGGTGTACGAGTCCCCGCCCTTGGCCTTCGCCCGGGCCGCCGCCGCTGCCGCCGCCCGACCGCCGACCTGCTCGGACGGCTCCGCCGCCGGCTCGGCCACCGGTGCCGCCCCCGGCCGCGCCCGCGGCGGCACCACCGCAGCGGTCGGCCCGACCGGGCCCGCGCCCGCCCCGCCCACCGGGTTCACCGGCGCCACCGGCGCCTGCCCGGGCGCCGCGGCCGGCTCCCGGTAGAGCCCCTGCGCGGGCGGCTGCTGCCCGTAGTAGGGGTCGTGGGGCTGCTGCCCGTACGCCTCCCGGCCCCCGCGCTGCTCGCCAAACTGCCGTCCGTGGCCCTGCTGTTCGTACCCCTGCGCCTCGTAGCCGCCCTGCTGGTACCCGGTCTGCTCGTACCCGCCCTGGCGGTAGCCGCCCTGCTCGTACCCGGAAGCCTCGTACCCGGAAGCCTCGTACCCGGACGCCTCGTATCCCGCGGCCCCGTACCCGGACGCCTCGTACCCCTGCGCCTGCTGGTACCCGCCCTGCTGCCCGCCACCACCGCCGTACGGGTCCTGCGGGTACTGGGCGCCGTACTGGTCGTACTGGTGGTCGTACTGGCCGCCGCCCTGCCCGTACCCCTGCTGCGGCGACTGCGGCTGCGGCTGCGCCTGCTCGTAGCCCTCGTAACCCGGCTGCTGCTCGTAGCCCTGGTAGCCCTGCTGCTGCGCGTAGTACCCGGGCTGCGGCTGCTGCTCGGGCTGCGGGTGGGGCCGGCGGGGCTGGGGGGGCTGCTGCTGGCCGAACCAGTTCTGGTCGTCGGACGTTCCGGTCACGTCGTCCCTCCTGGGGGCATCAAGGCCGGGCCGACGCGTACAGCGCCCGCTTGTGGATGTATCGGACCACGCCGTCCGGCACCAGGTACCAGATGGGTTCGCCCTTGGCGACGCGCACCCGGCAGTCGGTGGAGGAGATGGCGAGCGCGGGCACCTCGACCAGCGAGACGCCGCCGACCGGCAGGCCGGTGTCGGAGAGAGTATGGCCCGGCCTGGTGCAGCCGATGAAGTGCGCGAGTTCGAAGAGTTCCTCGGAGGAGCGCCAGGAGATGATCTGGGCGAGGGCGTCGGCGCCGGTGATGAAGAAGAGTTCGGCGTCGGGGTGGAGGCTGCGCAGGTCGCGCAGGGTGTCCACGGTGTAGGTGGGGCCGTCGCGGTCGATGTCGATCCGGCTGACCGAGAACTGGGGGTTCTCGGCGGTGGCGATCACCGTCATCAGGTAGCGGTCCTCGGGCGGCGAGACCTGCCGGTCGGACTTCTGCCAGGGCTGCCCGGTGGGGACGAAGATCACCTCGTCCAGCTGGAAGGCGCTCGCCACCTCGCTGGCGGCGACCAGGTGCCCGTGGTGGATGGGGTCGAAGGTGCCGCCCATCACGCCCAGCCGTCGCCTGCGCGAACCCTCGCCCGGCGCGGAGGTGCCCGGCGCCGCGTTCGCCCCAGAGGTCTCGACCTGCTCTCTCATGGCGCCACACCTTACGCGACCCGGATGTCCCGGGGGTTCCGCCCTCCGACGGGCCCCGGACGCACCGCGCGGTGCGTCCGGCGCACCGCCGGGCGCCCGCCGCCCCGGGGCCGCGGGTGCTTCAGCGGACGGGACGGCGGCGCGACCGGTCGGCCACCGGTCGGTGGCCGGCGGGTCAGCGGTCCCGGTTGAAGCGGGTGGTGATGAACAGCAGGAGCAGCAGGATGAACAGCGCCGAGCCGCCGGTCAGCAGGGGGTTCAGGCTGTCGTGGTTACCACCCTCCTCGGCGAGGCGGGCGATGGCGGGCAGGGCGGCAGTGGTCATGGTCTGCGGGACCTTCTCGGCTCGGTGTGAGGACCAGGCGGTCACGGACCGTGCGGCCCGCGCGCTCATCGTACGGGGGGCTGACGCGCAACCGCGCGGCGGCCCACCGCGTCTGACCCGTCGTGAGCCGCGGTCCGGCCGTCCGCACGCGGGTGCGCCCGGTGCCCGGCCCCGGATCCGCGCCCGGAAGCCGGGTCGGGCGGCCCGGCGGGGGCGCTCAGCCCGGCTGGTCGGCCGCGCGCTCAGCCCGGCTGGTCGGCCGAGCGTTCGGCCGTGCGCTCGCTCTCGCGGGCGGCGCTGGCGCGCGACGCGTCGCGCTTGGCGCCGTCCCGGCTCGCCCGGGCCAGCGCCCAGACCATCAGGCCGACTCCGACGAAGGAGGCGATCAGGATGATCCGCAGGAACAGACCGGGACCGTTCTCGCTGGAGATCGGTCCGGCGAGCTGGACCAGGGCGGCAGAGGACATCACGGAGCTCCTTGTTCGGTACGGCACTGCCAGGGTAGTCCCGTTTACCGCCGCGACCGCCCGGCACCCCCGGGGTGTCCGCAGGGCGTGCGGAGAACGGTTCCGGGCCCTCCCCGGGCCGGTCCGGACGGCGTAGCGTGACCGCGGGGACGAGTACGTACACAGCGACGTTGAAGTGGAAAGCAGCGGGGGCCGGCCGGGGAGGCCGGTGCCGGCGTCGATCCAGGAGAGGTACTCAATGACCGACATGACCAAGGGTTCCGCACCGAGCCGCCGGCGCCAGCGCTTCCCGGAGATCTCCACCCGGGCCTGGGAGCACCCGGCGGACCGCTCCGGCCTGGTGGCGCTGCGCAAGCTCAGCGGCTTCGACGACGTCCTGAAGAAGCTGGCCGGCCTGGTGTCGGAGCGCAGCGTGCGCCTGATGTTCCTGGCCACGGCGGTCAAGACGTCGGAGCGCCAGTTCCCCGAGCTGTACGACATGGTGCGGGACGCCGCGTACCTCCTCGACCTGGAGAAGGTCCCGGACCTGTACGTCTCGCAGGACCCGAAGGTCAACGCGTACTGCATCGGCATGGAGACCCCGGTGATCGTGGTCACCACCGGCCTGGTCGAGCTGATGGACGAGGAGGAGCTGCGCGCGGTGATCGGCCACGAGGTCGGTCACGCGATGTCGGGGCACGCCGTCTACCAGACGATGCTGCTGATCCTCACCAACCTGGCGACCCGGATCGCCTGGATACCGCTGGGCAACCTGGCGATCATGGCGCTGATCACCGCGCTCAAGGAGTGGTTCCGCAAGGCCGAGCTGTCCAGCGACCGGGCCGGCCTGCTGGCGGGCCAGGACCTGCAGGCGTCGATGCGGGCGCTGATGAAGCTGGCCGGCGGCGCGCACATGGCCGAGATGAACGTGGACGCGTTCCTGGAGCAGGCCGCCGAGTACGACAAGGCCGGCGACCTGCGCGACAGCGTGCTGAAGCTGCTCCAGGTGCTGCCGCAGTCGCACCCGTTCGCGGTGGTGCGGGTGGCGCAGCTGAAGAAGTGGGCGGAGAGCGAGGAGTACCGCTCGATCATGGCGGGGGCGTACCCGCGCCGGGGCGACGACCCGGACGCCTCGGTCAGCGCGCAGTGGAAGGCCGCCGCCGAGTCGTACTCGCAGTCGATGAAGGACAGCAAGGACCCGCTGATGGGCCTGCTGCGCGACCTGGGCAACGGCGTCGGCACGGTCGGCGGCAAGCTCCGCGACACCTTCACCGGCGCCGGCCGGAGCAACGGCAGCGGCGGCGACGACGACAGCGCCAAGAACGGCGAGACCCGGGACTGACCGGACGGCCGGACGGTCCGACGACCCGGTCACCCGGTGATCGCCCCGATCACCCCGCAGGTCTGCCAGGCCGGCCTGCCGTGGTCGGCCGGGTCGACGGCCGGCGGGCTGCTCGACCGGACGCCCGCCGTGGTCGCCAGCAGCGGCTGCAGGTAGTCGCTCTGCCCGGCCGTGCAGGAGCTGGGCCCGGCCTGCACGGCCGCGTCGACCACCCGCAGCCGCCCGGCGTCCAGGTCGGCGCGGCCGACGTCGATGCGCACCGCCCGGCGCACCGCGTACAGGGTGACCGCCGGGTCGCTGCTGGTGCCGGCCGGGCGCAGCGCGTACACCAGGGTGTGGTCGGCGGTGAGTTCGAGGGTGTCGGGGTCGAGTTCGCCGACGTGGACGCTGCCGGTGGTCATGACGGTGGCGGTGGCCAGGTCGACCTGCCCGGGGTCGAAGCGGACCATCCAGCCGGTGGCGGCGTGGTGCTGGTCGTCGCGCGGCGCGTTCGTACTGTCGTCGTACTGGGCGAGCTCACCGGCCGTGAGCAGTTTGCGGACCTGCGCGGTCTCGTTGGCGGTCAGGGTGGCCGGGGCCAGCTCGGAGAGCACCAGGTAGTGCTGGACGGAGTCCAGCGCCCGCTGCACCTGGGAGCCGGTGAAGTGGGCGGTGGCGGCGGCGGCCGGGAGCCCGAACCCGGCGGCGCCGTCGGCGTACCCGGCGGGCAGCCCGGCGAACGGGTCGGCGCGGTCGGCGGCCGCGGTGACCGTGCCGGCGGGGGCGAGCGGGGTGAGGCTGACGGTCAGCTGGGTGCCGCTGGGCTGGACGACCTCGCCGCGCGGGGCGCTGATCCCGAAGTAGACGGCCGCGGCGAACGCGAGCGCGACCACCAGCAGCAGGACGAGCGCCTGCCGGGGCATCGCCAGCCGGCCCCAGCCGCGCCGCCGGGTGGCCCGCCCCAGGGCGCCGGCCAGCCGTTCCTGCGCGGACGGCTCCTGGATCCGGGCAGCCCGGACGAACGACTCGTCGAAGACGACGGACCGGAACTCGTCATCGTTGGAACCACCCTCGGGCGTGCCCCCAGGAGGCTCGCGCGGGTCACCCATGACACCAGGGTAGACTCGTCGGCCGCCCACGACGAGGGTGCGCGGGCAACGAGCGCGCGACGGCGGCCCTGGGTGCTCCGGGAGTCGCGGGGCCCGTCAGCCGACCGAGACCACGGCCACCGCGGGCGACTGCGCGGGGACCGCGGACGGACCGCTCTCCGCCGGCGCGCCGCCGGTGCCGCCCTGGCTGCTGCTGCCGCTGGTCGGCCGGGCCGGCGACTCCGGCGCGGCCCCGCCGACGCCCCGGTACACGGCGGCGACCGACAGCGCGACCAGGCCGACGCCCATCACCAGGGCCAGCACCCAGGCCACCGGCCGGTGCCAGCGCTGCTGGGCGACGCCGCCGCCGCGCAGCGGATCGAAGGCGCGGACCCGGGAGCGGCGGGTGCGCCGTTCCTGCCGGTCGCACCCCGACCACGGATCGGGGTAGAAGCGGTCCTCGTCCAGTCCGCCGGGCAACGGGCGCAGCTCCAACGGCAGCACGTCGTTGCCCGCGGTGAACTCGTAGCTCCGGGTCGCTCCGGCCTGTTCCGGCTCGAACCGGGCCTCGGCGGCGGCGAGTTGCCGCTCCAGGGCGCTCGGCTCGTGCACGGCGGCGGAGCGGACGAAGCTCTCGTCGAAGACCACGGCGGCGAACTCGTCGTTCGCATCACCGTGGTCGGCGCCGTCGGAGTACGGCGAGCCCCCCACATCCTCAGCCACGGATTCAATGTATTACCGGCCGGGTCGTTTGTCTGTGGGTCCGGCCGATCGGGTCCGGACGGACTACGGCATTCGGCCGCGCGAGCCGCGCCGACCGTCCGCCCGGACCCACCGGAGGAGCGGGCTCAGCCGCCGACGGTCTGCCGGGCCTCGCCGCGCACGTGCCCGTCGCCGGTGACGATGTACTTGGTGCTGGTCAGCTCCGGCAGGCCCATCGGGCCGCGGGCGTGCAGCTTCTGGGTGGAGATGCCGATCTCCGCGCCGAAGCCGAACTCCGCACCGTCGGTGAACCGGGTGGAGGCGTTGACGGCCACCGTGGTGGAGTCGACGAGCTGGGTGAAGCGGCGGGCGGCGGCCTGCGAGCCGGTGACGATCGCCTCGGTGTGGCCGGAGGAGTAGCGGCGGATGTGCTCGACCGCGGCCTCCAGCGAGGGCACCACGGCGGCGGCCAGGTCGAGCGAGAGGTACTCGGTCTCCCAGTCCTCCTCGGTCGCCGGGACGGCCGTCACCCCGGTGCCCTCGGCGGCCTTGAGCACCGCGTCGTCGCCGTGCACGGTGACGCCGGCCGCGGCCAGCGCGGCCAGCGCCGGCGGCAGGAAGGCGTCCGCGACGTCCTGGTGCACCAGCAGGGTCTCGGCGGAGTTGCAGACGCTGACCCGCTGCGCCTTGGAGTTCAGCAGCACGCCGACGGCCATCGCCAGGTCGGCCTGCGCGTCCACGTACACGTGGCAGTTGCCGGTGCCGGTCTCGATCACCGGGACGGTCGAGCCCTCGACCACGGTGCGGATCAGCGAGGCGCCGCCGCGCGGGATCAGCACGTCGACCAGGCCGCGGGCGCGCATCAGCTCCCGCACCGACTCGCGGCCCTCGCCCGGCACCAGCTGGACCACGTCGGCCGGCAGGCCCGCGCCGGCCACCGCCGCGCGCAGCACCTCCACCAGCGCGGTGTTGGAGCGGTAGGCGGAGCCCGAGCCGCGCAGCAGCACCGCGTTGCCGGACTTCAGGCAGAGCGCGGCGGCGTCCACCGTGACGTTCGGCCGGGCCTCGTAGATGATGCCGACCACGCCCAGCGGCACCCGGACCTGGCGCACGTCGAGGCCGTTCGGCAGGGTGTAGCCGCGCACCACCTCGCCCACCGGGTCGGGCAGGCCGACCACGCTGCGGACGTCGGCGGCGATCGCCGCGATCCGCTCCCCGGTCAGCGTCAGCCGGTCGATCACCGACTCGGCGGTGCCGGCCGCCCGGGCCCGCTCGACGTCCTGCGCGTTGGCGGCGGTGATCTCGGCGGACCGCTCGACCAGCGCGTCCGCGATCGCCAGCAGCGCGGCGTCCTTCACCGAACGCGGCACTGGCGCCAGGGCGGCGGCCGCCTCCCGGGCACGGCGCGCGGCGGCGAGGACGGGGCTGTCGGCGGTGGCGGTGGGATCGCTCATGCCGCCAAGCCTAGCGAGCCGACCCCCGTTCCCCGTCCCGCATTTCGCCCGCTGAGACGTCCGCGCCGGGCGGGGCACCGGGCCACCCCTGCACGCACCGGGCCACCCCTGCACGCGCCGGAACCCACCGGGCCGCCCCTGCACGCGCCGGGCCGCGCCGGAACCCACCGGGCCGCCCCGGGACCCGCCGGGCCGCGCCGGAGCGCCGAGCGCCCGGCGGCTCAGTACGGGTGCACCCCGCCGAGCTGCGGCGGCGGATCGCCGAAGCCCTCCGCGACCCGCTGGTGGTACGTCGGGCGGTCCACCACCTCCAGGCCGACGATCTCCCAGGCCGGGAGCTTCGCGCTGGCCTTGTGCTCGCCCCACAGCCGCAGCGCGATCGCCGCCGCGTCGTGCAGGTCGCGGGCCTCCTCCCAGTAGCGGACCTCGGCGTGGTCGGTGGCGTACCGGGCGGTCAGGAAGAACGAGTGGTCGTGGGCGAGCTTCTCCAGTGCGGTCCGCAGTTCGGGCAGTGGTGTCGCGGTCCCGGCCACGCTCAGCACCACGTGCCACATCCGGGCCTGTTCGCGTCCGGCCGCCGTGTCGGGAGCCTCCCGCACCGTCTCCTGCGGCCCCTCCCCCGGCCCCTCTCCCGGCCTCTCCCGCGGGGATTCCGGCCCGACCTCCCGCTCCGCCCCGCCCGGCGCCGCGCGCCCGGTGTCCGGCGCGGCCCCCTGCGGGACCCGACGCTCGACGTCCCGCTCGACGCCCCGGCCGCCCTCGATGCTGGTGAGCCGCCGCTCGGACCTCTGCCCCGGCAGCGCTTCCTCCCGCCTGCGAACCACCGGCGGCCTCCCATTCAGCGTGTCGCGCGGGCCCCCCGGCCCGCTGCTCCCACCCCCCGTACCGGCCCCGCAGCTCGCGCTCAGCCGCGCAGCACGACCAGGTCGTCGCGGTGGACGACCTCGCGTTCGTACGCGGCGCCGAGCTCCTGGGCCAGTTCTCGGGTGGACCGGCCGAGCAGACGGGGCAACTCCCTCGCATCAAAGTTGACCAGTCCGCGGGCGACGATGTGACCGTTTTCGCCAAGAAGGTCGACCGGATCGCCTGCGGCGAACTCCCCTTCGACCCGGGTCACCCCGGCCGGCAGCAGGGACTTGCCGCCGTGCACGACCGCCGCCACCGCGCCGTCGTCCAGGGTCAGCGCGCCGCGCGGGGAGGAGGCGTGCTCCAGCCAGAGCAGCCGGTCGGCGGAGCGGCTGCCGGTGCGCGGGAACAGCGTGCCGGTGGGGCGGCCGGCCAGCGCGTCGGCGGCCTGGCTGGCGGCGGTCAGCACCACGGGGATGCCCGCGCCGGTGGCGATCCGGGCCGCCTCGACCTTGGTGACCATGCCGCCGGTGCCGACGCCGGCCTTGCCGGCGCTGCCGATCTCCACGCCGGCCAGGTCCTCGGGGCCGCGCACCACCGCGATCCGGCTGCTGCCGGGCTTGGCCGGGTCGCCGTCGTACAGGCCGTCCACGTCGGAGAGCAGCACCAGCAGGTCGGCCCGCACCAGGTGCGCGACCAGCGCGGCCAGCCGGTCGTTGTCGCCGAACCTGATCTCGGCGGTGGCGACGGTGTCGTTCTCGTTGACGACCGGCATCGCGCCCATGGTCAGCAGCTGGTCCAGGGTCCGGTACGCGTTGCGGTAGTGCGCCCGGCGGCTGGCGTCCTCGGCGGTGAGCAGCACCTGGCCGACCCGCACCCCGTAGCGGGCGAAGGAGGCGGTGTAGCGGGCCACCAGCAGGCCCTGGCCGACGCTGGCGGCGGCCTGCTGGCGGGCCAGGTCCTTGGGGCGCTCGGCCAGTCCGAGCGGGGCCAGGCCGGCCGCGATCGCGCCGGAGGAGACCAGCACGACCTCCGGCGCGTCCTTCCGGGCCCGCAGCTTGGCCAGCGCGTCGACCAGGGCGTCCACCCGGTCGGCGTCCAGCCCGCCGGCGGCGGTGGTCAGCGAGGACGAGCCGACCTTCACCACGATCCGCCGCGCCGAGACGACCTCCTCGCGGAGCAACTGATCCACCATCAGTCCGACCTTTCCGAGGAGCCCGTGCACGCCCTGTGCACGTCCGCAATCTAGCGAGCCGAATTGCGGCTCACGAAATCGCGACGAGGTGTGAGACGACGCCCTCCCCGAGGACGCGCGCGGGGGCGCGGACCTCACGGTCCGCGCCCCCGTCGTGCCCCGGCCGCCGCACCGCGGCCGACCGGTCCTACTGGTCGAGCTCCTCGCGGCCCGAGGAGAGCGCCTCGAAGTCCAGGTACTCCTGCTCCGCGGCGTCCCGCCCGCGCTGCCGCTCGCGGCGGCGGTCGACGGCGGGGCGCTGGGTCTCCATCCGGTGGTCCTCGCCGCGGCGGCCGAGCATCTCCGCGCCGGCGGCCATGGTGGGCTCCCAGTCGAAGACGACGGCGTTCTCGTCGGGGCCGATGATGACGGTGTCGCCCTCCTTGGCGCCGATCTTCCACAGCTCCTGCTCGACGCCGAGCCGGGCCAGCCGGTCGGCGAGGTAGCCGACGGCCTCGTCGTTGGCGAAGTCGGTCTGCCGGACCCAGCGTTCGGGCTTGCCGCCGCGGATCCGGTACGCGCCGTCCTCCTCCTCGATGGTGAAGCCGGCGTCGTCGACGGCGGTGGGCCGCAGGACGATCCGGGTGTTCTCCTCGACGGGCTTGGCGGCGCGCGCGGCGGCGACGATCTCGGCCAGCGCGAAGGAGAGTTCGCGCAGGCCCTTGTGGGCGAGCGCGGAGACCTCGAAGACCCGGTAGCCGCGCTCCTCCAGCGAGGCGCGGGTCAGGTCGGCGATGTCCTGGCCGTCCGGGACGTCGATCTTGTTGAGCGCGACCAGGCGCGGCCGGTCCTCCAGGCCGCCGTACTGGGCGAGTTCGTCCTCGATGGTCTCCAGGTCGGTGAGCGGGTCGCGGCCGGGCTCCAGGGTGGCGCAGTCCAGCACGTGCACCAGCACCTCGCAGCGCTCGACGTGCCGCAGGAACTCCAGGCCCAGGCCGCGTCCCTGGCTGGCGCCGGGGATCAGGCCGGGCACGTCGGCGATCGTGTAGACGGTCTCGCCGGCGGTGACCACGCCGAGGTTGGGGACGAGGGTGGTGAACGGGTAGTCGGCGATCTTCGGCTTCGCGGCGGAGAGCACCGAGATCAGCGAGGACTTGCCGGCGCTCGGGTAGCCGACCAGGGCGACGTCGGCGACGGACTTCAGCTCCATCACGATGTCGCGGGCCTCGCCGGGCTCGCCGAGCAGCGCGAAGCCGGGGGCCTTGCGGCGGGCGGAGGCCAGCGCCGCGTTGCCGAGGCCGCCGCGGCCGCCCTGGGCGGCGACGAAGCTGGTGCCGTTGCCGACCAGGTCGGCCAGCACGTTGCCCCGGCGGTCCATGACCACGGTGCCGTCCGGGACCGGCAGCACGATGTCCGGGCCGAGCGCGCCGGTGCGGTGACCGCCCGCGCCGGGCTTGCCGTTGGCGGCCTTCCGCTTGGGCGAGTGGTGGTACTCGAGCAGCGTGGTGACCTGCGAGTCGACGACCAGGATCACCGAGCCGCCGTCGCCGCCGTTGCCCCCGTCGGGGCCTCCCAGCGGCTTGAACTTCTCCCGGTGCACGGAGGCGCAGCCGTGGCCTCCGTTACCCGCGGCGACGTGCAGTTCGACGCGGTCCACGAAGGTGGTCATGAGGGGTGCCTCCCGTGCGAAGAAATGAGGTTGTCCTGCGGTAAAGCGGAAGGGTGGGCCCGGATCATCCCGGCCCACCCTTCACAGCGAGTCTGTACGGACTCAGGCCTCGACGGCCACGATGTTGACGACCTTGCGGCCGCGACGGTTGCCGAACTGCACGGCACCGGCGGTCAGCGCGAAGAGGGTGTCGTCACCACCACGGCCGACGTTGGCGCCCGGGTGGAAGTGCGTGCCGCGCTGGCGGACGATGATCTCGCCGGCGGAGACGACCTGGCCGCCGAAGCGCTTCACGCCGAGGCGCTGGGCGTTCGAGTCACGACCGTTGCGAGTGGAACTCGCACCCTTCTTGTGTGCCATCTGGCTATCCCCTTTCTAGGAAAGACCGCAGGAAGTTGTTACTTGCTGACCGAGTCGATGCTGGTGATGCGCACCGCGGTGTGCTTCTGGCGGTGGCCCTGACGACGGCGGTAGCCGGTCTTGTTCTTGTAGCGCAGGATGACGATCTTGTCGCCCTTGGTCTGGTCGACGACCTCGGCGTGGGCCTTCACGCCGCCGAGCACCCACGGGTCGGAGGTGATGGACTCACCGTCGACGACGAGGATGGTCGAGAGCTCGACCGAGTCACCCGGCTTGGCGTCGATACGGTCGATCTCCAGCACGTCGCCGACGGCGACCTTGTGCTGGCGGCCGCCGGCGCGAACGATCGCGTACATGCGGTACCTGCTTTCCTAACTCGGTCGGAACTCCGGATGCCAGCCGCCTGGGTATGGACACAAGCGGGCCTCCCCCGTCGGACGCCGAACCGGTGTCCATCCGGGAGGTGAGGTGCTCTGGAGCATGGCGTCAACACGCCGAGGGTCAACAATACGGACCGGCCCATCCGAAGACAAACCGGGACGTGCGCGGGGGCCGGGAGCACCGCGTCGGCGGTGCTCCCGACCCCCGTGGGCTCACTCCGCGGCGCCGTCGCCCTCGGCGGTCGCGGCCTTCTTGGCCGCCGCGCTGGTCCGCTTGGTGGCGGTCTTGCGCGCGGTGGTCTTCTTGGCGGCCGCGGCGGTGGTCTTCTTCGCCGCGGTCTTCTTCGCCGCCGCCTTGGCCGGCGCCGCCTTCTTGGCGGCGGCGGTCTTGGTGGCGGCCTTGCGCGGGGCGCGCTTCTTCGGCGCGGCCTCCTCGGCCGGGGCCTCGGCCTCCGCCCCGGCGGGCTGCTCGACCTCGACCTCGACGGCGACCTCGGCCGCCGGCTCCACCGAGGCGACGGCCTCGGCCGCCACCTCCGCGGCGGTCGAGGCGGCCTCGGCGGCCGACTTCTCGGCGGCGGCGCTCAGCGCGGCCTCCATCGCGGCCTCGGCGCGGGCCTGCAGGACCACGATCTCGGCCTCGCCGGACGACCCGGCCGGAGCGGTCGCCTTGCGCACCGCGCGGCGCCGGGTGCGGCCCCCCGCCGCGGGCGCGGCCGGCGGGATCTCCACCAGGCTGGGCTTCTCCTCGGCGACCGGCGCGGCGGCCTCGACCGCGGCCTCCACCGCCTCGGCGACGGCCTCGACGGCCTCGTCCTCGACGATCTCCAGGTCCGCGACGGCCCGCTCCAGCTCGGCGACGGCCTCGACCGCGGCCTCCACCGCCTCGGCCTCGGCCTCGGCCTCGGCGGCCTCCGTGCCCTCGGCGGTCTCGGTGCCCTCCACCGCGTCGGCCTCCGCGTTCCCGGCCCCGCCGCGGCCCCGGCGGCGGCGCTTGCCGCCGCCCTCGCCCGCGGTGGCGGCGGCCTGCTGCGGGGCGCCGTGGCCGTGGCCGTGGCCGGGCTGGTCCATGTGGACGATCACGCCGCGGCCGTTGCAGTGCACGCAGGGCTCGGAGAAGGACTCCAGCAGGCCCTGGCCGACCCGCTTGCGGGTCATCTGGACCAGGCCGAGCGAGGTGACCTCGGCGACCTGGTGCTTGGTCCGGTCGCGACCCAGGCACTCCAGCAGGCGGCGCAGCACCAGGTCCCGGTTGGACTCCAGCACCATGTCGATGAAGTCGATCACGATGATGCCGCCGAGGTCGCGCAGCCGCAGCTGGCGGACGATCTCCTCGGCCGCCTCGATGTTGTTGCGGGTGACGGTCTCTTCCAGGTTGCCGCCCTGACCGACGAACTTGCCGGTGTTGACGTCGACGACGACCATCGCCTCGGTCCGGTCGATCACCAGCGAACCGCCGGAGGGCAGCCAGACCTTGCGGTCCAGCGCCTTCATCAGCTGCTCGTCGATCCGGTACGTGGCGAACACGTCGACGTCCGAGGTCCACTTCTGCAGGCGCTCGGTGAGGTCGGGGGCGACGTGGGAGACGTAGTCGTGGATGGTGTTCCACGCGTCGGCGCCGCTGACGATGACCTTGGTGAAGTCCTCGTTGAAGATGTCGCGGACCACCCGGACGGTCATGTCGGGCTCGCCGTAGAGCAGCGCCGGGGCGTTGCCGGTGGCGGCCTTCTTCTGGATCTCCTCCCACTGCTGCTGGAGGCGCTGGACGTCGCGGGTGAGCTCCTCCTCGGAGGCGCCCTCGGCGGCGGTGCGCACGATCACGCCCGCGTCGTCCGGGACGATCTTCTTGAGGATCTGCTTGAGGCGGGCCCGCTCGTTCTCCGGCAGCTTGCGGGAGATGCCGGTCATCGAGCCCTCGGGCACGTAGACCAGGTAGCGGCCGGGCAGCGAGATCTGGCTGGTCAGCCGGGCGCCCTTGTGGCCGATCGGGTCCTTGGAGACCTGCACCAGCACGGACTGGCCGGACTTCAGCACCGACTCGATCCGGCGCGGGCCGCCGTGGCCGCCGAGCGCGCCGAAGTTGACCTCGCCTGCGTACAGCACGGCGTTGCGGCCCTTGCCGATGTCGACGAACGCGGCCTCCATCGACGGCAGCACGTTCTGCACCTTGCCCAGGTACACGTTGCCGACGTACGAGGTGGCCTGCTCCTTGTTGACGTAGTGCTCGACGAGCACGCCGTCCTCCAGGACGCCGATCTGGGTGCGGGCGCCGTTCTGGCGGACCACCATGACCCGCTCGACGGACTCGCGGCGGGCCAGGAACTCGGCCTCGGTGATGATCGGGACGCGGCGGCGGCCCAGCTCGCGGCCCTCGCGGCGGCGCTGCTTCTTGGCCTCCAGGCGGGTGGAGCCCTTGATCGACTGCACCTCGTCCGGGTCGAACGCGGGCTCGGCGGAGCGGCGGCGCGGCTCGCGCACCTTCACCACGGTGCGCACGCCGTCCTCGGTGGTCTCGGGCTGCTCGGGGCCGCCCTCACCGCTGCGGCGGCGGCGACGGCGCCGGCGACGCGAGGAGGACAGGCCGGCGGCCAGGTCGTCCTCGTGCTCGTCCTCGTCCTGGCCCTCGGCGTCCTCGTCGTGGGCGTCCTCGGCCTCGGTCTCGGCGCTCTCGGCCTCGACCGCCTCGGGGGCGTCCTCGGCGTCACCGCGACGGCGGCGGCGGCCACCGCGACGGCGGCGGCGGGACGGGCGGTCGTCCTCCCAGTCGGCGTCCTGCTCGGGGCCGGCGGCGGGCGCCTCGACCTCGGCCGGGCTCTCGACGGCGGGCGCGGCCGGGGCGGGCTGCGGAGCGGCCTTGGCGGGCTGCTGGACGGCCTTGGCGGGCCTGGCCGACTGCTGGACGCGCACCGCGGTGCGGACCCGGCGGCGGCCGACGCCGCTGTACTCGAACTCGTCGTCACCGGAGCCGGCGGACGCGGCGGGGGCCTCCGGCGCGGCGGCAGCGGCGGCCGGGGCCGGCTCGGCCGCCTTCGCGGCGGGCGCGGGGGCGGTGTAGGGCGCGGGCTCCTGGAAGACCGGCGCCTGGAAGATCGCGGTGGACGGGCGGACGGCCCGGCGGCGGGCGCGCGGCGGCTCCGCCTCGACGACCGGCTCAGGCTCCGCGACGGCCTCGGCCTCGGGCTCCTCCTCGGCGGCCTCGGGCTCCGGCTCGGCCCCGGCGGCGGGCTCCTCGGCCACGACCGGCGACTGCACCGGCGCGGACGCGCGCTTGCGGGTCCGCCGGGCCCGGACGGGCTTCTCCTCGGCGACCGGCTCGGCGGCCACGGGCTCGGCCACGGCGGCTTCGGGCTCCGGCTCGGCCTCGGCGGCGGGCTCCTCGGCCACGACCGGCGACTGCACCGGCGCGGACGCACGCTTGCGGGTCCGCCGGGCCCGGACGGGCTTCTCCTCGGCGACCGGCTCGGCGGCCACGGGCTCCGCCACGGCGGCAACGGGCTCCGGCTCGACCTCGGCGGCGGGCGCCTCCGGCGCACCGGCCGGGGACTCCACCCGCTTGCGGGCGCGCCGGGCGCGGACCGGCTTCTCGGGCGCCGCCTCGACGGGCGCCTCGGCGGACGGCTCGGCGGCCGCGGCGACCACCGGCTCGGCGGCGGGCGCGACCACGGTCTCGGCGCCCTCGCTCGCGGCACCCTGCGGGGAGCCGGCCGGGCGGGACACCGCCCGGCGGCGGCGCCGGGGCGGGGCCGCGGAGGCGCCGTCGGCGCCGCTGTTGTCGTTGTTGTCGGCCGCAGCGGGCTGCGGTTCGGTGTTTTCGAGCATGCGGGTGTGTCTCCCGTCAGGCCCCCGGGCTCCGCGTCCGGGCACGACGCTCCACCGCTTTTCACCAGCCGGACGGCCGCTTCGGGCGGTCCGGCTCCCACGGTGCCGTCGTGCGGACGTGAGGCCGCACAGGGGCTCGTAGTCTCGCTCGACCTCCTGCGGGGCGCGGGAGGTCGAAAAGTCTTCTGGTCTGACCAGTCTTCTCAGTTTTCAAGGGCCGGGCCGAGGGGGTGGCCGGGCCTGCACGCGACGACGCTCGCTCCCCTGGGGAGCCGCGGAGGCCGGGGAGCCGCAGGCCCGGAGTTCTCTCCGTGCCTGCGCTCCCGCCCACTCGGCGGACGGCGGTTGCGCGCGGCGGGGCGGCCTACCGGCCGACCTCGGCCGCGGCGCGGTCGAGCGCCAGCGGGTCGGTCACCGTGCCGGTCTGCTCGTCGAGCGGCCCCTGCGCCAGCCTGGTCACCTCTGCGGGGACCGGCGGCGCGAGGTCGGCCGTCGAACGGAGACCGGACAATACGTCGTCGGGTCGTACGGCGGGTGTGGCGTGTCGTACTACCAGGCGCAGTATCGCACAGGGAGCGCCCGTCCGAACATCGTCCGCACCGTCCGTGGCCGTGTTGTCACCGATCCCGACCGGGACGGAGCCCTCGGGGACGACGTCCACGGCGGCGACGGCGGCGCGCGCGTCGAAGGTGCGCAGGCCGTTCTTGGTCATCCGCTGGACCTCGACCGCCTCGGCGGCCAGGAACGCGGCGGCGGCCCGCTCGGCCTCCGCGGGCGCCACGCCCGGCAGGCGCAGCAGCCACTCGGAGGCCTCCAGGCGCTCCACGAAGTTGCTCGTGGCGACCTCGACGGCCTCGGTGATGTCCAGGCCGGGGGGCAGCGACTCGTCCAGTTGGCGGCGCAGCGCCTCGGGGTCGCGGCGCTCGGCGAGGCCGATCTCCAGGTACTCGGCCTCGCTCGCGGTGCCGGTCGGGGCGGCGTTGGCGTAGGAGACCTTGGGGTGCGGGGTGAAGCCCGCGGAGTAGGCCATCGGGACGGCCGAGCGGCGGAGCGCGCGCTCGAACGCCCGCTGGAAGTCCCGGTGGCTGGTGAAGCGCAGACGGCCGCGCTTGGTGTAGCGGAGACGGATGCGCTGCACCGTCGGCGCGGGCGGCGGACCGTCGGGCGTGCGGCGTGCCAGGGGGCTCAGTCCTTCGTCAGTGGTCCCCGTCCGGCCTCGCACCGCGTGCGGGCTCCGGCCGGACCTTGTCCCCACCAAGGGTACGCGGTGCGTCAGCCGAAGAGCGTCCGGCGTACCTCCCGGGCCACCCGGCGGATCTCCGCCTTGACGGGCCACCAGACGCCGCGGCGCACCCAGCGGCACGGGGCGACCACGGTGAAGCGCCAGATCCGGCCGCCGATCCGCCAGGCCCAGCGGAACGCCAGCCACAGCGCGCGCAGCACCGGGTACAGCACCGGGCGCCACAGCCCGTGGTAGAACGCCTTGCCGAGCGGCACCAGCACCCAGTCCCAGCAGGCCCGCAGCGGCACCGCGACCAGGTAGTAGCCGAGCCAGGCGACCACCTTGCCGAAGCCGCGGGCGACGGCGACCATCCCGTTCCAGGCCGGTTCCAGCACGTAGTTCCAGAGGAACCCGAGCACCGGCTCCAGCACGTACCGCCACAGCCAGCGCAGCGGCATGACGACCAGCCACGTCAGCAGCGGCCGCAGCAGGTAGCGCCAGAGCAGCCGCAGCGGCCACAGCAGCACCTTGTCCACCACCCAGCCGATCCCCCGGGCGATCAGCACCACCAGCTCCCACAGCAGCCGCAGCGGCACCACCACCGCCACCACCACCGGCCGCACCACCGCGACCAGGCACCCCTCGCCCTGCTGTCCCCGCTGTCCCTGCTGCGCCATCACCACTCCCCGCGTCCCCCGTCGGCCGATCAGCAGATCGTAGTGCCCGCGCGGAGGGCCCCCGCCGCGAGGTCGCGGCGGGGGCCCTCCGGGTGAACGCGGGTCAGTCGTTGACGACCGTCAGCGGGAGCAGCTTCTTGCCGGTCGGGCCGACCTGGATGTGGGTGTCCATCTGCGGGCAGACGCCGCAGTCGAAGCACGGGGTCCAGCGGCAGTCCTCGACCTCGACCTCCTCCAGCGCGTCCTGCCAGTCCTCCCAGAGCCAGTCCTTGTCGAGGCCGCTGTCCAGGTGGTCCCAGGGCAGCACCTCCTCGTAGGTGCGCTCGCGGGTGGTGTACCAATCGACGTCGACGCCGGTGCCGGCCAGGCCCTTCTCGGCGGAGGCGATCCAGCGGTCGTACGAGAAGTGCTCGCGCCAGCCGTCGAAGCGGCCGCCGTCCTCGTAGACGGCCCGGATGACCGCGCCGATCCGGCGGTCGCCGCGGGAGAGCAGGCCCTCGATGATGCCGGGCTTGCCGTCGTGGTAGCGGAAGCCGATGTTCTTGCCGAACTTGCGGTCGCCGCGGATCGAGTCGCGCAGCTTGGTCAGCCGCTCGTCGGTGGCCTCGGCGGACAGCTGCGGCGCCCACTGGAACGGGGTGTGCGGCTTGGGGACGAAGCCGCCGATCGAGACCGTGCAGCGGACGTCGTTGGTGCCGGTGACCTCGCGGCCCTTGGCGATGACGTTCTTCGCCATGGTGCCGATCTGCAGCACGTCCTCGTCGGTCTCGGTGGGCAGGCCGCACATGAAGTACAGCTTCACCTGCCGCCAGCCGTTGCCGTACGCGGCGGCCACCGTGTTGATCAGGTCCTCTTCGGAGACCATCTTGTTGATGACCTTGCGGATCCGCTCGGAGCCGCCCTCGGGGGCGAAGGTGAGGCCGGAGCGGCGGCCGTTGCGGGACAGCTCGTTGGCCAGGTCGATGTTGAAGGCGTCGACCCGGGTGGAGGGCAGCGAGAGGCCGACCTTGTCCTCGGCGTAGCGGTCGGCCAGTCCCTTGGTGATGTCGGCGATCTCGGAGTGGTCCGCGGAGGACAGCGAGAGCAGGCCGACCTCCTCGAAGCCGGTCGCCTTCAGGCCCTTCTCGACCATCTCGCCGATGCCGGTGATGCTTCGCTCCCGCACGGGGCGCGTGATCATGCCGGCCTGGCAGAAGCGGCAGCCCCGGGTGCAGCCGCGGAAGATCTCCACCGACATCCGCTCGTGCACGGTCTCGGCGAGCGGGACCAGCGGCTGCTTGGGGTAGGGCCACTCGTCGAGGTCCATCACGGTGTGCTTGGAGACCCGCCACGGCACGCCGGGGCGGTTCGGGACGACGCGCCCGATCCGGCCGTCGGCCAGGTACTCGACGTCGTAGAACCGCGGGATGTACACGCCGCCGGTCCTGGCCAGCCGCAGCAGCAGCTCGTCGCGGCCGCCGGGGCGCCCCTCGGCCTTCCAGGCCCGGACGATGTCGGTGATGTCCAGGACGGCCTGCTCACCGTCGCCGATCACAGCGGCGTCGATGAAGTCGGCGATCGGCTCCGGGTTGAACGCGGCGTGCCCGCCGGCCAGGACGACCGGGTCGTCCACGGTGCGGTCGGCGGCGTTCAGCGGGATGCCGGCCAGGTCGAGCGCGGTCAGCATGTTGGTGTAGCCGAGCTCGGTGGAGAACGAGAGGCCGAACACGTCGAAGGCCTTGATCGGCCGGTGCGCGTCCACCGTGAACTGCGGGACGCCGTGCTCGCGCATCAGCGCTTCCAGGTCGGGCCAGACGCTGTAGCTGCGCTCGGCGAGCACGCCCTCGCGCTCGTTCAGCACCTCGTACAGGATCATGGTGCCCTGGTTGGGCAGGCCGACCTCGTAGGCGTCGGGGTACATCAGGGCCCAGCGGACGTCACAGGCGTCCCAGTCCTTGACGGTCGAGTTGAGCTCGCCACCGACGTACTGGATCGGCTTCTGGACGTGCGGGAGGAGGGCCTCCAGGCGTGGGAAGACCGATTCGACAGTCATGCGCAAGGACCTTTACGGCAGAAAAAGCAGTGACCCTTCAGGGTAGCCGAGCCCCGGGGGTCACTGTTTCCACGCGTGCGCCGGACGCTAGATCCCTATCGGCCGCTGGGAGCGCACCGACTGCAGCAGGCCGACCGCGATCCAGACCGCGAACATCGACGACCCGCCGTAGGAGACGAACGGCAGCGGGATGCCCGCGACCGGCATGATGCCGAGGCTCATCCCGATGTTCTCGAAGGCCTGGAAGGCGAACCAGGTGACCGCGCCGGCCGCCAGGACCGTCCCGTACAGGTCGGTGGCCTGGCGCGCTATCCGGCAGGCCCGCCACAGGATGACGCCGAGCAGGCCGATCATCACCAGGCCGCCGACGAAGCCGAGCTCCTCGCCGGCCACGCTGAAGACGAAGTCGGTCTGCTGCTCGGGGACGAACTGGCCGGTGGTCTGGGTGCCGTGGAACAGGCCCATGCCGGTCAGGCCGCCGGAGCCGATCGCGATCCGGGCCTGCGCGGTGTTGTAGCCGACGCCGGACGGGTCGAGCGCCGGGTTGGCGAAGGCCGCGAAGCGGTCGATCTGGTACTGGCTGAGCACGCCGAGCTTCCAGATCGCCAGCGCCCCGGCGGTGCCGCCGGCCAGCAGGCCGACCACCCAGCGGTTGGCGGCGCCGGAGGCCATCAGCACGCCGAGCATGGTGACCACCATGACCATCACCGAGCCGAGGTCGGGCATCAGCATGACCACGGCCATCGGGAAGGCGGCGACCGCTAGCGCCTGCAGCACGCTGCGGGTGGGCGGGAACTCGCGCTCGCCGGTGTCGACCCGCGAGGAGAGCACCACGGCCATGCCCAGCACGATCGCCAGCTTGGCGAACTCGGCGGGCTGGATGGAGAAGCCGCCGCCGAACTGGATCCAGGAGTGCGCGCCGTTGATGGTCGAGCCGAGCGGGCTGAGCACCGCGAACAGCAGCAGCACCACGGCCAGGTAGACGAACGGCACCGCGGTGCGCAGCCGGCGGGTGCCGAGCAGGATCACCGCCACGCACAGGCCGATCCCGATCACCAGGTTGGTCAGGTGCCGGTACAGGAAGTACTGCGGGTCGCCGTGGGTCAGCGAGTCCCGGCCGCGGGTGGCGGACCAGACCAGCAGCGAGCCGATCAGCGAGAGCGCCAGCGCGGCCAGGATCATGACCCAGTCGAGCCGCCGCAGCGGCGAGTCCTTGGCCAGCGCCCGCCCCAGCGAGGAGCGCCGGGGCGCCAGCCGGACGGTGCGGTAGGAGCCGTAGGAGGTCATGCCCGTCCCCTTCCGTGGCCGCCGGTGCGGGTGGGTTCGACGGCGGCCAGCAGGACGCCGGTCGGCTGGTCGGCCTGGAGCGGGCGGGCCGGGTCCAGGAAGGTGGCGCCCGGCTCGTAGCCGAAGGAGGCCGGGACGATCGCGGTGCCGTCCGGGTTGAACTTGGGCAGTTCGGCTTGCGGCTTGGGCAGCAGCGCCTTGGCGTTGTCGATGGCGCCCTTGTCGTCGACGCCGTACAGCGCCTGGTAGATCCGGCGCACCGAGTCGCCGGAGCCGCCGGAGCCGGTGCCGCCCTGGCTGATCGTCATGACCACCGCGTAGTCGTCGCTGTAGGTGGTCAGCCAGGAGGTGGTCTGCTTGCCGGCGACCTCGGCGGTGCCGGTCTTGGCGTGCAGCTGGATCTTGCCCTGCGGCCAGCCCGCGCCGGTGAACTTCCAGGCGGCGGTGCCGGAGGTGATGACGCCCGCGGTGGCCTGGTCGATGTACTCCAGCAGCTTGCCCTGGGCGGGGATCTTGCCGTCCTCGTGCGGCGCGATGTCGCGCACCAGGGTGCCGTCGGGGCTGACCACGGCCTTGCCGATGGTGGGCCGGTAGAGCGTGCCGCCGTTGGCGAGCGCCGCGTAGATCCGGGCCATCTGCAGCGGGGTGACCAGGGTGTCGCCCTGGCCGATGGCGAAGTTGACCATGTCACCGGCGCGCATCTGGTTGCCGTCGGCGCAGTTCTCCCGGGCGATCTCGTCGGCGTACTCGTGGCCGCCCTTGGCCGCCTGGTCGCACCAGGAGTTCTTCATCGCCTCGTAGTAGGACTGCTTCCACTGCCGGTCGGGGACCCGGCCGGCCACCTCGCCGGGCAGGTCGACGCCGGTCTTGGCGCCGAGGCCGAACTCGTGGGAGGTCCGGAAGAACCAGTCCTGGGCGTCCTTCTTGGGCTTGAGGCCGCCGTCCTTCATCCACTGGTCGTAAGCCAGGCCGTAGAACACGGTGTCGCAGGAGACTTCGAGGGCCTTCTCCAGCGTGATGTCGCCGAACTGCTCGCTCTCGAAGTTCTTGAACTCGCGGCCGCCGATGGTCAGCGACTTCGGGCACGGGTAGCGGCCGTTGAGGTCGTAGCCGGCCTGCACGGCGGCGGTGGTGGAGATCACCTTGAAGGTGGAGCCGGGGGCGGACTGACCCTGTATGGCCCGGTTGATCAGCGGGTAGTTGGATTCCTTGCTGTTCAGCGACTCGTAGTCCTTGGCGGAGATGCCGCCGACCCACAGGTTGGGGTCGTAGGTGGGGGCGCTGGCCATCGCCACGATCCGGCCGGTGTGCACGTCCATCACGACGGCGGCGCCGGAGTCGGCGATGTAGTTGCGGCTGGTCTCCTTGTCGTACACCTTGCGGGCCTCGACCATGGCCTGGGCCAGCTGGTCCTCGACCACCTTCTGCACCTTGGCGTCGATCGAGGTGACCAGGTTGTTGCCGGACTGCGCGGGGGTGTTGCCGGCGCTGCCGATCACCCGGCCGAGGTTGTCGACCTCCAGCCGGTCGACGCCGGTGGTGCCGCGCAGGTCGTCGTCGTACACCGACTCCAGGCCGGCCCGGCCGATCTGGTCGGAGGGCAGCCGGCGCTCCCGGCCCGCCTTGTCGGCGGTCGTGGTGACCTCGTTGTCGGTGACCGGCGAGAGGTAGCCGAGGATCTGGGCGGCGCTGGCGCCCTCGGCGTTGGTGTAGCGGCGCAGCGCGGTGGGCTGGGCGGTGACGCCGGGGAAGTCCTCGCGGCGTTCCATTATCTGCATCGCCTGCTGGGTGGTGGCCTGCTGGGTGACCGGGATCGGCTGGTACGGGGAGCCGTTCCAGCAGGGCTGCGGCGTCTTGGCGTCGCACAGCCGGACCTTGTTCCTCACCTCGTCGGCCGGGACGCCGAGGACCTCGGCCAGCCGGGTCAGCACGGCCTTGCCCTTGTCCTTCTGCTGGAGCAGCGCGGTCCGGGAGACCGACACCACCAGCTTGGTCTCGTTGCCGGCCAGGATCCGGCCGGAGGCGTCCAGGATCTCGCCGCGGACGGCGGGTTCGACCACCTCGCGGATGTGGTTGCCCTGGGCCTTCTCGGTGAACTCCTTGCCGTTGCGGATCTGCAGGTACCACAGCCGCCCGCCGAGGGTGGCGAGCAGCGACAGCACCAGCACCTGGAGGACGACCAGTCGGATGGTCACCCGGCGGGACCGGCCGGTCTCGGGGATGTTGCTCACGTGCGCGGACTCCGTCCCGGCTCAGGGGCGCTTGGCGAGGCCGAGCGCGCGCTTCTTCTTGTAGGGGGTGGCGGAGGGCTCGCGGGTGGTGCGGTAGCGGGCCAGCGCGCCGAGGCCGGAGCCGCCGTCCGCGCCGCGCTCGGTCTCGTTGACCACCCGGTCGCCGTCGAAGCGGCGGGCCAGCAGCATCACCAGCGGCACCGTGAAGGGGGCCAGCAGCACGTCGTACAGCAGGGCGCTGAACACCAGGCCGGTCAGGCCGACGTGCCGGGCCGCGGTGTCGCCGACCAGGGCGCCGACCGTCGCGTACAGCAGGGTGGAGACCACCGCGGCGACCGCGACCACGCCGAGCGCGGAGAGCGCCGAGCGCTGCCGGCCGCCCTCCGGCCTGAGCAGTCCGGCGCCGTAGCCGACGAGGCACAGGACCAGCGCGTAGCGGCCGATCGCGTGGTCGGAGGGCGGGGCGACGTCGGCCAGCAGGCCGGCGCAGAAGCCGACCGCGCAGCCGCCCGTCGGGCCGTAGACCAGGGCCAGGCCGACCACCACCAGCATCAGCAGGTCCGGGGTGGCGCCGGGCAGTTGGAGCCGCCCGAGGACGCTGACCTGGATCACCAGGGCCAGCACCAGCAGGACGGCGGACAGCAGGATCCGGTTGAGGCGCGGCATCAGTTCCCCCCGGTGGTCGGCGGTACGGCGGCGATCGGCGCCTGCGGGTTGCCCGCGGCGCCGGCGGACGCGGCGGGCACCGGCGGCAGCACGGCGTCCCGCGGGTCGGTGCGCGGCGGGACGACCACCACGCCGACCAGGTCGAGCCGGGTGAACTGCACGTACGGCTCGACCAGGATGGTCTTGGTGAGCTGCCCGGGGGTGGCCTGGACCTCCTTGACGGTGCCGACCGGCACGCCGGGCACGAACGGGCGGCCGCTCTGCGAGCCGAAGGTGACCAGCCGGTCGCCGGCCTTCACCTGGGCCCGGCCGTTGAGCAGTTCGATCCGCATCGGGGAGGCGCCCTGGCCGGCCGCGAAGCCGATCTCGCCGCCGCCCTCCAGCCGGACGCCGGCGGTGAAGCCGGGGTCGGAGGCGAGCAGCACGGTCGCGGTGGTCGGGGCGACGGTGGTGATCCGGCCGACCAGGCCCTGGCCGTCGATGACGGTCATGTCGCGGGTCAGGCCGTCGTCGCTCCCGGCGTCGATGGTGATGGTCCAGGAGAAGCCCTGGGCGGCGCCGATCGCGATCACCTGGGCGGCCTTGACCGTGTAGCCGCCGGAGCCGGCGGTGCGCAGCATGTCGTCGAGCTGCTTGGTGCGGCCGACCGCGGCGTCCGAGGAGGCGAGCTTCTGGCGCAGCTCGGTGTTCTCCCGGGTGATCTGGTCCAGGCGCTGCTGGTGGGTGCCGGCGTCGCGGATCGCCCGGATGTAGCCGGCGACCGGGTCGACCGCGCCGGCCGCGGCGTTCTCCACCGGGCCGAGCGCGGAGGCGGCGGCCCGGCGGGCACCGCCGAGCGGTGAGTCGTCACCGCCCTTGATGTCCACGGTGATGAGGGCGAAGGCCACCATCACCAGCAGGACCAGCAGTAGTCGACTCTCTCGGGTGTCCCTCACGGTGCCGCCGCCGCCCCTTCGTGCCGGGTGGTCTTCAGCCCGGCTCGGTGTGTAGTTCGATTTGCCTTGCTCAACGACGCGGCTGGGCGTCCAGTACCTGCTGCAGTGCCTCGAACTCCTCGACGCACTTGCCCGCCCCCAGCGCCACCGAGTCCAGCGGGTTCTCCGCGATGTGCACCGGCATGCCGGTCTCCCGGCGCAGCCGCTCGTCCAGGCCGCGCAGCAGGGCGCCGCCGCCGGTGAGCACGATGCCGCGGTCCATCACGTCGCCCGCGAGCTCCGGCGGGCACTGGTCCAGCGTGGTCTTCACCGAGTCGATGATCGAGTTCACCGGCTCGTCGATGGCCTCGCGGACCTCGGCGGCCGAGATGACCACCGTCTTGGGCAGGCCGGAGACCAGGTCGCGGCCGCGGATCTCGGCGTGCTCGTCCTTCTCGCCCTCCAGGCCGAACGCGGAGCCGATCGACATCTTGATCTGCTCGGCGGAGCGCTCGCCGAGCAGCAGGCTGTACTCCTTCTTGATGTGCTGGACGATCGCGCTGTCCAGCTCGTCGCCGGCCACCCGGAGCGACTGGGCGGTGACGATCCCGCCGAGCGAGATCACCGCGACCTCGGTGGTGCCGCCGCCGATGTCGACCACCATGTTGCCGGTGGGCTCGTGCACCGGCAGGCCGGAGCCGATCGCCGCGGCCATCGGCTCCTCGATGATGTGCACCTGGCGGGCGCCGGCCTGCATGCTGGCCTCGACCACGGCGCGGCGCTCGACGCCGGTGATGCCGGAGGGGACGCAGACCACGACCCGCGGGCGGACCAGGTAGCGGCGGCGGTGGATCTTCATGATGAAGTACCGCAGCATCCGCTCGGTGATCTCGAAGTCGGCGATCACGCCGTCCTTGAGCGGGCGGATCGCGACGATGTTGCCGGGGGTGCGGCCGATCATCTTCTTCGCCTCGGCGCCGACCGCGAGGATCCCGCCGGTGTTGGTGTTCACCGCCACCACCGACGGCTCGTTCAGCACGATGCCCTTGCCCCGGACGTACACCAGCGTGTTCGCGGTGCCTAGGTCGATCGCCAGGTCCCGGCCGAGAAACGACAGGTTGTTCGCCATGGGATGTCGAGTGCCTTCCCGAGTTTCGGATCAAGGGCGGGGAACGGGCCGGCCGCGCGGGCCCGTGGGAGGGCTGACGGCGGCTGAGCAGCCGCTCCGTGCCCGTGAGTTGGGGTCCATCGTAGCCACGCCGGTCAGCGCGGGCGGCGGGTACGGCGTGCCGCCCATTCTCCGGGGGCGAAACACCTTCTCCTGGCATTGGGACGCCGTGTCGGAGGGTAGGGTTCCGTGATTTGAGGATTAACGCCCAGAGGGAGCAACCCGACCCGCCGTTCGGCCGCTGAGCTGCGCTTTCCCCCGGATCGGCGTCCCATGCCCGCGGTGGGCACGGGACACCGGATCGCTACCGGATCCTCACGCGTGGGCCGGGAAGAAGATCTTGATCTCGCGCTCGGCCGACTCCGGGGAGTCCGAGGCGTGGATCAGGTTCTCCCGGGTGATGGTCGCGTAGTCGCCGCGGATGGTGCCCGCGCCGGCCGCCAGCGGGTCGGTCGCGCCGGCCAGCGCGCGGATGCCCGGGACGACGTTCTCGCCCTCGACGATCAGCGCGATCGACGGGCCGGAGGTCATGAAGCCGAGCAGCGGCTCGTAGAAGTCGCGGCCGACGTGCTCGGCGTAGTGCTGCTCCAGGGTGGCGCGGTCGAAGGTGCGAAGCTCCATCGCAGCGAACCGCCAGCCGGCCTTGCGCTCGATCCGGCTGATGATCTCGCCGGCCAGGCCGCGCTGTACGGCGTCGGGCTTGAGCAGGACGAGAGTGCGCTGGGACACGGGGCGGCTCCTGAGGTGTTCGGTCGTGCCTGAGTGTGCCCCCGACACTACCCCGCCCCGGTGGACGGCCCGGTGACCAGGCCGTCCACCGGGAGGTCAGGCGGTGGCCGGGGCGGACCCGGCCGCCGCCTCGGCGGCGGCCCGCCGGGCCTTGAACTCGTCGATCTTCCGGCCGTAATGCACCGAGCACCACCACAGGCCGCCGAAGACCACGCCGAACGCGTACATGGTCGGCAGCACCAGGCCGCTGGCCAGCACGGCCACCTGGAGCGCCCAGCCGACGTACACCGCGCCGGGGCGGGTGATCACGCCGCAGAGCAGCACGCACAGGACGATCGCGACCGCGCTGACCGTCCAGATGGTGCCGGTGCCGACGTCGGTGAGCTTCATCGCGACCAGGCCGGCGAACATGATCAGCAGGGCCTCGCCGATCAGGGTGGAGGAGCACAGGGTGCGCATCGGCGGCTACTTCCTTCCGAACAGCAGGCGCGCCTCGCCCACCGTGATGACCGAGCCGGTGACCAGGACGCCGGCGCCGCCGAGGTCCTCCTCCTCGGCGAGCGTGACGGCCGCGTCGATCGCGTCGTCCAGGCGCGGTTCGACCTGCACCCGGTCCTCGCCGAAGACCTCGACGGCGAGGGCGGCCAGCCGGTCGACGGGCATCGCGCGGTGGGTGGAGTTCTGGGTGACGACGACCTCGGCCAGGATCGGCTCGAAGACCTCCAGCAGGCCGGTGACGTCCTTGTCGCCGCTGGTGGCGATCACGCCGACCAGCTTGGTGAAGCCGAAGGCCTCGCCGATCGCGGCGGCGGCGGCCTGCGCGCCGTGCGGGTTGTGCGCGGCGTCCAGGATCACGGTGGGGCTGCGCCGGACCACCTCCAGCCGGCCCGGGGAGGAGACGCCGAACAGCGCCTGCCGGACCTTCTCCTCGTCCAGGTGCTCGGCGCCGCCCTGGCCGATGCCGAAGAAGGCCTCGACGGCGGCCAGCGCCAGCGCGGCGTTCTGCGCCTGGTGGTCGCCGTGCAGCGGGAGGAAGAGGTCCTGGTACTCGTGGCCGCCGATGCCGCGCAGCGTGACCAGCTGGCCGCCGATCGCCACCTCGCGGCGCAGCACGCCGAACTCCATGCCCTCGCGGGCCACCGTGGCGTCCACCTCGACGGCGCGGCGCAGGATCTGCTCGGCCGCGTCCAGCTGCTGCTGGGCGACCACGGCGAGCGCGCCGGACTTGATGATCCCGGACTTCTCGACCGCGATCTCGCCGGTGGTCCCGCCGAGCTTGTCGGTGTGGTCCAGGCCGATCGGGGTGATCACCGCGACCTGGGCGTCGATCACGTTGGTGGCGTCCCAGCTGCCGCCCATGCCGACCTCGACCACGGCGACGTCCACCGGGGCGTCGGCGAAGGCGGCGTACGCCATGCCGGTCAGCACCTCGAAGAAGGACATCGCGACCGGCTGGGCGGCGTCGACCATCCGCACGTAGGGCTCGACGTCCCGGTAGGTCTCGACGAACCTCTCCGGGGTGATCGGCGCGCCGTCCAGGCTGATCCGCTCGGTGACCGACTCCACGTGCGGGGAGGTGTAGCGGCCGGTGCGCAGCTCGAAGGCGCCGAGCAGCTGCTCGACCATCCGGGCGGTGGAGGTCTTGCCGTTGGTGCCGGTGATGTGGATCGAGGGGTAGGAGCGCTGCGGCTGGCCGAGGATGTCCATCAGCGCCTCGATCCGGTCGAGCGAGGGCTCCAGCTTGTTCTCCGGCCAGCGGGTGGCCAGCTCGGCCTCGACGGCGCGCAGTTCGGGGTCGGTGCCGCCGGCGTCGGCGGGACGGACGGTGTAGGGGTTGGGCTCGGCCTTGTCGCTCACCCCGCCAGTCTAAGGACTCCGCGCGCCCGGCCCGGACGGGGCGCCCCGGCGCGAACCGGGTCGAAGGTCCCGGCCGGACGGGCCCTCCGTCCCGGTGGGGCCGGACCCGCCCTCGCGGACCCTGGGGGCATGGACCTGTTCTTCCTGCGGATCGCGCCGGCGCTGTCACTGCTGGTGCTCGCCTACATGGTGCTGGTGCTCGGCCGGTACCTGCTGTACTGGGCGGGCTCGGCGAGCGCCATGCGGCGGGGCCGCGGGATGCCGCCCGGCGACCCGGACGCGCTGGCCTGGCACCTGGTGGTGCCCTGCCGGGACGAGCAGACCGTGATCGGCCGGACCGTCGCCGAGCTGCGCTGGGCCGCCCCGCAGGCGCACCTGTGGGTGGTGGACGACGCCAGCGAGGACCTCACCGGCGGGATCGTCGCGGCCGCCGCCGAGCGCGACCCGATGGTGCACCTGGTCCGCCGGCACCGGCCGGACGCCCGGATCGGCAAGGGCGCCGCGCTGAACGCCGCCTACCGGGCGGTCGGCGCGCACCTGCCGCCCGGCACCGACCGCTCCAAGGTGGTGCTCGGGGTGATCGACGCGGACGGCCGGCTGGAGCCCGGCTCGCTGGGCCACGTCGCCAACGCGCGGGCGATGGGACGGCCGGACACCGCCGCGGTGCAGATCGGCGTGGTGATGCGCAACGCCGACGACCGGACGCCGCTGCCCGGCCGGGGGCGGGTCGCCAACGCGCTGGCCCGGCTGCTGGCCCGGGTGCAGGACGTCGAGTTCCTGGCCGCCAACACCGCGATGCAGTTGCTGCGCCGCCGCACCGGCAGCGTCGGCCTGGGCGGCAACGGCCAGTTCGTCCGGCTGTCCGCGCTGGACGCGCTGGCCGTCGACGGGCGGCCGTGGCCGCAGCGCGGCCTGATCGAGGACTACGAGTCGAGCCTGGAGCTGCGGCTGGCCGGGTTCCGGCTGACCCACGTGCCGGAGGCCCGGGTGTCGCAGGAGGCGCTGGTCTCCGGGCGGCGCTTCCTCACCCAGCGCACCCGCTGGTCGCAGGGCACCCTGCAGTGCCTGCGGTACGTGCCCCGGGTGCTGCGCTCGCCGCACTACGGCTGGGGCGGGCGGGCCGAGGTGCTGTACACCTGCCTGCAGCCGGTGGTGGCGCTGGCGCTGGTGGTGCTGACCCCGCTGGCGGCCGGGATCGCGCTGGCCACCGAGGCGTTCTACCCGGCCGACTCGACGGCGTTCTGGGCCCGGTTCGGGCTGCTGGCGCTGACGGCCTTCCTGCTGGGCGCGCTGCCGATGGTGGCGTGGGGCGTGGGCTACCGCCGCCGCGAGTACCCGGGGCTGCGCTGGACGGTCGGCCTGCTCTGGGGGCTGGCGCTGTGGCTGTACACCTACCACCTCTTCCTGGTCGCGCCGCGCGCCGTCTGGCGGGAGCTGCGCGGCCGCACCGGCTGGGCGAAGACCCGGCGCAACGCCGAGCTGACGGTGGCGGGCGCGCCGACCGCGCTGGAGGCCTGACCGGCGGCGGAGCCGCCGTTCGCCCGCGGACCGCCGACGGGCCCTCTTGACACCGGAATTGGTCTACTCCACCGTGTGATGCGCTCCCCGCTCCCGCATCAGGCTCCCCACGACGAAGCTCCCCGCACCGCGACCCATCGACACTCCCCCACATGGAGATGGCATGCGTGCACTACCGCCCCCGCCCCCGCCCCGCCCGCGCACCGGGCGGGTCCTGCTGGCCGGCCTGCTGTCGGCCTCGGTCGGCCTGGTCGGCCTGACCCTGGCCGGCTCCGGCACGGCCACCGCCGACGTCGCGCCGAGCGTGAACGTCGTCGCCAACGGCGACTTCGCGGCCGGCAACCACATCAGCCCGTGGACCTGCGGCCCGACCGTCACCGCTGTCAACAACACCGCCACCGGCTGGGACCTGCAGGGCTCGCCGGCCGGCACCGACTACGCCAACTGCAGCCAGAGCGTCACCGTGCTGCCCAACTCGACGTACACCCTGAGCGCCGTGGTGCAGGGCGGCTACGTCTTCGCGGGCGTCACCGGCACCGGCGGCACCGACCCGTCCACCTGGAGCTCCAACACCGGGTGGAACACCCTGACCTCGACCTTCACCACCGGCGCGTCCACCACCTCGGTGTCGGTGTGGTTCCACGGCTGGTACGGGCAGACCCCGTTCACCGTGGACAAGGTCTCGCTGGTCGGCCCGGGCACCGCCCCCAGCAGCCCGTCGCCGTCCGGCACGATCATCGTCGACCCGAAGCCGTCCCCGACGGAGAGCAGCCCCAAGCCGACCCCGACGATCTCCGAGGGGACCCCGACGGGCAGCTCGTCGCCGACGGCCAGCCCGACCGCGCCGCCGCCGCGCAAGCACCTGCTGACCGGCTACTGGCAGGACTTCTACAACGGCGCGACGCCGCAGCGGATCAGTGACGTCCCGGCCGCGTACGACATCATCGCGGTGGCGTTCGCGGAGGCCACCAGCACCCAGGGCGGGCTGAGCTTCACCCTGGACCCGACGCTGTCGTCCAAGCTCGGCGGCTACACCGAGGCCCAGTTCAAGGCCGACATCGCGGCCAAGCGGGCGGCCGGCAAGAAGGTGATCATCTCGGTCGGCGGGCAGAACGGCACCGTCTCGGTGTCCAACTCCACCTCGGCGGCCACCTTCGCCAACTCGGCCTACGCCCTGATCCAGCAGTACGGGTTCGACGGGATCGACATCGACCTGGAGAACGGCGTCAACGCCACCTACATGTCGCAGGCGCTGCACTCGCTGGCCGCCAAGGTCGGCTCCGGCTTCGTGCTGACCATGGCGCCGGAGACCATCGGCATGCAGTCCACCGGCGGCGAGTACTTCAAGCTGGCGCTGGCCACCAAGGACATCCTGACCATCGTCAACATGCAGTACTACAACAGCGGGGCGATGCTCGGCTGCGACGGCGGCGTCTACTCGCAGGGCACCGAGAACTTCCTCACCGGCCTGGCCTGCATCCAGTTGCAGGGCGGCCTGCGGCCCGACCAGGTCGGCCTGGGCGTCCCGGCCTCCACCAGCGCGGCGGGCGGCGGGTACATCAGCCCGTCGGTCGTGAACAACGCGCTGGACTGCCTGGCGGCCGGCACCAACTGCGGTTCGTTCAAGCCGGGTCAGACCTGGCCGACGATCGGCGGCGCGATGACCTGGTCCACCAACTGGGACGCCACCGCGGGCAACCCGATCGCCAACACGGTCGGCGCGCACCTGCACGCGATGCCGTGACCTGACCGGATCCGCGCGCCCCGGGGCGGGAACCCCGCGCCCCGGGGCGCGCAGTGACGATCCGTCAGCAGGTGGTGCGGGGCGGCGGCAGTCGGCCGGCGTGCCGGCGGCGCAGTTCGGCGGCGATCTCCTCGGCCTCGCCCTCGGGCAGCAGCGGCAGCATCATCGCCACCGCCTGCACCAGGCCGCCGAGCAGGTAGGTGGTGTCGGGCGTGCCGGCCACCAGGGCGCGGACCCGGCCGACGTCGCCCGCCGCGACGGCCTCCAGCAGCAGCGCGGCGCCGGCCGCCTCCTCGTCCACCACCACCTGGGCGGTGCCGTACGGGGCGCGCCGGGCCAGGCCGCGCAGCACCCGGTCGGCGACCTCGGGGGCGTACGCCTTGCGGACCGCCTCGGCGGCGATCCAGACCAGCAGGGTGGCCACCTCGCGCTCGACGTGCTCGTCGAGCAGCCGGTCCAGCTCGGTGTCGAAGGCGACCTGGTTGCCGTGCCGGAATGCCAGCAGCAGCGTCGCCGCCCGGGCCTTGGCCGCCGCCACCTCTTCCGGCGGGAGTTCGTCCGGAAGTTCGTCCGGAAGTTCGTCGGCCAACTCCCCGGTCGCCATCATGTGCGTGCCCTCCGTTCGCGCCCCGCCCGAATGGGAACTTCCGCCCACCGTACACATCCGATGTGCAAAGGTCGCTGAACGCGCGGGGATCGACGGGGCAATGCATTCCAATTGGCGCGGCTCCAATTGCCCGGCAATGGCGCCGAATAGGCGGTGCGGAACCGGTACCGCGACGCGCGGGCAAGGGAATTGACAAACCGTCCGGAACAACCCGGGAAAAGGCGGAGGGCCGCCGCCCCCGAGGGGGCGGCGGCCCTTGCCGCGCGCTGACGGGACGTCAGCCCTGCGGCAGCGCCGCGAGCTGGGCGGCGATCCGCTCGATGTCGGCCTCGGCGGCGGCCAGCCGGGTGCGGATCTTGCCGACCACCTCGTCCGGCGCCTTGGCCAGGAAGGCCTCGTTGCCGAGCTTGCCATTGGCCTGCGCCTTCTCCTTCTCGGCGGCCGCCAGGTCCTTCTGCAGGCGCTTGCGCTCGGCCGGGACGTCGATGGTGCCGGACAGGTCGAGTTCGACGGTGGCCCCGGCCACCGGCAGCGCGGCGGTGGCGTGGAAGCCCTCCTGGGGCTCGGTCAGGCGCAGCAGCGAGCGGATCGCCGCCTCGTGCACCTCCAGCCGGTGGCCGGCCAGCGCCAGCCGGGCCGGGACCTTCTGGGTGGCGTTCAGGTTCTGGTCGTTGCGGAACCGGCGGACCTCGGTGACCACCTGCTGGAGCAGGGCGATCTCCGACTCGGCGTCGGCGTCCCGGTAGCCGGAGTCCTTCGGCCACTCGGCGACCACGACCGACTCGGCGCCGGTGAGCGTCGTCCACAGCGCGTCGGTGACGAACGGGACGATCGGGTGCAGCAGGCGCAGGGTCACGTCCAGCACCTCGCCGAGGACCCGGCGGGCGTGGTCGGCCTGCGCGCCGCCCTTGTTGAGGGTGGTCTTGGAGAGCTCGACGTACCAGTCGAAGACCTCGTCCCAGGCGAAGTGGAACAGCGTGTCCGAGACCTTGGCGAACTCGAAGTCCTCGTACAGCGCGTCGACTTCGGCGACCGTGGCGTTCAGCCGGGACAGGATCCAGCGGTCCGCGGCGGTGAGCTCCTCCGGGGCGGGCAGCGGGCCCCGGACGGTGGCGCCGTTCATCAGGGCGAAGCGGGTGGCGTTCCAGATCTTGTTGCAGAAGTTCCGGGAGCCCTTGACCCAGTCCTCGCCGATCGGCACGTCGGCGCCGGGGTTGGCGCCGCGGGCCAGCGTGAAGCGGACCGCGTCGGCGCCGTAGGCGTCCATCCAGTCCAGCGGGTCGACCGCGTTGCCGGTGGACTTCGACATCTTCTTGCCGAACTCGTCGCGGACCAGGCCGGTCAGCGCGACCGTCTTGAACGGGATCTCGCCGTCCATCGCGTACAGGCCGAACATCATCATCCGGGCGACCCAGAAGAAGATGATGTCGTGGCCGGTCAGCAGGACGTCGGTCGGGTAGAACTTCTCCAGCTCCGGGGTCCGCTCCGGCCAGCCCAGGGTGGAGAACGGCCACAGGCCGGAGGAGAACCAGGTGTCGAGGACGTCCGGGTCCTGGTGCCAGCCCTCGCCGGCGGGCGGCTGCTCGTCCGGTCCGACGCAGACGACCTCGCCGTCCGGGCCGTACCAGACCGGGATCCGGTGGCCCCACCAGAGCTGGCGCGAGATGCACCAGTCGTGCATGTTGTCGACCCAGTCGAAGTAGCGGCGCTCCAGCTCCTTCGGGTGGATCTGCACCCGGCCGTCGCGGACCGCGTCGCCGGCCGCCTTGGCCAGCGGCTCGACCTTGACCCACCACTGCAGCGACAGCCGCGGCTCGACCACGGTCTTGCAGCGCGAGCAGTGGCCGACGGCGTGGTCGTAGGGGCGCTTCTCGGCGACGATGCGCCCCTGCTCGCGCAGCGCGCCGACCACGGCGGCCCGGGCGTCCAGCCGGTCCAGGCCGAGGAACGGGCCGTGCACCGTGATGGCGCCGCGCTCGTCCATCACCGTCAGGTTGGGCAGGTCGTGGCGCTGGCCGATCGCGAAGTCGTTCGGGTCGTGCGCGGGCGTCACCTTGACGGCGCCGGTGCCGAACTCCGGGTCGACGTGCTCGTCGGCGACGACCGGGATCTCCCGGTCGGTCAGCGGCAGCTTGACGGTGCGGCCGACCAGGTGCGCGTAGCGCTCGTCGGACGGGTGGACGGCGATCGCGGTGTCGCCCAGCAGGGTCTCGGCCCGGGTGGTGGCGACCACGATCGAGTCGTCGCCGTCGCCGTAGCGGATCGAGACCAGCTCGCCGGGGACGTCCTCGTGGTCGACCTCGACGTCGGAGAGCGCGGTCAGGCAGCGCGGGCACCAGTTGATGATGCGCTCGGCGCGGTAGATCAGGCCGTCGTCGAAGAGCTTCTTGAAGATGGTCTGGACGGCCTGCGAGAGGCCCTCGTCCATGGTGAACCGCTCGCGCGACCAGTCGACGCCGTCGCCGAGGCGGCGCATCTGGCCGAGGATCCGGCCGCCGTAGTTCTCCTTCCACTCCCAGACCTTGTCGACGAAGGCCTCCCGGCCCAGGTCGTGCCGGGACAGGCCGGCCTCGGCGAGCTGCTGCTCCACCTTGTTCTGGGTGGCGATGCCCGCGTGGTCCATGCCGGGGAGCCAGAGCGCCTCGAAGCCGAGCATCCGCTTGCGGCGGGTCAGCGCGTCCATCAGCGTGTGCTGGAAGGCGTGGCCGAGGTGCAGCGCGCCGGTGACGTTCGGCGGCGGGATGACGATGGTGTACGCCGGCTTCTCGCTCTTCGCGTCGGCCGTGAAGTAACCGCGCTCCACCCAGCGCTCGTACAGCTCGCCCTCTACCTCGGCCGGGGCGTAGGTCGTCGGGAGGGTGGCTGCGTCGGCCCCGGGCTGCGAGCTCGTGGGGCGCTGGTTCGTCGTGTCGGTCACGACACATAGTTTACGGAAGCGCGGACCGCGGTTACGAACCGATTGTGTCCGGACCACTCGGGCGCACCGGGGGGGCCGTACGATAGCGTGCCGCATACTCGACCACTCGACCGACCACAGGGCCGCGGAACTCGCAAGCGGCGGGGGAGACTGACGACGATGTACGGCCAGGGGCAGGGACCGCAGCAGTATCCGCAGGGGCAGCCGCAACAGCCTTACGGTGCACCGCCGCCGCAGCCCGGCTACGGCCAGCAGCCGCCGGCGTACGGCGCGCCCCAGCCGCCCGCGTACGGCGCCCCGCAGCCCCCCGCCTACGGCGCCCCGCAGCAGCAGCCGCCCGGGTACGGCTACCCGCAGCAGCCCCCCGCCCCGCAGCCCGGCTACGGCCAGCAGCCGCCGCAGCAGTGGGGCGGCCCGCCGCAGCAGCCGGGCTACGGCGGCTACCCGCCGCCGCCCGCGCCGTCCAAGGGCAAGGGCGGGATCATCGCCCTGGTGGTGGTCGTGGCGGTGGCCGCGATCGGCGGCGGCGTCTGGTGGGGTCTCAACAGCGGCGGCGGGGCCGGCTCGGACACCAAGGGCAAGTACAAGCTCGCCGTGCAGGACAGCGTCGCGGGCTACACCAAGAAGTCGTCCAACGAGAAGGGCGAGCTGAAGGGCCTGGAGAACGTCGGCACCTTCGAGGGCTCGCTGAACGTCACCTACCAGAAGAGCACCAAGGACATCGCGACCTTCGGCGGCAGCTGGGGTACCGTGAACGACCCGGACAAGGCGCTGGACGCGCTCAGCGCCAAGCTCGACGAGGCGTTCAAGGGCGGGGACGGCGGCGACTCCGGCGGCGACTCGGAGAAGGCGGTCTGGAAGCAGAAGCTGACCGACTACTCCGCGAACGACTCCAAGGACTCCGGGAGCAAGCTGCGCTGCGGCCTGCTCGGCTCCTCCGGCGGCTCGGCCGCCTCCCAGGCGCAGGCCATGCCGATCTGCCTGTTCGCCACGCACTCGACGATCGGCTCGGTGGGCTCCACCAACCTCGACCCGAGCGGCAAGCAGCTCTCGGTCGACCAACTGGCGGCGCTGGCCCGGCAGTTCCGCGACGCGTCCACCGTCGCCAAGTAAGCGCCTCCCGGGTCGTCGCCGCGCGGTCCCCCCGCGCGGCGCCCCCGTGCGGGGCCCCACCCCCAGACCTTCACGTGTGAACGGAGCCCCAGCCGTGTCCGACAACCAGTTCGGCCCGCCGCAGCCCGGGTTCGGGCCGCCGCAGCCGCCCGCCGGCGCCCCGATACCGCCGCAGCAGGGCGCCCCGGCCCCGCAGCCCGGGTACGGCTACCCGGGCCCGCCGCCGCAGCCCCAGCAGTCCTGGGGCGGCGCCCCGGTCCCGCAGCAGGGCTACCCGGCCGGCGCCCCCGGCTTCCCGCCCGGCTACCCGCCCCCGCCGAAGAAGTCCCGCAAGGGCCTGTGGATCACGCTCGCCGTCGTGTCCGCGGTGATCCTGGGCGGCGGCGGCGTGGTCGCCTACCTCGCGTACGACACCGTCTCGAAGACCGGCAAGTACAAGGTCGCGCTGCCCGCGAAGTTCCAGGACATGAGCAGCGAGGCCGGCGCGGACGTCGCCCAGCAGATGGCCGACCAGATGAAGCAGGACGCGGCCGCCGACCCGGACGCGCTGCAGCCCGAGAAGACCGTCGCCGCGCTCTACCGCTCGGAGGACGAGGAGCGGGTGCTGATCGCGGCCGGCGGCTACGGCAAGGTGAGCCGGCCGGCCAAGCAGGTCGACGAGCAGTTCAAGGACATGGAGAAGCAGGGGGACACCGTCTCCCAGAAGAAGTCGGTGGACCCCGGTCCGCTCGGCGGCTCGATGTCCTGCGGCATCGTCAAGAGCGCGGAATCCAGCACCCCGGACCTCTCGGTCTGCGTCTGGGCCGACTACTCCAGCGTGATCCTGGTGATGGAGCCGACCGAGCAGGCCGACATCGACAAGATCGCGGCCGACACCCGCGAGCTGCGGCAGATCTCCGAGGTGCTCAAGTAGCCCTCGCCGCCCAGGCGTTCGCACGGAACACGGAGGGGCCCCGCACCGTCTCGGACGGTGCGGGGCCCCTCTCGTCGAACGGGCGTCCGGCCTCAGGCGCTCTTCTCCCGGCGCTCGCGCTTGATCATGTCGCGCGGGACCAGGGTCGGGATGGCGTGCTTGGAGACGACGTCCCCGGTGACCACCACGCGGGCGACGTCCTGCCGGGACGGGACCTCGTACATCACGGACATCAGCACCTCCTCCATGATGGCCCGCAGACCGCGCGCGCCGGTGCCGCGCAGGATCGCCTGGTCGGCGATCGCCTCCAGCGCGTCCCGGGTGAACTCCAGCTCCACGCCGTCGAGTTCGAACAGCTTGCGGTACTGCTTCACCAGCGCGTTCTTCGGCTCGGTGAGGATCTGCAGCAGCGCCTCGCGGTCCAGGTTGTGCACGCTGGTGATGACCGGGAGGCGGCCGATGAACTCCGGGATCATCCCGAACTTCACCAGGTCCTCCGGCATCACCTGGCGGAAGTGGTCCGCCGAGTCGACCTCGCGCTTGGAGCGGATGGTCGCGCCGAAGCCGATGCCCTTGGCGCCAGCCCGGCCCTCGATGATCCGCTCCAGGCCCGCGAACGCGCCGCCCACGATGAACAGCACGTTGGTGGTGTCGATCTGGATGAACTCCTGGTGCGGGTGCTTGCGGCCGCCCTGCGGCGGCACCGAGGCGGTGGTGCCCTCCAGGATCTTCAGCAGCGCCTGCTGCACGCCCTCGCCGGAGACGTCCCGGGTGATCGACGGGTTCTCGCTCTTGCGGGCGACCTTGTCGATCTCGTCGATGTAGATGATCCCGGTCTCGGCCTTCTTGACGTCGTAGTCGGCCGCCTGGATCAGCTTCAGCAGGATGTTCTCGACGTCCTCGCCGACGTAGCCGGCCTCGGTCAGCGCCGTGGCGTCCGCGATCGCGAACGGCACGTTCAGCATCCGGGCCAGGGTCTGCGCCAGCAGCGTCTTGCCGGAGCCGGTCGGGCCCAGCAGCAGGATGTTGGACTTGGCCAGCTCGATCGCGTCGTCCCGGCCGCTGCCGGAACGGCCGGCCTCGCCGGCCTGGACGCGCTTGTAGTGGTTGTAGACCGCGACCGACAGCGCCTTCTTGGCGAGGTCCTGGCCGACCACGTACTGGTCCAGGAACTCGTAGATCTCGCGGGGCTTCGGGAGCTCCTCGAAGCGCACCTCGGAGCTCTCGGCGAGCTCCTCCTCGATGATCTCGTTGCACAGGTCGATGCACTCGTCGCAGATGTACACGCCTGGCCCGGCGATCAGCTTCTTCACCTGCTTCTGCGACTTGCCGCAGAACGAGCACTTGAGCAGGTCGCCACCGTCTCCGATGCGTGCCACGAGGTGCTTCCCCTTCGCCAGGGGCCCCGCGGGGGTCGGGGCCTGGTGCTGTGAGACCGGCTGCGCCGTCGGCGGTCGGTCTGGTATCCGACGGTACTCTGCCGAGCCGCTGTTTCCGCCGACTTCGACCGCTCTGCCCTACGCCCTGGGCGAATTGATACCGAACAGATGCCGTCGCGGGTGCATGGACCCGACTGCCCATTGTGCGGGACCGGAGCCCGGACCGGAACGCCCCGGGGCGGGGCGTACGTCACGTACGCACCGCCCCGGGGCGCGGGGATCAGTCGGTGTAGGAGTTCTTCCGGGTCGAGACGATCTGGTCGATCAGCCCGTACTCCAGCGACTCCTCGGCGGTGAGGATCTTGTCGCGCTCGATGTCCTCGCGGACCTGCTCGACGTCCTTGTTGGAGTGCTTGGCCAGCATGGTCTCCAGCTGCTCGCGCATCCGGAAGATCTCCTTGGCCTGGATCTCCAGGTCGGACACCTGGCCGCGGCCGGTCTCGGTGTACGGCTGGTGGATCAGGATGCGGGCGTTCGGCAGCGCCAGGCGCTTGCCGGGGGTGCCCGCGGCCAGGATCACCGCGGCGGCCGAGGCGGCCTGGCCCATGCAGACCGTCTGGATGTCCGGCTTCACGAACTGCATGGTGTCGTAGATGGCGGTCAGCGCGGTGAACGAGCCGCCGGGCGAGTTGATGTAGAGCGAGATGTCCCGGTCCGGGTCCATCGACTCGAGGCAGATCAGCTGCGCCATGATGTCGTTCGCCGAGACGTCGTCCACCTGCGAGCCGAGGAAGATGATGCGCTCCTCGAACAGCTTGGCGTACGGGTCGTACTCGCGGATGCCCTGCGAGGTGCGCTCGACGAACCGCGGGACGATGTAGCGGCCCTCGGCGCGCATGTCCTCCAGGCGCGCCTTGGCACCGGACAGGCTGGGGATGTTCATGGTTTCTGGTCCTCCGAAGCGTGCGGTCAGGGGTGCGATGCCGGTCAGCCGGCCAGGCCGGCGCCGGTGCCGCCGCCGCCCGGGACGTCCGCGGCGCTGTGCATGATCTCGTCGATCAGGCCGTACGCCTTGGCCTCCTCCGGGGTGAACCAGCGGTCGCGGTCGGAGTCCGCGGTGATCTGGTCGAACGACTGGCCGCTGTGCTGGGCGATCAGCTCGGACATCCGCTTCTTGGTGCGCAGCAGCTGCTCGGCCTGGATCCGGATGTCGGTGGCGGAGCCGCCGAGGCCCGCGGAGGGCTGGTGCATCAGGATGTTGGCGTTCGGCAGCGAGAAGCGCTTGCCCTTGGCACCCGCCGTCAGCAGGAACTGGCCCATCGACGCCGCCATGCCCATCGCGATGGTGACCACGTCGTTCTTGATGTACTGCATGGTGTCGTAGATCGCCATGCCGGCCGAGATGGATCCACCCGGGGAGTTGATGTAGAGGTAGATGTCCTTCTCGGGGTCCGCCGCGAGCAGCAGCAGCTGGGCGGTGATCTTGTTGGCGATGTCGTCGTCGACCTGCTGGCCGAGGAAGATGATGCGCTCGTTGAGCAGCCGGTTGTAGACCTGGTCGCCCAGGCCGCCACCCACGTCGCCGCCGGCGGCGTGCGGTGCCATCAGGCCAGGCATCTGCATCTGCGGGAACGTCACTTAGCCACCTGCTCAGTCGATCTGCGTGTGTGTCGCTGTCCACCGACCCTAACGCGCAGGCCCCGCCGCTGAATCCCCCACGCAGAACTGTTCGCTGTGAGCGCAGGGTGAGCAGGCCGAACGCCCGCCGCCCGCAAGGGGGGACGCGAACGGGCCCGGACACCTCGCGGTGTCCGGGCCCGTTCGGGGTCCGGCCGGTCCCGTCGGCGGGCCGACGGGTCAGGGGGCTCAGGCCTCGGCGGACTCCTCGGAGGCCTCCGCGGCGGCGTCGGCGGTGCCGGCGGCCTCGGTGGTCTCCTCCTCCTCGTCCTCGAAGGAGACGGTCTCGCCGTTGGTGTCGGTCACCTTGGCGGCCTCGACGACCAGGGCCAGCGCCTTGCCGCGGGCGACCTCGCCGACCAGCAGCTGCACCTGGCCGCCCTGGACGACCTGCTGGGCGAACTGGTCCGGGGTCAGGCCGGAGCCGGCGGCGCGGCGGATGAGGTGCTCGGTGAGCTCCTCCTGGTTGACGCCCAGCTCCTCGTTCTTGACGATCTGGTCCAGCACGAACTGGGTCTTGATGCCCTTCTTCGCCTGCTCCTCGGTCTCCTTCTCGTAGTCCTCGCGGGACTTGTCCTGGGAGGCGAGGTAGGTGTCGAGGGTCAGGCCCATCGGCTCCAGCTGGTGGTGCTCCAGGTTGTGCTTGCGGGTGCCGATCTCGTCCGCGAGCAGCTTCTCCGGGTAGTCCATCTCGACCCGCGAGAGCAGCTCGTCGAGGACCTTCTCCTGGGCCTGGGTGGCCTGGTCGAACTCCTTCATCCGCTCAAGGCGCTTGACGGAGTCGGCGCGGAGCTCCTCCAGGGTGTCGAACTCGCTCGCCAGCTGCGCGAACTCGTCGTCCAGCTCGGGGAGTTCCTTCTCCTGGACGGCGGTCACGGTGACGGTGACCTCGGAGTCCTTGCCGACCTGGGTGCCGCCCTTGAGGGTGGTGGTGAAGGTCTTGGACTCGCCGGCCGACAGGCCGACCACGGCCTCGTCGATGCCGTCCAGCAGGCGGCCGGAGCCGATCTCGTAGCTCACGCCGGTGGCGGTGCCGTCCTCCGGCACCTCACCGTCGACCTTGGCCTCCAGGTCGATCACGACGATGTCGTTCTCGGTGGCGGCGCGCTCGACGTCCTTCACCGAGGCGAAGCGCTCGCGCAGCTGCTCCAGCGACTTCTCGACGTCCTCGTCGCTGACCTCGATCGGGTCGACCACGACCGCGATCTCGGTGAACTCGGGCAGCGTGACCTCGGGGCGCACGTCGACCTCGGCGGTGAACTTGAGGTCCCCGCCGTCGGCCAGGTTCTCGACACCCTCGATCTCGGTGATGTCGGGCTGGCCCAGCACGTCGATCTGGCCCTCGTCGACGGCCTGCGTGTAGAAGCGCGGAAGCGCGTCGTTGACCGCCTCCTCCAGCACCGCGCCCCGGCCGAAGCGCTGGTCGATCACCTTGTTCGGGATCTTGCCCTTGCGGAAGCCCGGAACGGTGACCTGCTGGTTGATCTTCTTGTACGCCGCGTCGAGGCTGGGCTTGAGCTCCTCGAAGGGCACCTCGACGATAAGTCGAACCCGGGTCGGGTTCAGAGTCTCGACGGCGCTCTTCACGGTTGGGTCTCCTAGGGGGCTTGCGGTCAGGGCGATAGGCGGTTGGGGCTGCAATGCTGTCCGTACTACCGCCAGCGATCCATCCTACCGGTACCACGAAAGCGGCTGTGCCCGGCACCGGGGTCGGGCCGGACGGACCGGCCCGGGACGGGCGCGCGGGCCGCAACGACAACAGGGCCCCGCCCACCGACGAGACCCTGCCGCACACGGTCGGGGTGACCGGATTCGAACCGACGGCCTTCCGCTCCCAAAGCGGACGCGCTACCAACCTGCGCCACACCCCGTGGTGCCGAGCAGAAGAGTACACGTCGACCCGCCCCCGACCGGGGCGATATCGGCGAGCCGACGCCGAGCCGAGGACGGGGAAGGAGTGTGCAATCCACCGACCCGACCAGGTACGCTAGGCCCGTCCTCACCGCCCCGTGGCGGTGCCGGGCGTTCCGTTGCGGGTGTAGCTCAATGGTAGAGCCCCAGTCTTCCAAACTGGTCACGCGAGTTCGATTCTCGTCACCCGCTCCACGAGGCCGACGGCCCCGACCGCACCAGCGGTCGGGGCCGTCGCCGTTCCGGGCCCGCGGGGCCCGCACCCGGCGGGCCGAAGGCCCCGCGCGGTGGGGTCCGCGCGGGGCCTTCGGGGTGGTGCCGGGGATCAGACGTTGACGCCGTGGGCCGCCAGGTAGGCGACCGGGTCGACGTCGGAGCCGTAGTCCGGGGTGGTGCGGATCTCGAAGTGCAGGTGCGGGCCGGTCACGTTGCCGGTGGCACCGGAGAGGCCGATCTGCTGGCCGGCGGTGACCGCCTGGCCGGCCGAGACCGAGATCGAGGACAGGTGCGCGTACTGGGCGTACTTGCCGTCCGCGAGCTTGATGACGACCTGGTTGCCGTAGGCGCCGCCGTTGCCGGCCGAGACCACGGTGCCGTTGGCGATCGCCTTCAGGCTGGTGCCGGTGGAGACCGGGAAGTCGATGCCGGTGTGGTAGCCGCTGGACCAGTTGGAGCCCGCCACCTTGTAGCCGGTGGTGACGCTGCCCGGCGCCGGGGCGACGTAGCCGGAGGAGGCGGTCGTGCCGGTGGAGGACGAGGCCGCGGACGAGGAGGTCGACGGGGTCGACTTCTGGGTCTGGGTCTTCGTCTGGGTCTGGGTCTGGGCCTTCGCCTGGGGCTGGGCCTGGGTCTTCGTCTGGGTCTGGGCCTTCGCGGTGCCGGTCGAGGCCTTCGGCGCGGCCGCGGCGGCGGTGTCCGAGGACGAGGCCTTCGGCGCGGCCGCGGCGGCCTGGCCGCCGATGGTCAGCTGCTGGCCCGGGCGGATCAGGTCCGGGTTGCCGCCGATGACCGAGCGGTTGTCCTGGTAGAGCTTCTCCCAGCCGCCGTCCACGTTCTTCGCGGTGGCGATCTTGGAGAGGGTGTCGCCGGAGACGACCCGGTAGGTCTGGTCGGCGGCCGGGGCGGCGCCGTCGGCGGCGGTGTCGGCGACCGGGGTCGCGTCGACGGAGACGTTGGCCCACGAGCGGCCGCCGTCGTGGTGGTCGGCGGTGCCGTGCGCGGAGGCGGCGGTGACCGGGAGGCCGACCGCGGCACCGGCCACGCCGGTGGCGATGGCGATGCGGACGATGGTGGCCAGGCGCGGCTTGCGGTGCTTGCCCTGAGCGGACATGAAGCTGTTCCTCTCCGACGCCTGCGAGGTGAGCTGTCGGGTTCGGGCGAGAGTTGCCCGGCCGCGTCTCCGCGGCTTCACCCCGAGCCGTTCCCGTGCGTTGCCGGGCCCGGCGTACTACCTGTGGTTCCCCCGCTCCTGCCGTGGCGTGGTGTCTGGTCGGCACCGAACGACGGCAGGACTAGGCGTTCCGCTCGGTGGCCCGCCCGGCCGATGTCCGGGCTGCGGAGGAAGCAAAACCCACGGTTCGCGGGGCTGGCAAGCGCCGAAAAGCCCCGTTCCCGGACCCGGGAGGGGGCTGACGGTCCGCCAGGTCACGCTCCGCCGTCGGCAGGCCGCGCTGCGCGTACGGGATCATGACGGTGCGCCCACGAACCGCGTACAGTGGGCGACTTCGGCCACCGTGCGCGTTCGGGCGCGGACCCGGCGTGACGATATGGGTGACCCTGGTCACCCGCGGGCGGGACTTCGGGACGGGACGGGAGGCCCGGCGTCCGCCCCGGAGGGGTCGCGGAGGGGTCTGCGGCGGGTCAGCCGGCGATCCCGGCGATGGCCTTGGAGACCGACTCGAGGAACTGCTGGATCGGCCCGGCCATCGTCGACTGGCTGAGCATGAAGCCGAACAGCGCGGCGACGATCGCGTGCCCGCCCTTCAGCTGCTTGTTGCGGATGAAGATGAAGACGATGATGCCGAACAGGACAAGGGCGGAGACGGAGAAGGCCACGGGGACTCACTTCCTCGATTCGTGGCGGGGATTCGGGTCGGAACCGGCGATGGTTCCAGGCGGAAACCGGCCCCTGCCCCCCGTGTCCCCACCACTCCATCCGGACTCAGTGTGGTCGCTCGTGCGGAGTGCGTAAAGGACTTGCCCCGTTGCCGGGGGCCCCAACCCGTGTGGTGGGACTGATTTCCGCCGTCCGCGACGATAGCGGACGGGTCCTGACGGAGCGTCGGCGGGAGGCGGTCCGCACCGTCGGCGGCGGCAAACCGGCAGGCAGGCCGGGCCGTGGCCCACGGGGCGGGTGGGGCAACGGAATTGGCCGAAGATCAACGTTCGGGTTTGACACTCCGTGGGCACCCCGTGCCGGGCGTTTCCACACCGTTCCACCACAGTTGGCGCCCGGGCGGACGGCACGCGCACGGAGAGCGTACGGGGGCGGTCCGGACGGCGCGCGGCCGGGGTTCAGCGGCGCCAGACCAGCAGCACGGCGCGGTCGTCGTTGACGTGCTTGGCGACGCTGTCGATCAGCCGGACCGCGGCGCCGGCGCGGCCGCTCACCGGGGTGGTGGCGACCAGCCGGTCGGCCTCGCCCATCAGCCGGTCCATGCCCTCGCCGAGGTCGCGGCCGGGGATCTCGACCATGCCGTCCGTGCACAGCATCAGCAGGTCGCCGGGGCCCAGGACGCCGCGCACGCCCTCGAACTTGGCGCCGTCGTAGACGCCGAGCAGCGGGCCCTCGGCCTCCTTGACCTCCCAGCGGCCGGCCCCGGCGAGCCGGTGCATGCCGGGGAGGTGGCCGGCCGAGAGGAGTTCGTACTCGCCGGTGTCCAGGTCGACGACCAGGTGGACGGCGGTGGCGAAGCCCTCGGCCCAGTCCTGGCGCAGCAGGTAGCCGTTGGCGGCGGGCAGGAAGTCGTGCGCGGGCAGCGAACCGAGCAGTCCGCCGAAGGCGCCGGAGAGCAGCAGGGCGCGGCTGCCGGCGTCCATGCCCTTGCCGGAGACGTCGGCGAGGACGGCCTCCAGCACCCGGCCGCCGGGGCCGGTGCGGGCGGCGACCATGAAGTCGCCGGAGAAGGACTGGCCGCCGGCCGGGCGGAGCGCGGTGTCGGTCTGCCAGCCGTCGGGCAGGTGCGGGACGCGGCCCTGGACCCGGATCCGCTCGCGCAGGTCGAACAGCATGGTGGAGCCGCCGCGCCAGGGCACGCCGATCCGGCGGCGGAACTGGGCGACCAGCAGCCCGGCGACGCCGACCGCGCCGACCACCAGGGCGGAGCCGGGGCTGACGCCGTGGCTGTAGACGGCGGGGAGGTCGGCGGCCAGCCGCTCGCCGGTGTGCACCACCGACTCGGTGACCAGGCCGAGGGCGGCGACGGCGTACAGCAGCACCAGAGTGCCGGGGCGCAGCAGCAGCGCGCCGGCCAGCACCGGGAGCACCAGGGCGGTGGGCGGGGCCCAGTCCGGGGCGAGGATGTTGAGCAGCACCAGCAGCGGGACGGCCAGGGCGAGCGCGGCGAACGCCACCCAGTCGACGCCGTCGCCGCGGAAGTAGTCGACGCCGGCCCGGCGCAGCCTGCGTCGGGCCCGGTACAGCGCGCCGCGCAGCCGGGCCGTCACGGGTTCGCGGGACGGTGCGCCGCCCCGGCCCGTCGCACTGGGACGCGCGCTGCCGGCCATGGGGACCGACCTTATCCACCGCCGGTGCCCGCGTCGACGGGCCGGGTGGCACGGAGTGCAGCGGGGGCCGTCCGCCCGGCGGGTTTCGGCCGCCGGGGACATGCCGGGACCGGTCGGTTGTCGGTTCGCGGATGTCGCGGAGTGACTGGCAGGGAGGGCGTCATGACGGTTCGACCGCCCGAACCGACCGTCCGGCCGCTGCGCGCCGAGGAGTGGGATGCCTGGTACCGCACCGTGGAGGCGGCCTTCGGCGGTGACCAAGAGCCCGCCGAGGAGCGGGAGTTGTGGCGGCGGCCGATCGGCGTGGAACGCACCCTGGCGGTCTGGTCGGACGGTCGACCGGTGGGCGGCGGCGGGTGGTGCAGGCTGAACGGCCCTGGGTGGCGGCCCGGTTGTGGGAGTTCCTGCTGGACCTGCCGGTGGCGCTGGCGGCGCGCGGCTACTCGGCGGCGGTGGACGTGGTGCTGGAGGTGACCGGCGCGTTCTGCCCGTGGAACGCCGGGCGCTGGCGGCTGGCGGCGGATCCGGGCGGTCCGGTGCTCTGCGTGCGCAGCGGCGATCCGGCCGAACTGGAGCTGGACGTCCGCGAGTCGGGCGCGGTGTACCTGGGCGGCGGTTCGCCGGCGGCGCTGGCCGCGGCGGGCCCGGTGCGCGAACTGCGGCCGGGGGCGCCGGAGTCGGCCTCGGCAGCGTTCGGGTCGGGCCCGGAGCCCTGGCTGCCGCACGGCTTCTGAGGGCGGCGGCGCGGGGGACGCCCGGGCGGGCGTCCCCCGTCGGCTCAGCCCTGCGGGTGGTGGGCCGGGATCGGCGGGAGTTCGCCGGTGGTCTCGTACTCGGCGAGCATGTCGATCCGGCGGGTGTGCCGGGCCTCGCCGCTGTACGGGGTGCCGAGGAAGACCTCGACGAACTTGGTGGCCTCGTCGAGGGTGTGCATCCGGCCGCCGACCGAGATGACGTTGGCGTTGTTGTGCTCGCGGCCGAGGGCGGCGGTCTGCTCGCTCCAGGCCAGGGCCGCCCGGACGCCCTTGACCTTGTTGGCGGCGATCGCCTCGCCGTTGCCGGAGCCGCCGATCACCACGCCCAGCGCCTCGGGGTCGGCGGCGGTGCGCTCGGCCGCCCGGAGGCAGAACGGCGGGTAGTCGTCCTCGGCGTCGTAGACGTGCGGGCCGCAGTCGACCGGTTCGTGCCCGGCCCCCTTCAGCCACTCGACGAGGTGGTTCTTCAGTTCGTATCCGGCGTGGTCGGAGCCCAGGTAGACGCGCATGACCACGAGTGTGACATGCCGCCGGGCCCGCTCCCCGACAGGGGCGCGGGCCCGGCGGCGGTGACGGAGCGTCAGCGGCGGCCGAGCAGCTTCCAGGTGAGCGGCAGGGCGCCCATCGCGAGCACCATCTTGAGCGCGTCGCCGACCAGGTACGGGTAGAGGCCGAGGTGGGCGGCCCTGGCCAGCGGGACGTCCAGGGCGAAGGCCAGGTAGGGCACGCCGACGGCGTAGATGGCCAGGCTGCCGAGGACCATCGCGCCCGCGGTGTGCAGCGGCTTGCGGTCGGCGCCCCGGCGGGCCAGCGCGCCGGTCAGCGCGGCGGCGACCACGAAGCCGATCACGTAGCCGAGGGTGGCCAGGCCGGCGCCCGAGCTGCCCTCGGCGAACCAGGGCAGGCCGGCCGCGCCGGCCGCCAGGTAGAGGCCGAGCGCGGCGGCGCCGCGGCGGGCGCCGAGCGCGGTGCCGACCAGCAGCGCGGCGAAGGTCTGCCCGGTGACCGGCACCGGCGAGCCGGGGACGGGCACCGAGAGCTGGGCGGCCAGGCCGGTCAGCGCGGCACCGCCGGCCACCAGGGCCAGGTCGCGGGCGCGGGCGCCGAGCCGGGTGGAGGCCTGCGGCAGCAGGTCGGCGAGGACGGCGGTGGACGGTATCGGCGCGGCGATGGCCATGGCTGCTCCCTTGGGTGCCGGTGCGGGTGATCACCTGCGAACCTACGCGCTGTCAGGTGCTTCCCGCCGCGTCGGGCGTGACAAAGCCGGCCGGCCGGGCTTGTCGGGTCCGTCCTGTGACCGAGCCCTCACCGGCACGTCCGGTGCGGAACCGGTCACCCTCCGTGCGCGGCCCGTCCGGATGGCGGTACCGCTTGGGCGTCCACCGTCACCTGTCGAATAGTGGACAGATCCTGCGAAAGCGCCTGTTGTCCGAAGAGTCTGGATCCACCGGTATGACCCGCTCCCCCTCCCCCGAGACCGCGCCCGCCCGGCCGCCGGCCCCCGAGGACGCGGGCCTGTCCCACGGCCTCAAGCAGCGCCACCTGTCGATGATCGCGCTCGGCGGGGTGATCGGTGCCGGGCTGTTCGTCGGCTCCGGGGCCGGGATCGCGGCGGCCGGACCGGCCGTGGTGCTGGCCTTCGCCGCCTCCGGGCTGCTGGTGATGCTGGTGATGCGGATGCTCGGCGAGATGTCGGCCGCCCGGCCCGCCTCCGGCTCCTTCTCGGTGCACGCGGACCGGGAGATCGGGCCGTGGGCCGGGTTCGCCGTCGGCTGGCTGTTCTGGGTGCTGCTGTGCGTGGGCGTCGCGGTGGAGGCGATCGGCGCGGCCGGGATCGTCTCCGGCTGGCTGCCGGCCGTGCCGTCCTGGGCCTGGGTCGCGGTGTTCATGGCGTTCTTCTGCCTGACCAACCTGGCCGCGGTCCGCAACTTCGGCGAGTTCGAGTTCTGGTTCGCCGCCGTCAAGGTGCTGGCGATCACCGCCTTCCTGGTGATCGGCGTGCTGGCGGTCTGCGGCCTGCTGCCCGGTACCCCGGCGCCGGGGCTGTCCGACCTGACCGGCCACGGCGGCTTCCTGCCGAACGGCACCGGCGGACTGGTCACCGGCCTGCTCGCCTCGGTCTTCGCGTACGGCGGCCTGGAGACCGTCACCATCGCCGCCGCCGAGTCCGAGGACCCGCGGCGCAGCGTGGCGGTGGCGGTGCGGACCGCGATGTGGCGGATCGCGCTGTTCTACGTCGGCTCGATGGCGGTGATCGTCACGCTGGTGCCGTGGGACGACCCGGCGGTGGTGCGGCCGGGGCCGTACGTCGCGGTGCTGGACGCGCTGGGCATCCCGGGCGCGGCGCAGCTGATGAACGTGGTGGTGCTGATCGCGCTGCTGTCCGCGATGAACGCCAACGTCTACGGCTCCTCGCGGATGGCGCACTCGCTGGTCGCCCGGGGCCACGGCCCGCGCCCGCTGGCCCGGGTCTCCGGCGGGGTGCCGCGCCGGGCGGTGCTGGCGTCCTGCGGGTTCGGGTTCCTGGCGGTGCTGCTGTCGTACTGGTGGCCGGAGACGGTGTTCTCCTGGCTGCTGAACATGGTGGGCGCGGCGGTGCTGGTGGTGTGGGCGTTCATCTGCGTGGCCCAGCTGCGGATGCGGCGCCACCTGTCGACGGCCGAACTGCCGGTCCGGATGTGGGCGTTCCCCTACCTGACCTACCTGGCGCTGGCGGCGATCCTGGCGGTGCTGGTGCTGATGACGCTGGACCCGGCGAACCGCGTCCAGCTGTACTTCACCGCCGGGCTGACCCTGGTGCTGGCGGTGGTCGGGCGGCTTCGCGCGCGGCGGGCCGGCTGAGGCGCGGCGGAGCCCCGCACCCGGACGACCGGGGTGCGGGGCTCTGCCGTGCGCGCGGCTACTCGAAGGACGGGCCCGCGGTGCGGGTGCGCTTGATCTCGTAGAAGCCGGGGGTGGAGGCGACCAGGACGGTGCCGTCCCACAGCCGGGCGGCGGCCTCGCCGCGCGGGGTGGGGGTGACCACCGGGCCGAAGAAGGCGACGCGGTCGCCCTCCGGGCCGTCGACCGCGATCACCGGGGTGCCGACGTCCTCGCCGACCAGGCCGATGCCCTCGGCGTGCGAGGCGCGCAGGGCCTCGTCGTACGCGTCGGTCTCGGCGGCGTCGGCGAGCTCCTCGGGGAGGTTCGCGGCGCGCAGCGCGGCGACGATCGTCTCCCGGTTGTTGGGCAGGCCCTGGTTGTGGAAGCGGGTGCCGAGCTCGGTGTAGAGCGGGCCGAGCACCTTGTCGCCGTGCGCCTGGGCGGCGGCGATCAGCACCCGGACCGGGCCCCAGCCCGCGGCCAGCATGTCGCGGTAGACCTCGGGCAGGTCGTCGCGGTCCTCGTTGAGGACGGACAGGCTCATCACGTGCCAGCGGGTGTCCACCGGGCGGAGCTTCTCCACCTCCAGCATCCAGCGGGAGGTCATCCAGGCCCAGGGGCAGATCGGGTCGAACCAGAAGTCGGCGATCTTGCGGGAGTCTGCGGTCGTCACGAACGGCGTCCTTCAGGAGTCGGCAGGTGTCGGGGCTTTCCCCGGGATGCAACGGCGGGACGCCCCCGATGATTCCTCCCCAGTGCAATGGCACAGCAGGTCGGGCGTGAAAGGATGCCCCCCGCAAGGGGTGCCATGAACACTCCGAAAACCGTGTGTTCCGTACAGAGGAGTGCCGACGTGCCGGGCAAGAACCTGAGCCGTGAGGAGGCCCGCGCGCGGGCCGCGATCATCCGGGTGGAGAGCTACCGCGTCCACCTGGACGTCAGTGCGGCGGCCGACCCCGGCCGGCCCACCTTCCGTTCCACCACCCGGATCTCCTTCGACTGCGCCGAGCCGGGGGCGACGAGCTTCGCCGACCTGCTGGCCCCCGAGGTGGTCTCGGTCGAGCTGAACGGCCTCGCGCTGGACCCGGCGGAGGTGTTCGACGGCGCCCGGGTGGCGCTGCCGGTGCTGGCCGCGCACAACGAGCTGACCGTGGTCGCCGAGTGCGCGTACAGCCGCACCGGCGAGGGCCTGCACCGCTTCGTCGACCCGGCGGACGGCGAGACCTACCTGTACACCCACTACGAGCCGGCCGACGCCCGCCGGGTCTTCGCGAACTTCGAACAGCCCGACCTGAAGGCCCCGTTCACCTTCACCGTGACCGCCCCCGCCGCCTGGGACGTGTACGCCAACGCGGTGCACGAGGAGATCACCGACCGGGGCGCCGCCCGCACCTGGGAGTTCGCCCCGACCCGGCCGATCTCCACCTACCTGACCGCCGTGGTGGCCGGCCCGTACCACGTGGTCCGCGACCACTACGCGCGCGAACTCCCCGACGGCACCGTGCTGGAGATCCCGCTGGCCGCCACCTGCCGGCGCTCGCTCGCCGCGCACTTCGACGCCGACGAGATCCTCACCGTCACCAAGCAGGGCCTGGACTACTTCCACCAGGAGTTCGACTACCCGTACCCGTTCGGCAAGTACGACCAGTGCTTCGTCCCCGAGTACAACATCGGCGCGATGGAGAACCCGGGCTGCGTGACCTTCCGCGAGGAGTTCGTCTTCCGTTCGAGGGTCACCGAGGCCGCGTACGAGTCCCGGGCCAACGTGATCCTGCACGAGATGGCCCACATGTGGTTCGGCGACCTGGTCACCATGAAGTGGTGGGACGACCTGTGGCTCAAGGAGTCCTTCGCCGACTTCATGGGCTCCTACGCGCAGATCGGCGCCGGCACCCGGTACGGCTCCGCCTGGATCACCTTCGCCAACCGCCGCAAGGCCTGGGCGTACCGGCAGGACCAGCTGCCCAGCACCCACCCGATCACCGCGGACATCCGCGACCTGGAGGACGCCAAGCTCAACTTCGACGGCATCACCTACGCCAAGGGCGCCTCCGTCCTCAAGCAGCTGGTGGCGTACGTCGGCGCGGAGGCGTTCTTCGAGGGCGCCCGCGCCTACTTCCGGAAGCACGCCTTCGGGAACACCGTGCTGGACGACCTGCTGGACGCGCTGGAGGAGACCAGCGGCCGCGACCTGCGCAGCTGGGCCGCCTCCTGGCTGCAGACCTCCGGCGTCAACACGCTGACCCCCGAGGTGGCCGCCGACGCCGACGGCCGGATCACCGAGCTGGCGGTCCGCCAGGACGGCTCTCCGCTGCGCCCGCACCGGATCGCGGTCGGCCTGTACGACCGGGCCGCGGACGGCGCGCTGCTGCGCACCGGCCGCTTCGAACTGGACGTCACCGGCGAGCGCACCGTGGTCGCCGAGGCCGCGGGGCGGCCGGTGCCCGCGCTGGTGCTGGTCAACGACGACGACCTGACGTACTGCAAGGTCCGCTTCGACGAGCGCTCGCTGGAGAGCCTGCGGGCCGGCCTGGGCGACCTCGCCGACGAGGCCGGCCACGCCGGGCCGAGCCTGGCCCGGGCGCTGGCCTGGTCCGCGGTGTGGAACCTCACCCGGGACGGCCTGATGCCCACCCGCGACTACCTCGACCTGGTGCTGCGCTTCGCCGGCCGGGAGTCCGACGTCGGCGTCCTGCAGTCGCTGCACCAGCAGGCCGCCACCGCGCTGGCGCTGTACGCCGACCCGGCCCGCCGCGCCGACTACGGCACCGCGCTGGCCGAGTGCGCGCTGCGCGAGCTGTCGCAGGCCGCCCCCGGCAGCGACCACCAGCTCGCCTGGGCCCGCTTCCTGGCCGACACCGCCGAGCGCGCCGACCACCTCCAGCTGCTGCGCGGCCTGCTCGACGGCACCGGCCGGATCGACGGCCTGGCCGTCGACCAGGAGCTGCGCTGGACGTTCTGGCTGGCGCTGGCCGCGCACGGCCGGGCCGGCACCGCGGAGCTGGCCGCCGAGCTGGAGCGCGACAACACCGCCAGCGGCCGCCGCCAGCAGACCCTCTGCCTGGCCGCGCTGCCCACCCCGGGCGCCAAGGCCGCCGCCTGGACCGCCGTGGTCGACTCCGACGAACTGCCCAACGCCCTGGTGGAGGCCCAGATCGCGGGCTTCAACCAGCCCGGCCAGCGGGAGCTGACCGCCGCCTACGCGGAGCCGTACTTCGAGATGCTGGAGTCGGTCTGGGCCGAGCGCTCGATCGAGATCGCGATGCGGATCGTCGGCGGCTTCTTCCCGCGCTACCGGACCACCCCGGACACCCTGGCGGCCACCGACGCCTGGCTGGCCGCCCACCCGGACGCCGCCCCGGCGCTGCGCCGGCTGGTGCTGGAGTGCCGGGACGACCTGGCCCGGGCGCTGCGCGCCCAGGAGTGCGACGCCCGGTAACGCGTTGTGGGGCAACTCCCTCCTCTGGAGAGGGAGTTGCCCCACGCGTGAGGGTACCGCGACTACTTCAGGGTGGCCGAGGTCAGACCCGCCTGGACCTGGCGCTGGAAGGACAGGTACACCACCAGCACCGGCAGCATCGCGATCGTCATGCCGGCGAACAGGCCGGGGAAGTCGCTGGCGTAGCCGGACTGCTGGGCCAGGTTCATCAGGCCCTGGGCCAGCATCGAGTGGTCCGGATCGCTGCTCGACTTCTGCTGCATCAGGGTCAGCGGCAGCAGGTACTGGTTCCACTGGCCGAGCACGTTGAAGATGAACACGCTGATCAGGCCGGACTTCGCCATCGGCACCATGACCTGGAAGAACGCCCGGGTGTGCGAGCAGCCGTCGATCATCGCGGCCTCGTGGACGGCGCTGGGGAGCGACCGGAAGAACGAGTGCAGGAAGAACACGGTGAACGGCAGCGAGTAGGCCGTGTAGACCAGGATCAGGCCGGCGTACTGGTTCAGGCCGAGCCACGGGATGACGGTGCCCAGGTTCTTCATCATGAAGAACAGCGGGACGAGCGCCAGGTAGACCGGGAACATCGCGCCGGCCACGAAGAAGTAGTAGATGACCCGGTTGCCGCGGAACTCGTACCGGGCCAGCACGTAGGCCGCCATCGAGCCGAGCAGCATGGTCAGCGTGAGCGATCCCGCCAGCACGATCAGGGTGTTGAGGAAGAAGTCGCCGATGCCCTTGTCCCAGGCCCGGCTGAAGGCGTCGAAGCCCCAGTGCGAGGGCCAGCTCCAGGCGCTGTCGCCGATCTCCTTGTTGTTCTTGAACGAGCCTAGGATGATCCAGATCAGCGGGCCGATGATCAGGACCGCCCACAGGGCCAGGAAGCCGTGCGAGAAGACGTTGAGGACTCCCCCGCCGTCGGCGAAGCGCTGCTCCTTGCGGGGCTTGCGCGGCCTGTCGGCCGCGCTGGTGCGCTGGGCCGGGATGCCGGTGGTCGCGTCGGTGTTGGTGCTCATGCCGGGAACCTCAGAACTCGATCTTCTCGCGCCGGCTGACCCGGAGCGAGACGACGGACAGGACCAGGGTGATGAAGAAGATCACCACACCCATGGCACAGGCGTAGCCGGCCTTGCCGAAGGTGATGAAGTTGCGCATCAGCAAGGTGGCCATGATCTCGCTGTGGTGGTCCGGGCCGCCGCCGTAGTACGAGCCCGGGGTCATCGTGGAGACCAGGGCGAAGGCGTCCATCGCGACGATCGCGAGGTAGACCCAGGCGGTCTGGATGCTCTCCCAGAGCAGCGGCAGCGTGATCTTGAAGAAGGTGGTGCCGCGCTTGGCGCCGTCCAGCATGGCGGCTTCGTAGATGTCCTTCGGGATGCTCTGCATGGCGGCCGAGAACAGCACCAGGTAGAAGCCGACGCTGGACCAGATCAGCACGGCCATGACGCACCACAGGCCGAAGGTCGGGTTGGTCGTCCAGTCCCAGGGGTGCTGCTCGTCGGTGAGGCCGAGCGCGATCACGATGCCGTTGAGCAGGCCGCCCTTGTCGGTCCGGTACATGCCCTGGAAGAGCATCGACAGGATGGCGACCGAGAGCACCTGCGGGAAGAAGAAGACGACCTTGTAGAAGGCCGAGCCGCGCACGCCCTGCACGCCGCCGGTGCTGCTCCGGCCGCCCACGTTGAGCATGAAGGCGAAGAACAGCGCCAGCAGGATGGTGACCAGCGGCAGCACGATCAGCAGCAGCAGGTTGTGCTGCAGCGCGGACAGGAAGGCGCTGTCCTTGAACAGGGCGACGTAGTTGTCCAGCCCGACGAACTTCCTGGGGGGCGCGGCGCCGGGCCAGTCGGTCAGCGAGTACCCGAAGGTCTGCAGGTAGGGCCAGATGACCAGGAGGATGTACAGCGCGACGGGTGCCACGAGGAACCCGAAGATGAACGGTGCTTTACGGTGACGCATGGGAGCTGCTCCTGTCCGCCGACGGCCTGTGGTCAGACAGGCCCGGAACTGCGGTGTCGCGTGGAACGGCCGGGGTCCGCGCGCGGACCCCGGCCTTGCGGTGTCAGGCCGTCGGCCTACCGGGGGGTCAGACCTTCTTGGCCGTCGCGGCCTTGCCGCGGGCGACCCAGTCCGCCGGGCTGATGCGCTTGTTGACCAGCTCGTTGGTGGCGTTCTGGATCTCGGCGTCGGCCGCGGTCTGCAGCTCCTGGAGGGTGAAGCTGAAGGTGGCCTCGGCCGCCTTGATCGCCGCGGCCGAGGACTTGGTGCCCGGCTTCAGCTGGACGTCCGGGTTGACGCCGTCCTTGAGCACGGTGAGCGAGTTCGCGGCCTTCACGAACGTCGAGGAGCTCTCCTTGGTCAGCATCATGCGCAGGAACTCGAGGCCGCCGGCCTTGTTGGCGGCCTTGCTCGGCACCATGAACGGCTCGCCGGCGCCGGCCCACAGGGCGGTGGCGGCCAGCTTGTCGCCGGCCAGCGCCGGGATCGGCAGGAAGGCCATGTCGAAGTCGGCCGGGGTGGCGGCCAGCATCTCGTTCTCCAGCCACGAGCCGGACGGGATGAAGGCGGCCTTGCCCTGGCACCAGGCGGTCTGCGACTCGGTGTGGGTCATGCCGTTGGTGCCGGGGAGCAGGTAGTCCTTCTCCATGATCTGGTAGAAGGCGGTGACGGCCTTGAGCACGGCCGGGTCGTCCCAGGCCGACGCGTCACAGGCGTTGATCCTCTTGACCAGCTCCTGGCCGCCCTGCTTGGCGATCATGCTGAGGATGACGTAGTTCGCGTAGTAGGGGTACTTGCCCTGGTGCGCGAACGGGGAGACGCCGGCGGCCTTGATGGTGCCGCAGAGGGTGATGAACTCGTCCCAGGTCTTCGGAACGGCCCAGCCCTTGTCCTTGAAGAGCTTGGCGGAGTACCACAGGCCGAACACGGTGTAGACGTAGCTCAGCGAGTACATCTTGCCGTTGATGGTGCCGGCCTCGATGGTGCCGGGCAGCAGGACGTCGCGGATCTTCTTGGTCGGGTCGTCCAGGTACGGGGCGTCCAGCAGGACCGTCAGGTCGGTCAGCTGGTCGGCGCCGACCAGGACGTCGGCCTTCATGGCCTGGGCACCGGAGTTGTCGAAGACGTCCGGCGGGCTGCCGGCGTTGAAGCGCGGCTGCAGCTTGCCGCTGATCTCCTGGGTGCCCAGGTGCGAGACCTCGGCGCCGGCGTACGCCTTCTTGTACGCCGCCTCGAACTGCTTGGCGTAGTCGTCGCCGTAGCCGCCCGTGAAGATCACGACGTCCAGCTTGTCGGTGGCCTTCACGCCGAACGGGTTCTTGTTGTCGCCGCCGAGCGTCGGGGACGCCCCCGAGGCGTTGTCACCGCTGCCGGAACCGCCGGCGCAGGCCGCGAGCAGCGAGGTGCCGCCCGCCGCGAGGACGGTGATCGCGGCCGCGCGCTTGAACAGGTCGCGACGGTTGTACCCAGTTGCAGAGCCCATGAGTGCCCTAACCCCTCAGTTCCAAAAGAAGTGGAGCCGGAGTTGACGTCACGTCAACTCCCGTAGCCCGAAAGCTGCCCAGCGGCGAAGGTGCCGGTCAGAGGCGGTGTGATGATGCTGCAAAGGTATAGTCCACTGTTCACCCAGCGGCAATAGTCAGCAGGTCTGATAACAAACCTGACAGTCGAACCGTTGTCCGCGATGCAGCATGTGCAATGTGCAGGAACCCTGCTTATTGCGTGTCCGCGCCAGGGACGGACCGGAATCTAGCGCGTTCGTGCTCGCTTGAACACGAAAACGCGCAGCTTCGCGCAGCACGGTGTCCGAACCGTGATGCGCGAAGCCGCGCGCGACCCGTCCGGCCGGGGTCAGTGGTCCCGGAGGCCCTTGTCCAGGGCCGCGACCAGGGTGCCCTGGGCATCGTCGTTGTCGAGCGACCAGGCCATCACGCCGCCCAGCTCGTTCTCCTCGACGTACCGGGCCTTGCGGGTCAGCAGGTCCGGGGTGTCGTACGTCCAGAACTCGGTGCCGTCGTACTTCCAGGTCGCGCCGTGCGCCCGGTCGGTGAAGACCGTGCCCGGCAGGTCCTTGATCCGGTTGTAGGGCAGGTTCCCGCCCCGGGCCAGGCCGGTGGCGGACTGGTACAGGCCGTTCTGCTTCGGGCCGGCCGGCACGCCCGTCCAGCCGTAGCCGTAGAACGGGACGCCCACCACGGCCTTCTTCGCCGGCAGGCCGCGGTCCAGGTAGGTCCGCACGACCCGGTCGACGCTCAGCCGCAGCCCGGAGGCGTCGGCCTTGTCGGCGTACAGGTTGGCGTCGTGGTTGGTCGGCCCCTGGGCCTCCCACGGGCCGTGCAGGTCGTAGGTCATCAGGTTCAGCCAGTCCACCGACTTGGCGACCTTCTTGACCTCGAACTGGTCGATCTTCGACTCGCCGGCCGGCACGGCCGCGGTGAGCAGGTAGTGCGGGCCCTTCTTGCCGGACAGCGCGTCCAGCTGGCGGCGGAACTCCTGCATCAGCAGGGTGTAGTTCCTCCCGTCCTCCGGGCGCACCACGTTGCCGCCGTCACCGCCGCCGCCCGGGTACTCCCAGTCGACGTCGATGCCGTCGAACACCCCGGCGCCCGCGCCCGCGCCGCCCTCGGCGGAGCCCAGCTGCGGCAGGTCGCCCTTGAGGTACAGGTCGATGCAGGAGGAGACGAACTTCTTCCGCGAGGCGTCGGTGAGCGCCGCGTCCGAGAAGTACTTGGACCAGCTCCAGCCGCCCAGCGAGATCACCGCGCGCAGTTGCGGGTTCTTCGCCTTGAGCTTGCGGATCTGGTTGAAGTTGCCCTTGAGCGCCTGCTCGGCGGTGTCGGCCACGCCGTCCACCGACTCCTCGGCGCCCACCGGGCGCTGGTAGTCGGCCCAGGCGTCGCCCACCCCGGCCGCGTTGGCCTCGAAGCAGGTGCCGTCGGCGGAGACGTTGCCGAAGGCGTAGTTGATGACGGTCAGCTTGCTCGCCTGACCGCTGGTCTGGACGTTCTTGGCGGAGAAGCCGCCGTAGATGCCCCACTGGGTGAAGTAGCCGACCCGCTGGCCCTCCAGCCGGTGGGGCCTGCCGTGGCCGTCGTCCCCGTGGGCCTGGGCGGCGGCCGGCGAGACGAGCAGGGCGCCGAGCGTGGCCGCGACGAGGAGTGCGGCGGAGCTGCGTCTGGTCATTCCGTGAATCTCTCCGATTCAGCGTCAATTGGTATGGACCATGTGCTGTGGAGAGGTTTAGTCCACTCGACGGGGGCCGCACAAGGGGAACGGCAGGATCCGTGCCAAGGAACGGCAAAGGCCGCACCGCCCCTGCGCGGGGCGGTGCGGCCTTCGGCCCGGGTGCGGACTCAGCCGATGAGGCTGCGCAGCACGTACTGCAGGATGCCGCCGTTGCGGTAGTAGTCCGCCTCGCCGGGGGTGTCGATGCGCACCACCGCGTCGAACTCGACGGTGCCGCCCGCCGCGCCGACCGCCTTGACCTTGACGGTCTTCGGGGTGCGACCCTCGTTCAGCTCGGTGACACCGGTGAACTCGAAGGTCTCCTCGCCGGTCAGGCCCAGCGAGTCGGCGTTCTCGCCGGCCGGGAACTGCAGCGGCAGGACGCCCATGCCGATCAGGTTCGAGCGGTGGATGCGCTCGTAGGACTCGGCGATGACGGCCTTGACGCCGAGCAGCGCGGTGCCCTTGGCCGCCCAGTCGCGGGACGAGCCGGAGCCGTACTCCTTGCCCGCCAGGACCACCAGCGGGATGCCCGCGGCCTGGTAGTTCTGCGAGGCGTCGTAGATGAACGACACCGGGCCGTCGGCCTGGGTGAAGTCGCGGGTGTAGCCGCCCTCGGTGCCCGGCGCGATCTGGTTGCGCAGGCGGATGTTGGCGAAGGTGCCGCGGATCATCACCTCGTGGTTGCCGCGGCGCGAGCCGTACGAGTTGAAGTCGCGCTTCTCCACGCCGTTGGCGGTCAGGTACTGCGCCGCCGGGGTGCCGGGCTTGATGTTGCCGGCCGGGGAGATGTGGTCGGTGGTGACCGAGTCGCCCAGCTTGGCCAGCACGCGGGCGCCGGAGATGTCGGTCACCGGGCTCGGGGTCTTGGCCATGCCCTCGAAGTACGGGGGCTTGCGGACGTAGGTGGACTCGGCGTCCCACTCGAAGGTGTTGCCGGTCGGGACGGGCAGCGACTGCCAGCGGTGGTCGCCGGCGAAGACGTCCGCGTAGTCCTTCGAGAACATCTCCTGGTCGATGGAGGTGGCGACCACGTCGGCCACCTCCTGCTCCGACGGCCAGATGTCGGCGAGGAAGACGTCGTTGCCGTCGGCGTCCTGGCCCAGGGCGTCGCGGGTGATGTCCACGCCCATGTTGCCGGCGATGGCGTAGGCGACCACCAGCGGCGGGGAGGCCAGGTAGTTCATCTTGACGTCCGGGTTGATCCGGCCCTCGAAGTTGCGGTTGCCGGAGAGCACCGAGACGACCGCGAGGTCCGACTCGTTCACCGCGGCGGAGACCTCCTCGGGCAGCGGGCCCGAGTTGCCGATGCAGGTGACGCAGCCGTAGCCGACCAGGTTGAAGCCCAGCTTCTCCATGTACGGGAGCAGGCCGGCCTTCTCGTAGTAGTCCATGACGACCTTGGAGCCGGGCGCCAGGGTGGTCTTGACCCAGGGCTTGACGTGCAGGCCCTTCTCCACGGCCTTCTTCGCCAGCAGGGCGGCGCCCAGCATGACGGAGGGGTTGGAGGTGTTGGTGCAGGAGGTGATCGAGGCGATCACGACCGCGCCGTTGTCGATCTCGTACGAGGTGCCGTCGGGGGCGGTCACCGCGGTCGGCTTCGAGGCCTCGGCCGAGTAGGTCGGCAGCGCCTCGGCGAACCTGGTGGCGGCCTCGGCCAGGACCACCCGGTCCTGCGGGCGCTTCGGGCCGGAGATCGACGGGACGACGGTGGAGACGTCCAGCTCCAGGTACTCGGAGTAGACCGGCTCGACCGACGGGTCGTGCCAGAGGCCCTGCTCCTTGGCGTACGCCTCGACCAGGGCGAGCTGCTGCTCGCTGCGGCCGGTGAGCTTGAGGTAGTTGATGGTCTCGGCGTCGATCGGGAAGATCGCGCAGGTCGAGCCGAACTCCGGCGACATGTTGCCGATGGTGGCGCGGTTCGCCAGCGGGATCGCGGTGACGCCCTCGCCGTAGAACTCGACGAACTTGCCGACCACGCCGTGCTTGCGCAGCATCTCGGTGATGGTGAGCACCAGGTCGGTGGCGGTGGTGCCGGCCGGGAGCTGGCCGTTCAGCTTGAAGCCGACCACCCGCGGGATGAGCATCGAGACCGGCTGGCCGAGCATCGCGGCCTCGGCCTCGATGCCGCCGACGCCCCAGCCCAGCACGCCCAGGCCGTTGACCATGGTGGTGTGCGAGTCGGTGCCGACGCAGGTGTCGGGGTACGCCTGGCCGTTGCGGACCATGACGGTGCGGGCCAGGTGCTCGATGTTGACCTGGTGGACGATGCCGGTGCCGGGCGGGACGACCTTGAACTCGTCGAACGCGGTCTGGCCCCAGCGCAGGAACTGGTAGCGCTCCTTGTTGCGGCCGTACTCGATCTCGACGTTCTGGACGAAGGCGTCCGGGGTGCCGAACTTGTCGGCGATGACGGAGTGGTCGATGACCAGCTCGGCCGGCGCCAGCGGGTTGATCTTGGACGGGTCGCCGCCCAGCTCCTTCACGGCCTCGCGCATGGTGGCCAGGTCGACCACGCAGGGCACGCCGGTGAAGTCCTGCATGATCACGCGCGCCGGGGTGAACTGGATCTCCTCGGACGGCTCGGCCGTCGGGTCCCAGCCACCGAGGGCACGGATGTGGTCGGCGGTGATGTTGGCGCCGTCCTCGGTGCGGAGCAGGTTCTCCAGCAGGACCTTGAGGCTGTACGGCAGCCGCTCGGCACCCTCGACGGCGGAGAGCTTGAAGATCTCGTACGACTCGTCGCCCACCTGCAGCGAGCTGCGGGCGTCGAAGCTGTTCGCGGACACGACTGACTCCTTCTTGGTCCACCCGGTGATAAGGTAAGCCTTAGCTAACCTGCCTGCTGTCGCTTACCGAGCCGATGATGGAGGCCTGCGCCTCTCGGCAAGTATCTTGACGTCAAGATAAAGCGTAGCGCGGAATGTATCTCGATGTCGAGATAAACCATAGTGCATGGGGTCCGCCCGCACTCCACCGGCTCGCCCCACCAGGGTGCACCCCGCGCCCCCGGGAGCACGACCCGGGCGCAACGCGACCGGCCGCCTCACGCGTCTTGTTCCTTGGGTACGGGTGGACGTGCACGGGAGACGACGGACGGCGACAGGGGCGCGCGGGTGGCGGTGGGACGGCGCAGGGCGGCCGAGGAGCGGCGCGAGTTCGAGGAGTTCGCGCACTCCCGGGGCGCCGCGCTGTTCCGCACCGCGCTGCTGCTGTGCGGCGACTGGCACCTCGCCGAGGACCTCACCCAGACCGCCCTCGCCCGGATCTACGCCTCCTGGAACCGGGTCAAGCACGCCGAGAGCCCCGCCGCGTACGCCCGCACCGTGCTGGTCCGCTGCTACCTCTCGCACCGGCGGCTGCGCCGCAGCACCGAACTGCCCGTCCTCGACAGCATCCCCGAGCGGGCCGCGCCCGACCACGACCCCGCGCTCCGGGTCGCCCTGCTCGCCGCGCTCGCCGAACTGCCGCCCCGGGACCGGGCCGTGCTGGTGCTGCGCTACTGGGAGGACCGGAGCGTCGACGAGACCGCCGCCGAACTCCAGCTCTCCCCCGGCACCGTCCGGGTCCGCGCCCTGCGGGCCCTGACCAGGCTGCGCCGGCAGCTCGCCCCGCACCTGGACAGCCTGGTGCCGTGACCGGCCCTCCCCTCCCTCCCCGCACGGGCCGGCCGTACCGCCCGGACCGCGCACGCCGGCCGCGCCGCACGCGAGAAAGCGAGAGACCCCCGATGCCCGAGCAGGAACTGAGCGACGTCTTCGTGCGGGCGGTCGGGGGCAGCGCGCCCGACCTCGGCCTGCTGGTCGCCGGGGCCACCGCCGAGGGGCGGGCCATCCGGCTGCGGCGGCGGTTCGCGCTCGGCGGGGCGATCGCCGCCGTCGCCGCGCTGGCGGTCGGCGGCGGACTGCTGCTGCGGCCCGCCGCGCCCCCGCGGCCCGGCGTCGCCGTCGCCGCCGGCCCGGACGCCCCGGCCGCCACGGCCGCCGCCCCGACCGGTGCGGCCTCCCCGACCGTCCCCGCCTCCGCGACCGTTCCGCGCCGGACCGCCCTGCTCGATGCGCTGCTGGCGCACCTGCCGCGCGAGCTGGTCCTGGACGACTGGTCCGCGGAGGGCGCCGGCCCGGAGGACTCGACCGCGTCCGCGCTCCGGGCCCGGTTCCACCGGGCGGACGGCGCGGACGCCGGGGTGATCGAGGTCCGCGTGCTGCGGCCCGCCACGCTCGCGCCGGACCCGGCCGGGCACCGCGACTGCGGCGACCGCGCGGCCGCCGAGGCCTGCACCCCCGTCACCGAGAACGGCGCCAGCGGGGTGGTCCTCGCGCCGCCCGGCCAGGACGGCCGGATCGTCTACCGGGCGGACCTGACCGACCGCCGGGGCACCCGGGTCGTCCTGACCGTCACCGGCCCGGCGGACCTCGGCGCCCCGCCCCTCGAACGGGACGCCCTGCGCAAGATCGCGGTGTCCCTCTGCACGTGGCCCCTCACCGAGGAGGAGCGGGAACGGGCCCGGGCCCTGGCCCGCGAGCACGCCGACGAGGCCACCGGGGTCCCGTCCGCGCACCCCTCCCCCGCCCTCACCCTGCCCCCGGTCGCCACCGCCTCCCCCGCCCCGGGCGGCCCCGGCGACGGCCCGGGCCGGTAGCCGGGCTACGGTGGGCGGGTGATCGTGGTGGATGCCTCCGCAGTGGTGCTGTCGCTCTCCGACCGGGGCCCCCGGGGCGATGCCGCCCGGGCGCTGCTGGCCGCCGACCCCGAGTGGGTGGCGCCCGAACACGTGGTGGTCGAGGTGATGCAGTCGCTGCGCGGCCTGTACCTCGCCAAGCGGCTGACGGCCGAAGAGGTCACCGAACTCACCCACCGGCTGCCCGGGTTGACCATCCGCAAGGTGGAGGTCGCCCCGCTGCTCGGCCGGATCTGGGAGCTCAAGGACAACCTGACCCCGGACGACGCCGCCTACGTCGCGGTCGCCGAACGCTACGGCGCCCCGCTGGTCACCGCCGACCTGCGCCTGATGCGCGCCAGCGGGCCGCGCTGCGAGATCCGCGGCATCGCCGCGGCGGACTGATCCCCTCCCGTCGACCGCCCCGTTCGAACGCGGTTCCCGTACGGGTGACTGCGGGCGGCGGTGCGGCACGGCGGCGTGCGCGCCCGGCCGGGGGCGGCCACCGTGGCGGAAGTCGTCTGCCAGTCCGTCGGAAGGTCCGCGATGCCCCTGTCCTCCGCTGCCGGTGCGCTGTTGGTGCCGCTCGCCCTGCTGCCGGTCGGCCCGCCCGGCACCCAGCTCCCGGCGGGGTCCGGCGGCCCGACCGGCCCGGGCGTCGACCGGGTGGTGGACGCCCGCTTCGACCGGGCGGACGGCATCGTCCCGGCCCGGGCGATCACCCACGCGCCCGACCTGGTCCCGTACGGCGCGCAGGTGCGGGTGACGGTCGGCCGGGCGGCCGGGCACACCTCCGTCACGGTGGAACTCGCCGGGGTGGCCGGGCCGCACGAGTTCCCGGCGCACGTGCACACCGGTCACTGCGGCGCCGATCCGGCCGCCTCCGGGCCGCACTACCAGCAGGTGCCGGGGTCGGACGCCCCCGACAACGAGGTGCGGATGACGCTGCGCACCGACCCGGGCGGGGCCGGGAGCGCCTCGGCGACCGTCCCGTGGGAGTTCCGGCCCGGCGAGGCGCACTCGCTGGTGCTGCACGCGGGCGCCCCGGCCGGGCCGCACGCCCCCGCCGACCGCGCGGCCTGCGTGGACGTCGGCTTCTGAGGCGCGGCCGCGCCGCCGAGAGCCGTCAGGAGCCGGCAGGGGCTGTCAGGAGCCGAGGGTCGCCACCATCACGGCCTTGATGGTGTGCAGGCGGTTCTCGGCCTGGTCGAAGACCACCGAGTGGGTGGACTCGAACAGCTCGTCGGTGCACTCCAGCTCGGACATGCCGGTGAGCTCGTACATCTGCCGGCCGACCTCGGTGCCGAGGTCGTGGTACGCGGGCAGGCAGTGCAGGAACTTGACCGCCGGGTTCCCGGTGGCGCGCACCGTGTCCATCGAGACCTGGTAGGGCTTGAGCAGCGCGATCCGCTCGGCCCAGACCTCCTTGGGCTCGCCCATCGAGACCCAGACGTCGGTGTAGAGGAAGTCCGCCCCCGCCACGCCGGCCGCCACGTCCTCGGTGAGAGTGATCCGGGCCCCACTGGCCCCGGCCAGCGACTCGGCCGCCTTGCGGACCTCCTCGGCGGGCCAGAGCGAGGCCGGCGCGACGATCCGGATGTCCATGCCCAGCAGCGCGCCGGTGACCAGCAGCGAGTTGCCCATGTTGAAGCGGGCGTCGCCGAGGTAGACCAGGGTGGTCTCGTGCAGCGGCTTGGCGGAGTGCTCCTGGATGGTCAGCACGTCGGCCAGCATCTGGGTGGGGTGCCACTCGTCGGTCAGGCCGTTCCAGACCGGGACGCCCGCGTGCGCGGCCAGTTCCTCGACGATCTCCTGACCGTCGCCGCGGTACTCGATGCCGTCGAACATCCGGCCCAGCACCCGGGCGGTGTCCCTGATCGACTCCTTGTGCCCCATCTGCGACCCGGCCGGGTCCAGGTAGGTGGTGAACGCACCCTGGTCGTGGGCGGCCACCTCGAAGGCGCAGCGGGTGCGGGTGGAGGTCTTGGCGAAGATCAGCGCGATGTTCTTGCCGCGCAGCCGGGGCTGCTCGGTGCCCGCGTATTTGGCCGCCTTCAGCTGGGCCGCCAGGTCGACCAGGTGACGGAACTCCTGGGGAGTGAAGTCGAGCTCCTTGAGGAAGTGCCTGTTCCGGATGTTGAACGCCATACCGGTCTCCTGGGTCGATCAACGGACTGAGACAGGAAGTGTATACGAGTATTCGAATATTCATGCAACACCTTGATGGCCGACGCGCGACCCCGGCCCGGGCGGGGCCCGGTGCCGGGGCAGCGCGTCGCCGCCGGATGTCGAAGCCGGTGGTCCGGAGCCGAAGCTCCCGAGCCGGTGCTCCGGAGCCGGGGCTCAGAGCCGGGGGTCGACCGGCTCGGACTCCAGGGCCAGCACCGCGAACACCGCCTCGTGCACCCGCCACAGCGGCTCGCCGGCGGCCAGCCGGTCCAGCGCCTCCAGGCCGAGCGCGTACTCGCGCAGGGCGAGCGAGCGCTTGTGGCCCAGCGAGCGCTGGCGCAGCCGGTCCAACTGCCGGGTGTAGTCCGGGCCGTAGATGATCCGCAGGTACTCGCGGCCGCGGACCTTCAGGCCGGGCTGGACCAGCCGCCCCGAACCGTCCCGGTGCAGCGGCTCGACCGGCTTGACCACCATGCCCTCGCCACCGGCCGCGGTCAGCTCCTCCCACCAGGCGACGGCGGCGGTGATCGAGGCCTCGTCCTCGGTGTCGACGAGCATCCGCCCGGTGCGGTGCAGCACCGGGGCGGCGCCCGCCTCCTCGGCGAGCCGCCGGTCGGCGTCCACCAGCCGGTCGATCAGGGCGAGGTGCTCGGTGTGCGGGCGCGGGGCGAGGTTGGCGCCCTCGGCGGCGAGCAGCTGGAACGGGGCCAGCCGGATGCCGTCGAGGCCCTCGGTCGGCCAGCAGTAGCGCCGGTACGCCTCGACGAAGGCCCGGGCGTCGGCGGCGCGCTCCTGCTGGAGGCCGGTCAGCTCCGCCACGTCCAGCCCGCGGGCGGCGGCCCGGGAGAGGGCGTCGAGCGCGGTGGGCAGGGCGGCGCCGGCGGCCGCGCCGACCGCGGCGTACTGGCGGCGCAGCAGCTCGACCGCCTTGAGCGACCAGGGCATCAGCTCGGCGTCCAGCAGCAGCCAGCCGGTGCCGAGTTCGTCGAACAGGCCGGTGTGCTCGGCGGCGGCCCGGACCCGGTCGAGGATCGCGTCGGTGAGCCGCTGGTCGTCGAGGAAGGCGCGGCCGGTCCTGGTCCAGATCGCGCCGGGGCCGGACAGGCCGAAGCGCCGGTCCAGGGCGGCCTCGTCCCGGGCGACCAGGACGACGGCCCGCGAGCCCATGTGCTTCTCCTCGCAGACCACCTGCCGCACCCCGTCCTGCCGGTAGGCGAAGAACGCCTCCTCGGGGTGCTCCAGCAGGCCCTCGCGCCGGGCGGTCGGCGAGGGGGCCATGGTGGGCGGCAGGTAGGCGAGCAGCCTCGGGTCGAGCGCGAAGCGGCTCATCACCTCCAGCGCGGCGGCGGCGTTCTCCTCCCGGACGGCGACGTTGCCGAGCCGGGCGGTCTCCACCACCCGGCGGCCGGCCACGTCGGCCAGGTCGAGCGGACGGCCCTCCCGGCCGCCGGGCGCGTCGGTGCGCATCGGACGGACCGGCTCGTACCACTCCTGCTCGGCCGGGACGGCGACGACCTCCCGCTCCGGGTAGCGCAGCGCGGTCAGGCTGCCGCCGAACACGCAGCCGGTGTCCAGGCAGATGGTGTTGTTGAGGAAGCTCGCCACCGGCACCGGGGTGTGGCCGTAGACCACCAGGGCGCGGCCCCGGTACTCCTCGGCCCACGGGTAGCGCACCGGCAGGCCGTACTCGTCGGTCTCGCCCGTGGTGTCGCCGTACAGCGCGTGCGAGCGGACCTTGCCGGAGGCGCGGCCGTGGTACTTCTCCGGCAGGCCGGCGTGGCAGACCACCAGCGCGCCGCCGTCCAGCAGGTAGTGGCTGACCAGGCCGCGCATGAACTCCCGCACCCGGGCGCGGAACCCGTCGCTCTCGGCGGCCAGCTGGTCGATCGACTCCTGCAGGCCGTGCGAGACGGTGACCTTGCGGCCGTCCATCCAGCGGCCCAGCTTGTTCTCGTGGTTGCCGGGGACGCAGAGGGCGTGGCCGGCCTCGACCATGCCCATCACCAGGCGCAGCACGCCCGGCGTGTCCGGGCCGCGGTCGACCAGGTCGCCGACGAACACCGCAGTGCGGCCCTCGGGGTGCGCGGCGTCGACGGCGCGGCCCCGCTCGTCGCGGGTGACCTCGTAGCCGAGCAGGCCGAGCAGGGTCTCCAGCTCGGAGCGGCAGCCGTGGATGTCACCGACGACGTCGAACGGACCGGTGAGGTGCCGCAGGTCGTTGAACCGCTTCTCCGGGACGATCTCGGCGCGCTCGACCTCCTCGACGCCGCGCAGCACGTGCACCTTGCGGAAGCCCTCGCGCTCCAGCCCGCGCAGCGAACGGCGCAGGTCCCGCTGGTGGCGGGGGATCACGTGCGCGGGCAGCTGCCGGTCCGGCCGGGCCCGGTTGCGCTCGGCGCACACCTCGGCCGGGACGTCCAGCACGATGGCGATCGGCAGCACGTGGTGCTCCCGGGCGATCGCGACCAGTGCCCGGCGGGCGTGGTCCTGGACGTTGGTGGCGTCGACCACGGTGCGCCGGCCCGCCGCGAGCCGCTTGCCGACGATGTAGTGCAGCAGGTCGAAGGCGTCCGCGGAGGCGGACTGGTCGTTCTCGTCGTCGGCGACCATCCCCCGGCAGAAGTCGGAGGAGACCACCTCGGTGGGCTTGAAGTGCTTGCGGGCGAAGCTGGACTTGCCGGAGCCGGTGCTGCCGATCAGCACCACCAGCGAGACGTCGGTGACGGGCAGTCGGCGACCCGCCCGGTCGGGGGTCGTCTCCGGGGTTTCGGTGCTCATCGGTGGGCGCTCCCTTCCGGGGCGGTGGTGGTAGTGGCGGTGGCGGTAGTGGCGGTGGCCTCGGTCGGCTCGGTCGGCTCGGTCGGCTTGTTCGGCTCGGGGGAGAGGCGGAAGTGGGCGAGCTGGGTGGGCGCCCCGACCTCGGGGTCGTGCGGGCCGACCGGTTCGAGGTCGACGGTGTACCCGTAGGCCTCGGCGACCCGACGCGTCCAGGCCGCGAACTCGGCGCGGCTCCACTCGAAGCGGTGGTCGTCGTGCCGCATCCGCCCGGCGGGCAGGGTCTCCCAGCGCACGTTGTACTCGGCGTTCGGGGTGGTGACCACGACCGCGGCGGGCCGGGCCGCGCCGAACACCGCGTACTCCAGTGCGGGCAGCCGGGGCAGGTCCAGGTGCTCGACGACCTCGCACAGCACCGCCGCGTCGTACCCCTTCAACCGGGCGTCGGTGTAGGTCAGCGCGCCCTGGACCAGCTTGACCCGGCGGGCCTGGCGCTCCGGCAACCGGTCCAGGCGGAGCCGGCGGGCGGCGATCGTCAGCGCGCGGGAGGACACGTCGACGCCCAGCACCTCGGTCACCCGCCCCTCCCTGAGCAGCGCGCCCACCAACTCGCCCTGCCCGCAGCCCAGGTCGAGCACCCGGGCCGCGCCGGTCCGGGCCAGCGCCGCCAGGATCGCCGTCCGCCGCTGCGCGGCCAACGACTCGCCGCGCTCGGTGGCCGCGGCCGGGTCGGCCGGAGCGACCTCCTCCGCGGCCCCCGGGCTCGTGGCCGCGGCAGTTGCGCCCGCCGAACCGGCCGGGTCGATGCCGGTCACCTCCTCCGCGGCGTCCGGGGCCTCCGGAACGTCCGGAACGGCGTTGTCGATCTCCTCGGCCTCGCGGTCGTCGGCCTCGGCCAGGCGGGCCAGGGCGAGGCGTTCCATCGCGAGCTTGGTCAGCGACCAGCGGCGGGAGAGGTAGCGGCGGGCGATCAGGGCCCGTTCGGGGTGGTCGGCGAGCCAGCCCCGGCCGGCCGCGAGCAGCTTGTCGACCTCGTCGGGGGCGACCCAGTAGTGCTTGGCCCCGTCGAGGACGGGCAGCAGCACGTAGAGGTGCTGCAGCGCGTCGGCGAGCCGCAGGGCGCCGGTCAGTTCGAGCCGGACGTACCGGGAGTCGCCCCACTCGGGGAAGGCCTCGTCGAGCGGGACGGGCCGCGCGTCGACCCTCCAGCCCAGCGGGGCGAACAGCCGCTCCACCAGCTCGGGACCGTCGGCCCCGGCCACCGGGACGGCGGGCAGCTCGATCCGCAGCGGCATCGCCCGGCCGGGCAGCTCGGGTCGGTGCGCGCACTCGCCCTTCATCGCGGACCGGTAGACCGTGCGCAGCGCCACCGCGAGCAGCGAGGAGGCGGCGTACGGCCGGTCGTTGACGTACTGGGCGAGCGCGTGGTCGGGCGAGCCGGACCGGCCCTTGCCGCGGCCCTGGCGGAGCAGCGCGGCGGGGTCGACCTCCAGCAGCAGCGCGGCCGTGCAGGCCCGCTCCCCGGCCTCGGGGTAGAAGACGTGCGCGGTGCCGTGCGCGGTGGCGAACCGCTGCACCTTGTCAGGGTGCTTGTGCAGCAGGAAGCCCAGGTCGGAGGCGGGGTTCTCGGCGGTGCCGGTGGTGGAGATCGATACGAACACCCGGTCGAGTATGACCTGCGGGTCTGTACGGGGCCATCAGGTTTTGTCCGTCCGGTGAGCGTGTTGGTCAGTCCTCGGCCCGATTGGTTACGGTGCGGGATGTGACTGCTGAAACCTCCTCCCCCGCAAGCGGTGCGGTGGCCGCCGGCCTGGCGACCATCGCGGCCGACGGCACCGTCCTCGACACCTGGTTCCCCGCGCCCGAGCTGGCCGCCGCCCCGGGCCCGTCCGGCACTGTCCGGTTGAGCGCCGAGGAGGCCGAGCTGGCGCTCGGCCCGGGCGCCGCCGAGGCGCTCCGCACCGACACCCGGCGCGGCGTCGAGGTGGTGGCGGTGCGCACCGTGGTCTCCTCCCTGGACGAGAAGCCGCTGGACGCGCACGACGTCTACCTGCGGCTGCACCTGCTCTCCGCCCGCCTGGTGAAGCCGCACGGCCAGAACCTGGACGGCATCTTCGGCCTGCTGGCGAACGTCGCCTGGACGTCGATCGGCCCGACTCCGGTCGCCAACGTGGAGCAGGCCCGGTTGGCGGTGCGCGCCCAGGGCGGGCAGCTCGCCCTGTACGGCATCGACAAGTTCCCCCGGATGACCGACTACGTGGCGCCGTCCGGCGTCCGGATCGCCCACGCCGACCGGGTGCGCCTGGGCGCGCACCTGGCCGAGGGCACCACGGTGATGCACGAGGGCTTCGTCAACTTCAACGCCGGCACCCTGGGCACCTCGATGGTCGAGGGCCGGATCAGCGCGGGCGTCGTCGTGGGCGACCACAGCGACATCGGCGGCGGCGCCTCGATCATGGGCACCCTGTCCGGCGGCGGCAAGCAGGTCGTCTCGGTGGGCGAGCGCTGCCTGCTGGGCGCCAACGCGGGCATCGGCATCTCGCTGGGCAACGACTGCGTGGTCGAGGCCGGCCTGTACGTCACCGCCGGCACCCGGGTCACCGCGCCGGACGGCTCGGTGGCTAAGGCGGTGGAGCTGTCCGGCCAGGACAACCTGCTGTTCCGCCGCAACTCGCAGACCGGCGCGGTCGAGGTGATCGCCCGCTCCGGTTCGTGGGGCGGTCTGAACGCGGACCTGCACTCGCACAACTGACCTCCTGTCGGGTGGTGTTCTCCGGACGGCCGGTGTCTGCTCCCCAGCAGCCCGGCCGTCCGGCTGTCCGGCTGTCCGGCTGTCCGGCTGTCCGGCTGTCCGGCTGTCCGGCTGTCCGGCTGTCCGGCTGTCCGGGCGCCGTAGCCGAGCGGGGGCGGGCCCCGCAAACTCGGCTCACTCCTGGGGCTGACCGGGCCCGCGGGTTGGACCTCAACGGGTGGTCCGGGGTGACCGCGCGCGGCGGGGACTCGTTGGACCGGCGGCGCCGACCCCCGGCGCTTCACACCGCACCACCGAGTTGAAGGGGCCCCCTCATGTCCGAGCCCTGGACCGAGCCGCCCACCGCGGACACCGCCGCGGGCGGCGCGCCCACCCCCCCGAAGTCGTTGTTGGAGCAGATGCAGGAGCTGCTCGCCTCGATCAACACCGACCTGGCCGGACTCGACTCCGACCTGCGCTCCTCCGCCCCCGGCGGCGGGCAGGACGCCCCGGCCGACGGCTCGCCCCGCACCTGAGCGCCGCACGCCACCGGGACCGGCGGGCCCAGCGGGATCACGAGCCTCGACTCCTCCCGCCGGGCCGCGCCCGGCCCTCCCGGCTCCCCCTCCCCGTCCGGCCGCCCCGGCCCGCCGTCCGGGGCCCGCGCCCCCGTCGGCCCGCGCTGCTCGCGCAGCAGCCCGGCCACCAGGTCACGGCACTCGGAGCCGGCGTCCAGCCCGTCGATGCAGCTCCAGTACAGGCTCTCGGTGTCCGCCCCGCAGGCGAGCACCACCAGGCTCTCGTTCATCTCCCCCAGCAGCAGGGCGAGTTCGTCCAGCACCGGCCCCAGCTCGCCGAGCGCGCCGAACCGGTCGACCAGCGTCGGGCCGGTCCACTCCGGGTACACGCCGATCGGGCCGCCGGGCAGGTCGTCCAGGCCGGGTTCGGGCGGTTGGCGCAGGCAGCTCGCGGTGTGCGCGCCGGCCTCGCTGAGCAGCTGCCCGAGGGTGGCTGACGCCTCCTCGTCGTGGTCGGCGATCCGGGCCCCGACCGCCTCGGTGAGCAGCCCGGCCTGCCAGGCCTCGTGCAGGATGTCGCCGGCCGTCCGGGCCTCGGCCAGGGCGTGCCGAACGGTCTTGATCAGTCGCAGCGCGTCCACGGAGCGCTCCCCTCGTCCACCGCCGCCGTCCTTCGGCGGTCGGTCACGGGGATCAGCGTGCCGCCGGTGGCCGACCCGCTCCCAGTGGATTCGGCGGCCCTGTGGACAACCCGGCCCTGTGGACAACCGAGGTCCCCCGGGAGGGTGAATTCCGGCTGATGTCCCGCTCCACCGGGAATCAACCGGAAGCCCCTGCACGACCCGCTATGGCGCCGGGAACCTGCTCTCGTTGCGCTCGATCTTCTCCGCCAGCGCCCGCAGCGGGTCCACCTCCAGCGCGGTGCACAGCTGCAGCAGGTAGGCCAGCACGTCGGCCACCTCGTCGTGGACCCGGTGCGCCGCCGCCGGGTCCGCCATCACGTCGGCGGCCTGTTCGGGCGTCAACCACTGGAAGATCTCCAGCAGTTCGCCGGCCTCCACGGTCAGCGCCGCGACCAGGTTCTTCGGGGTGTGGTACTGCTGCCAGTCCCGGGCGGCCGCGAACTCGGCCAGCCGCCGCTGCAGTTCGGGCACCGTCAGCTCTTCGGCCGGATTCCCGGCCCGGTCTCCGGCCGGGTTCTCGGCCCGGTTCTCGTGGTCGCTCATTCCCCCAGGTCTACCACCGCTCCTCCGCCCCGCGCCGCCCCCGCCGGCACGCCCACCGGTCCCCCGGCCGACGCGTCCGCCGACAGGTCCGTCGCCGCCCCCTGCGCGGGCACCCTGGCGACCGGTTCGGTGCGGAGCAGCAGGCTGTGCCCGGTGGCCGGATCGCGTCGGCACTCGACCAGTTCGACGCCGTCCAGGCCGAGCGCCGGCCCGGGTTCCTGCAGCGTGGCGAGCAGCCGGATGTCGCTCTTGCCGGTGACCTCGCGGGCCACCCGCAGCAGGGCGACGACCTGTTCGGCGGCCAGGCCGGCGCCGAGGTCCTCGGCGAGCAGCACCAGCTGCCGGTGCGCGTCGGGCACTTCGATGGCGGGGTCGACGTCGAGGACGGCGGCGCCGGTGAGCAGGACGGCGGCGAAGGCGAGCAGCCGCAGCATGCCGTCGGAGGCCTGGTCGGCGCCGGTGCGGCCGAGCACGCCCTCGTCGAAGACGGCGAGCAGCCGCCGGCGTTCGCCCTCGCCGCGCTGGGCGACGCCGAGGCCGAGCAGCGGGTGCGGGGCGGCGGCCTGGACGGCGCGCAGCAGGCGGGCCCAGCGGCGCGGGCACTCGTGCTCCAGCCGGTGCAGGACGGCGGAGACGTTGGCGGCGCCCGCGAGCAGCCGGGCCTGGGGTTCGGGCCGGACCCAGCCGCGCATCGCGGCGGGCACGGGGTGCAGCGCGAACACCTCGCGCAGGGCGGTGAGGAGCTGTTCGGCGGCGGCCAGCACCTTGCGCTCGCCCTTGGACGCCCCGGCGACCCGCAGCGGGAGCTGGGCGGTGATCAGGCTGCCGTTGGGCAGCGGGGCGCGGATGTCACCCTGCCGGGAGTCGTTGTGCCAGGTGGTGTTGATCCGGCCCCGGGCGAGGTCCTGTTCGCCGGTGGCCATCAGGGTCCGGCCGTCCAGGGTGAGCCACTCGCGGGCGATCCGGACGCGTTCGTCGGTGCGCACCACCACGTCGAGCCGGACCGTCCCGACCCGGGAGCGCACGGCGCAGCCCAGGATGATCGCGTTGCGCCCGTGCGGCACGCAGCCGGCCAGGCCGCCGCGCACCGGGGTCGCGAGCGGGCCGCGCGAGCCGCCGGCGCCGTCCAGCGAGGGTTTGATCTCCTCGCCGTGGGCGAGCCGGGAGAGCACGCCCAGCGCGTCCAGCGCGTTGGACTTGCCCGCCCCGGACGGCCCGTGCAGCACGGTCAGCGGCGACATCGGCAGGACGGCCCGCCGGTAGGACTTGAAGGAGGTCAGCCGCAGCTCCTCGACGGTGGGGCGTTTGACCTCCGGTAGGGAGGCCTGCCGCACCTCGCGGGTGGCGGCTGCCGGGGGTGGGGCCACGGGGGCTTCGCTGGTCACCCGGAGCACTCTAGGCCCGCTCTGAGCTGGAGAAACGTCTCTCCTGGCGTCCTTTCACCCCTTCGAGTCCCAACCGTCCTCGTCACCGTTCCTCCACATCACCCGTACGCGTCGGAACCGCACCGTTCACTCGTACGCGGTGATCAGCACCGACCCGGTGACCTCGACCGGTTCGGGCAGTTCCGCCAGCGCGGCGGCCAGCGCGGACGGGTCGATGTGCCAGGCGCTGGGGCCCATGCCGACCACGGCGGCGGCGTCCGTCCGCGACAGCCGCAGGGTGAACTCGACCTCGGTGCGGTCGACCGGGGTGAACCAGGGGCCGAGCTTCTGCCCGATCCGCTGCTCCTTGTCCTCGTCGACCGAGAGCAGGCCGAGCGCGCCGACCAGTTCCCGCAGGTGGCGGGGGGTCGGGGCGGCCACCAGGAGTCGGCCGCCGGGGCGCAGCACGCGCCGCATCTCGGGGCCGTTGCGCGGCGCGAAGACGTTCAGGAGCACGTCGGCGGCGGCGTCCCGGAGCGGGAGCGGGCGCCAGGCGTCGCAGACCACGGCGCCGATCCGCGGGTGCGCCCTGGCGGCGCGCCGCAGCGCGTACTTGGACAGGTCCAGGGCCGCGCCCGCCGCGCCGGGCCGGGCCTCCAGCACCCGGGCCAGGTAGTGGCCGGTGCCCGCTCCGAGGTCGGCGACCAGTCCGCTCTCCGCCGCCACCGGGGCCGCGGCGGCCGCCAGCGCCCGTTCCAGCGGCGCGTAGTGGCCGGCCGCCAGGAAGGCGTCGCGGGCCGCGACCATCCCGGCGGTGTCGGCGGTGCCGGTCCTGGCGTCCCCCGCCAGCAGGCTCACGTAGCCCTGCCGGGCCTGGTCGAAGCCGTGCCCGTCCGGGCAGCGCAGGGTGCGGGCGTCCAGCGCCAGCGGGCGGGCGCAGTACGGGCAGACCAGGTAGGGCTCGATGTCCTGCAGCAACTCGCTCGCATCCTCGCGGAGATCGTCGGCGCCCGGGAACGGTCAGGGGCCGGGGGAACGTCGAGGGTATCCCGCCCGCGGGTGCCTCGTCGCTCTCCCGACCCCTGACGCCTCCGGTCGGCCCGGCGGGGACGCCTCACTCCTCGCCGTCGTCGCCGACCTCCTCCTCCTCCGACTCGTCGACCACCCACATCCCCAGCCGCTCCGCCACGCCGGTGATGCCGAGCTTGCCCTCCCGGATCGCCCGGGCCAGGCTGCGCACCTCGCGCGCGGTGGTCGCCACCCGGCAGCCGCTGGCCACCAGGTACGCGTAGGCCACGGCGGTGGCGAACAGCTCGTTGTTGCGCTCCAGCGCGGGCACCCGGATCAGCTGGTGCATCAGCGCCGCCGCCCGGTCCTGCGGTTCGGGGTAGACCGCGATGTCGAAGACCTCGGCCTGGTGCCTGGTGATCGCCGCGAGCAGCGATCCGTAGTCGGTGACCTGCGGGTCACCGGGCGTGTACTGCTCCGCGGTCATGAGCAGCCACGAGAGGTCGACCTCAAGTTTCAACGGCGCACGTCCTGGAGTTCGGCGGGCGACCCGAACTCGGCGAGGAACACCGCCTCGTGCTCCTTCATGAACTGCGCCGCGGCGTCCACGAAGTTGCGTCCGGCCTCGCCCATGTCCTGCTGCACCAGCCGTTCGATGTACTGGTTCATGCTGATCCCCTGCTGCTCCGCCCGTTCGCGGGCCATCTCGGCGGTGGTCGCGTCCACCCTGACGTTCAGCTGCTTCTTGGCCATACTTCAAGCTAGCGCCGAGGCGCTAGCACAACAAGGGCGCAAACCGGCCGCTCCCCCGCTCCCCCACCATGTCCGCCCGCGCCCCGGCGAAAACCGGCCGCCCGTCTCGATCCGCCAACGTCCCTTCACGAAGGCGCCGTCCCCCGGGAGTCCCGGCCGGCTCCGCGCAGCAGCGGCGGGCTGAGCTCCGATGCGCCACCCCTGCGATAGAGCACGGCCGGGCGGCCGGTGTGGGGTGCCGTCCGTTCCTCCGTGGGCTCCACGAATCCCGGGGTGTTGAGGACCTTGCGGCGGAAGTTGCTCGGATCCAGCTGTTGCCCCCAGACCGCCTCGTAGACCGCCCGCAACCCACTCAGCGTGAACCGCTCCCCACAGAAGGCGGTAGCCACCGACGTGTATTCGAGCTTGCGCCGGACCTCCTCCAAGGCATCCGCCAAGATCACCTGGTGATCAAAGGCGAGCCCCTTCGCCCCGTCCGCGAACTCCGACACATCGGCCCAGTACGCGAGCCTGGCATCGGTTCCGCCCACCGGCACGGGGAGGTCCGGACCCAGTGCCAGATAGGCGATGGTGACCACCCGTCCCCGCGGATCACGCCCCGGATTCCCATAGGCACCGAACTGCTCCAAGTGCAGGCCTCCGCCTTCGATCCCGGCCTCCTCCCGGAGTTCGCGCAGCGCACCCTCCCGCAGCGTCTCGTCCTTGCGGACGTAGCCACCCGGCAGCGCGGGCAGGCCGAGGAAGGGCTCCACCCCGCGCTCGACCAGCAACACCGTCAAATGGTCGTCACGCACGGTGAAGATCGCCAGATCCACGGTCACCCACGAGGCCTCCACACCGTCGGACTCCTTCATTCGAACTCCTAAAGGTCTCATTGACTTAAACCTGCCCCCCGCTTATGGTCACTTAGACCTTAACTCCAGGAGGTGAGACCGGGAGTGATCAGTTCGCGTGTCCCGCTGGCCAAGGAACCGATCGCCGAAGAACCATTCACCGCGGCACCGACCACCGAGGAACCGGCCGACGGCCCCACCGCAGCCACCCGCCACCTGTGCACCGGCGTCTACGTGGACGAGAAGTTCCGGGACCTGGTGATCGACAGGGTGTGCAACGCAGCGCACCGCAGGGTCGCCCCGTCCTACGGGTTCGATGTCGTTCCCGTCATGCACCACGCCTGGCGGGCAGCCACGCTGAGCGCGATGCTGCGCGCCGCGCTCGTCACGACGCTGGTCGCCCCCGCTCTGGGAGGCGACCTGCTCGCAAGCTCGCTGATCGCCATCGGCCTCGCCCTACTCGTCCTGCTGGGCCTCGCCTGGCGGATACACCACACCGCCCGCGAAGAACGGAAGCAGGACCCCGCCGGTCGCTCGCCGAGGTCCCTTCTGGGCCGCACCCGATTACTGGAGTGGCTGTTCCCCCGCTTGCGTCGGCAGAAGAACCCCGCTCTCCGCCGTGCGACCGCTTTCGCGCTCGCGCTCACCGCTACGGGCGCGGTCATCGTGCGGCTGTGCCCAGGGCCCGCCGCCACCGCCCTGCACGCCGCCCTGGCCCTCATGCTCGTGTGCCTCGGGGTCGGAGCCACCCGCCAGTTGATGCTCAACCGGATCCGGCGAGCGGCGTCTCTTCGCCCCTCCCGACTGTCCGGCCGGCAACGGGTCGCCGATGCCCAGCAAGGACACATGTGCACGGTGTACCGCCGTGCCCGACACAGCCGGGACGAGGAGGGAAAGGGGAAGGAACGGGTCTTCGCCAGGCTTTTCGGAGACGACTCGCCGTTCATCGGCGCGGGCGAAGTCATCTACGAGTGGAACCCGCCGATGAGCATCCAGTTACTGCGCCCCGGCACCGAGGACGACGCGCCCCTCCACGAGCGCGAGTACCCCGTCCCCCCGTTCCAGGCCCACGAACTGGTCGACTACCTGCGCCGGACGGTCCTGCTGCTGGACGCCGACGGGCAGGAGACCCGACTGGCCGCCCAAGTGCGCGACCGCGTCTACATCGCCGAGACTGACGTGGCGGTGGACCACTCCCTGTTGGCGGAGACGTTCGATCCGGCCGCGTTGCGCGCGATCATCAACAGCAACGACACCCGGCAGTACCACTTCCTCGAAGTCGTCATGCCCACGGAGGGGGCCGAGTACGTCGCGACGCTCCTGCTGCACGTCAGCCTGCAGGGGCGAACGCTGAGCATCTCCACGGCCGCCTGCGTCCTCGCGCACACACCCAGGTCGTTCCAGCGGACCGAGGAATTCGGCCACCATGGGGCCTTTGCCGTCGTGTGGGCCGCCTTCCGGGAACTCGGCACCCTGCCGAGGGAGATCCCGAACGCCTGGCGCCTCCTTCGCTACCTCGGCACGCTGGCGGCAGCACTCCTCACCCCTCGGGACCTCACCTCCAGGCCCATCCGGAACCTCCTCATCGGTAGCCGGATCAGCATCCGGGAGGACGCCGCGCAGGCATGGCCAAAGGTCCAGTTGGAGAGGACCGACCTCACCGGGCGGGTGAAAACACTCGAAGAGCGGCTGCTCCATGCCGCCGAGGACTTCCTGAACGCGAGGGGCGTGGACGTGTCCGAGTTCAACAACCGGGCCTTGAAGATCATCAACAGCGGGATCTTCAACTTCGGCGACAACAACACCATCGCCAACAACGCCGTGGGCGACAACGCCCAGGCCCTGGCCGGCGCGAATCAGCCGGTCGGCACCGACAACGGAGGAAAACCGTGAGGGAGAACCGCGGCATCGTCAGCCACGGCAGCAACAACACCATCACCAACAACGCTGTCGGAGACCGCGCCCGGGTGTCGGTGACCGTCCCATCCCCACACCCCCTCTCCGCCGCCGTTCCAGCCGTCGATGAAGCCGCTTCCACCGGAGGCACCGAGAACTGGGACATCGGGGTGGTCACCATCCTGAGCGAAGAACTCCGCGCCGTGGTCGACGAGCTGGCCCTGGAGTGCCACCGGACTCCCGACGGGCTGTACTTCTACCGGGGCGGTGTCGCCACCCGGGAGGGCACGGTCCGCGTCGTCGTCGCCCAGAGCCAGAACCAGGGACAGCGCTCCGCGATGGCCGCTCTGGAGAACCTCCGCCGCCACTACGCACCGAAGTTGCTGGCCGTGGTCGGCGTCGGTGGCGGTCTCCACCCGGAACGCGCCCGCATCGGCAGCGTCATCGTCTCCACCGACGTCGTCTACTACGAGAACCGCAAGATCAATCCGAACGGGAACGTGCGCCACCGCGGGGAACAGCGCCAGGCACCGGCCAGGGTCGTCCACGGAGTGAACGCCTTCTTCGCCCAACACCGGCCGGCGGCCTCGCAGGACTTCGAGATCCGACACGGCCTCATCGGGTCCGGTGAGGCCGTGATCGCCGACCGCGACGCCGAAGAACGGCGTTACCTGGCTCAGTACAACGAGAAGATCCTCGCGGTCGACATGGAGGCCGGTGGGCTGAGCCAGTACTGCCAGGAGAACCTCCAGGGCGCTGACCACCACGGTTGGATCGTCATCCGGGGCATCTCCGACAACGCCGACGAGAAGAAGGGCCACGGGTTCCACGAACTCGCCGCCCGAAACGCCGCCCAGGTCCTCCGGCTACTGCTGCCGCACCTGTGGTGGCCCGCCGCGTCGGCGTCCGACACCCCCCGGCCGCACGGGAACCACTCCGATGACTGAGTTCATGTTCGGGGTCGTCAGTTCGCTGGCAGCCAGCGCGATCGTGCTCACCCTCAGCCTGCTGCGGGGCTCCCGGCCACTGTGGTGGTTGATGGCCGTCGCCACCCGGTGCACCGGCATCGGACTCGGCCGGGTGTACCGCCGCCAGTCAGCAGCCGAGGAGCGCCTGGCGCACGACCTCCGCCAGGCGCGCTGGGTCAAGGTCCTGGCCGGCCGCGGGAACGTCCTGACCAGAGAGGCCTTCGCCCCGCTGTGGGCGGGCGAGTCGGCCCCGGATTCGATCCAGGTCCTCTTGCCCGATCCCCGCATCATGGACGATTCCTGGCTAGACCGACGCTCACACGACGTGTCCCGGTTCGACCCCGCATATACCCCGGACCTGCTCAGGAGACAGGTCCGGACGAACTTGGACTACCTGGAGCAGGTCTCGCGAAACCGGCGCGGCTTCGAACTGCGGAACTTCAACCTGCCGAACACCTGCCGGGTGATCGCGACGGACCGGGTGGCGTACCTGACCTTCTACAGCAACTCCGCACACGGCAGGAACTCACCCTGCCTGTACGTCCGGGCACCCGGACTGCTGTACTCCGCCGCCCTGCAGCAGTTCGACGTGGCGTGGACGAACGGTTCGTCCACGCCACCGACCTGACGCCCCGGCGCCGGAGTGCTACTGCGCGACCGGCTCCAGGATCGCCACGCACTCGAAGTGCTGGGTCATCGGGAACAGGTCGAAGGCCCGCAGCGAGACCGGGCGGTAGCCGCCCTCGCGGAAGAAGGCGAGGTCGCGGGCGAGGGCGGCCGGGTCGCAGGCGACGTAGGCGATCCGGCGGGCCGCCAGGGAGCTGAGGTGGGCGACGGTGTCGCGGCCGGCGCCGGCGCGCGGGGGGTCGAGGACGATCAGGTCGGTGGAGGTGATGCCGGTGCGGGGCAGCAGGGTCTCGACCTTGTCGCACTCGATCCGGACCTGCTCCAGCGCGGCCAGGTTGTGCCGGGCGTCGAGGACGGCCTGCTTGCCGGACTCGATGCCGAGCACCGCACCCTCCTCGCCGACCCGCTCGGCGAGCGCGCCCGCGAACAGGCCGACGCCGCAGTACAGGTCGAGCGCGCTCTCGCCCCACTGCGGGTCGAGACCGGTCAGGACGGCGTCGACCAGGGTGTCGGGGGCCTCGGGGTGGATCTGCCAGAAGCCGCCGTTGGAGACCCGCCAGGTGCGGCCGGCGGCGCGCTCGCGGACGAAGGTGCGGCCGTGGACGCGGTGGAACAGGTCCTGGTCGTCGACCCGGGCGATGGACGTCTCGCGGTCCAGCTCGACCAGCGGCAGCTGCTCGCCGGGCCGCGGCCGCAGGATCACCTGCCGGTCCGAGGAGCCGGTGGCGGCGACCGCCTCGACCGAGGCCACGCCGGTCCAGTCGCGGGCCTCGACGCCGAGCTCGGTGACGCCGGGCGCGGCGATCAGGCAGCGGTCGATCGGCTGGACGTCGTGCGAGCGGTGCTTGCGCAGGCCGACCACGCCCTCCTCGTCCACCGCGTACTGCACCCGGGTGCGCCAGGCCGGCACCTCGCCGGCCGGGAGCTTGCCGCCGACCGGCTCGACCGAGCCGTCCCAGCGCGCCTCCTCGGGGGTGAGGCCGGCCAGCTTGGCCAGCTGCTCGGTGAGGACCGCGGCCTTGAGCTTGCGCTGCCCGCCGGGGGTGACGTGCTGCCAGTCGCAGCCGCCGCACCTGCCGGGGCCGGAGAACGGGCAGGGCGCCTCGATCCGGTCCTTGGACGCCTCCAGCACCTCCACCGCGTCGGCCCGCAGGAAGCGCGAGGTGGTGGTGCCCTCGGTGACCAGCGCGACCACCCGCTCGCCGGGCAGCGCGTGCCGGACGAACAGCACCCGGCCCTCGTGCCGGGCCACGCAGTGCCCGCCGTGCGCGACCGGCCCGACCTCAACCTCGTAGCGCTCGCCGACCAGCGGGTCCCCGGAGGGCTGCCGCAGCACCGGCTGGGCGGGCCGCAGCGCCCTCGGCGGGCGGACCGCCCCGGGCTTGCGCCCCTGCCGGGCGGGCTTCTTCCCGCCCGCGCCCGCGCCCGCGCCGCCGCCCGCGCCCGGGCCCGCGCCCTTCGGCGCCTTCTCCTTCGGCGCGGCCTTCGCGGCCTTCGCGGCCTTCACCGGCTTCACGGGCTTCTCCGGACGCTGCTCGCCCGGCACCGGCGGCAGGCTGCGGGCGGTGTTGCCCTCCCGGTCGGTGGCCTCCGGCCGGGCGGGCCGGCTGCTCCAGCGCGGGTGCGCGACCTGCCCCGGCTTGGCGCCGGACGTGCGGCCGGGACGGCCCTGGCGACCGGAGGAGCGGGGCGGGTTGTTGCGGGTCACGGGGGTCGCTTCCTTAGGGGAGACAGCGGGAGACGGCGGAACACGAGCGGGTGGAGCTGGTCGAGCTGGTCGAGCGGTGGAGCTGGTCGAGCGGTGGGGCGGTCGAGCGCGCCGTGCGGCAAACACGGCGGCCCGCGGCGGACCGGGAGGGATCCGCCACGGGCCCATTGAAGGCCATCCGGGAGTCGGACGCGTCGCGCGACCGCTCAGTCGCGCGGCGCGGCGTCCGCCCCGCCCCGGCCCTCGTCAGCCGACCCGGACGACCCGGACGACCCGGACGGCACCGGCCGCCGCCGCGGCTCGCCGCGGCGGACCGCGCCGGGCGCGGACCACGCCTTGGGCGCCTTGCGCCGCTCGGAGGACTCCAACTGCCAGGGTACGGAGGTCACCATCACTCCGGGCTTGAACAGCAGCCGCCCCTTGAGCCGCAGCGCGCTCTGGTTGTGCAGCAGGTGCTCGTACCAGTGGCCGACCACGTACTCGGGGATGTAGACCGCGACCACGTCGCGCGGGCTGGAACGGCGCAGGTTCTTGACGTACTCCAGCACCGGCCCGGTGACCTCGCGGTACGGCGAGTCGAGGACCTTGAGCGGGACGTCCAGGCCGCGCTCCTCCCAGTCCTGCCGGAGCGCCGCGGTGTCGACCGGGTCGACGTTGACGGTGACGGCCTCCAGGGTCTGGGCCCGGGCGAGGCGGGCGTACGCGAGGGCGCGCAGCGCGGGCTTGTGGATCTTGGAGACCAGCACGATGGCGTGCACCCGGGTGGGCGGGGTGGCGTCGTCGGGCTCCTCGGCGGCCTTGAGCTCGGCGTTGACCCGGTCGTAGTGCCGGCGGATCGCCTTCATCAGGACGAACAGCACGACCATCAGGGCGATCGCGATCCAGGCGTGGCCGATCTTGGTGGCGAGCACCACGATCAGCACGGCCATGGTCATCACCAGGCCGAAGGCGTTGATCGCCCGGCTGCGCTGCATGTGGGCGCGCTTCTTCGGGTCGGTCTCGGTGCGCAGCAGCCGGGTCCAGTGCCGGATCATGCCGGACTGGCTCATGTTGAACGCCACGAAGACGCCCACGATGTACAGCTGGATCAGCCGGTTCGGGTCGGCGCCGAACGCCACGATGAACAGGATCGCCGCGCCGGCCAGCAGCACGATGCCGTTCGAGAAGGCCAGCCGGTCGCCGCGGGTGTGCAGCTGCCGGGGCAGGTAGCGGTCCTGGGCGAGGATCGAGCCGAGCACCGGGAAGCCGTTGAACGCGGTGTTCGCGGCCAGCACCAGGATCAGGCCGGTGGTCGCGGCGACGAAGTAGAAGCCGGGCGTGAAGTTGGAGAACACCGCCTCGGAGATCTGCGCCAGCACGGTCTTCTGGTGGTAGTTCTCCGGCGCGCCGATCAGCTGCTCGGTCGGGTTCTCGGCCATCTGCGTGCCGGTCAGGTGGGCCAGGTAGATGATGCCCATGAACATCGTCACGGCGATGCTGGCCATCATCAGCAGCGTGGTGGCGGCGTTCTTGCTCTTCGGCTTCCGGAAGGCCGGCACGCCGTTGGAGATCGCCTCCACGCCGGTCAGCGCCGCACAGCCCGAGGAGAACGCCTTCAGCAGCAGGAACACCAGCGCGAACCCGGCCAGCGAGTCGTTCTCGGGCGTCGCCGCCAGGTGGTACGCGGAGCTCTCGGCGGGCAGCGACTCGCCGAACCCGAAGTGCCGGACCAGGCCGTAGACCACCATGCCGATCACGCCGACCATGAACGCGTACGTCGGGACGGCGAACGCCGAGCCGGACTCGCGCACGCCGCGCAGGTTCATGCCCATCAGCAGGATGACCAGGAACACCGACAGCGTCATCTCGTGCCCGCGCAGCGCGGGCACCGCCGAGACCACGTTGGCCACGCCGGAGGTGGTCGACACCGCCACGGTCAGGATGTAGTCGACCATCAGGGCGCTCGCCACCACCAGGCCGGAGTTCGGCCCGTGGTTGACGGTGGCGACCTCGTAGTCGCCGCCGCCGCTCGGGTAGGCGTGCACGTTCTGCCGGTACGACGCGACCACCGCGAGCATCACGATGGCGACCACGACGCCGATCTGCCAGGAGAAGTGGATGGCCGAGGCGCCGGCCAGCGACAGCGTCAGCAGGATCTCCTCGGGCGCGTACGCGACGGAGGAGAGGGCGTCCGAGGCGAACACCGGCAGCGCGATGCGCTTGGGGAGCAGCGTCTCCCCGAGCTTGTCGCTGCGCAGCGCACGCCCGATCAGGATGCGTTTCGGTAGGTCAGCAGGCATAGGCACAGCAAGGAATCGTAAGGGCTCCCGGTGGCACTCGATGCCTCGCGGGGCCCCTTGCTCGCGACGGTGTTCGGTGGACCGGCTAGCGTGTCGACAGAAGGGTTGGCGGGCAACACCGAGTTGCCCCTCGCGTCGGATCACAGGCGCGGCCGATGAACTGCCCCCGAAATCGGGGGCACGGAAGGACGATGAACGATGTTTACGCAGGTCACGACCCCAACGGACCGGGTGAGGTAGTCGCGTGCACATCGTCATCATGGGCTGCGGACGCGTCGGCTCCGCCCTCGCCAGAGCGCTCGAGAAACAAGGCCATTCGGTCGCGGTGATCGACCAGGACCCGACCGCCTTCCGGCGGCTCGGGGCCGGTTTCCACGGCCGCCGGGTCACCGGCGTCGGCTTCGACCAGGACACCCTGAAGGAAGCCGGCATCGAGGAGGCGGGCGCCTTCGCCGCCGTCTCCAGCGGTGACAACTCCAACATCATCGCGGCCCGGGTGGCCCGGGAGAACTTCGGCGTCGAGCACGTCGCGGCCCGGATCTACGACCCGCGCCGCGCCGAGGTCTACCAGCGCCTGGGCATCCCGACGGTCGCCACCGTCCGCTGGACGGCCGACCAGATGCTGCGCCGGCTGCTGCCCAGCGGTGCCGAGCCGGTCTGGCAGGACCCGTCGGGCGCCGTCCAGCTCGCCGAGGTGGCGTACAACCCGGCCTGGATCGGCCACCGGCTCGCCGAGCTGGAGGAGGCCGCCGGGGTCCGGGTGGCGTTCGTCACCCGGGTCGGCGAGGGCGTGCTGCCCGCCCCGCAGATGGTGGTCCAGGAGGGCGACCTGGTGCACGTGATGCTGCGCCGCAACGAACTGACCGCGGTCGAGGCGGCGTTCGCCAAGGGCCCCGAGGAGGCTGGTCACTGATGCGCGTCGCCATCGCCGGAGCAGGTGCCGTCGGCCGTTCCATCGCCGGGGAGCTGCTGGAGAACGGCCACGAGGTCCTGCTGATCGACAAGAACCCGAACTCCATCTCGGTGGAGCGGGTCCCGCTCGCCGAGTGGCTGCTCGCCGACGCCTGCGAGATCACCTCGCTGGACGAGGCGGCGCTGCAGCGCTGCCACGTGGTGATCGCCGCCACCGGTGACGACAAGGTCAACCTGGTGGTCTCGCTGCTCGCCAAGACCGAGTACGGCGTGCCGCGGGTGGTCGCCCGGGTGAACAACCCGAAGAACGAGTGGCTGTACAACGAGTCCTGGGGCGTGGACGTCGCGGTCTCCACCCCGCGCCTGATGTCGGCGCTGGTCGAGGAGGCGGTGAGCGTCGGCGACCTGGTCCGCCTGATGCGCTTCTCGCAGGGCAACGCCAACCTGGTCGAGCTGACCCTGGCGGCCGACACCGCGCTGGTCGGCACCCGGGTCGGCGACGTCGCCTGGCCGGTGGACACCGCGCTGGTCACCATCATCCGGGCCGGACGGGTGCTGGTGCCGGGCGGCAGCGACACCCTGGAGGCCGGGGACGAGCTGCTGTTCGTCGCCGCCCAGGAGCGCGAGGAGGAGCTGGAGACGCTGCTGGCCGGCTGACCCCGCTCCCGTCCCCGTACGGCGGAGGGCCCCGCGCGGTGCGCGGGGCCCTCGGGTCACTTCTGCGGCTCGTCCTCGTCCAGCTCCGCCTTGATCGGCGGCGGCGCGGTGAGCAGGATCCGCCAGGTCACGTACATCGCCAGCAGCAGCGGCGGAATGCCCAGCGCGACCTTCAGCCAGCCCAGCAGGTTGATCTGCCCGGCGGCCCACAGCGGGAACAGGATCAGCGGCTTCAGGCCCATGATCAGCACCCAGGCCCAGGTGGCCTTGGTGTAGGCGGCCAGCCGGCCCGGGTTCTGCTTGCGCCAGGTGAACATCTCGCCGGTGATCGGGCCGAGCATCACGCCGATCATCGGCCAGCGCACCAGCGCGGAGACCGCCAGCGCCACGCAGTAGCCGACGTTCCACAGCAGGCCGGGCAGGTAGAAGTCCTCGGCCTTGCCGGTCTTCATCGAGATCCAGGCGCCGATCGCCACGCCGAACACGCCGGAGAAGGCGTGCTGGATGGTCTCCCGGCGGGCCAGCCGGAGCACCACGAACACCCCGCACAGCGCCAGCGCCGACCAGGCGGCCACCGGCACCTTGTGGGTGATGTTGAACGCGACGATGTACACCAGGCCGGGCAGCGTCATGTCGACCATGCCGCGCACCCCGCCGAAGGCCTTCAGCACCGTCTCGGCGGCCTCCTTGGAGGCGTCCCGCTCCGGCTCGGCCGACGGCTGCTCGTGGACGCCCGGCCGGTCGTCGTCCTGCGGGCCCTGCGGGCCGTGCGCGCCCACGCTGATCGCCTCGTTGCTCACGCGGACTCGCTCCCGTGTCCCACCGGACGCAGCTCGTAGCGGGGGTTGAAGAGCACGCGGCGCCCGCGTGCGTGGCCGATCCGGCCGCTGGCGATCAGCCGGCGGCCCGGCTCGATGCCGACGATCGAGCGCCGGCCGAGCCAGACCACGTCCAGCGCCTCGGTGCCGTCGAACAGCTCGGCCTCCAGCGCGGGCACCCCCGCGCGCGGGCGGAGCGTGACGGTGCGCAGCGTGCCCGCGACGGTGACGATCTCGCGGTCGCCGCAGGCGGCGATCGGGGTGCAGCCCGCCTCCGCGGTGTCCTGCCGCAGCTCCTCGGCCTCCAGCTCCTCGGAGGAGGAGGTCAGCCGGTTCAGCATGCGGCGGAAACGGCCTTGCGGCTGGTCGCCGATGTGGTCACCACTCATGCCGGAAGGGTACCGGTTCGGCGGCGCCGGGCGGCAGGGCGCGAGGTGGGACCGGTCACGGACCGGGCCGCCGCGCGCCGGTGCCCGGTCAGGGTTCGAAGCGGTAGCCCATGCCCGGCTCGGTGACGAAGTGCCGGGGGTGCGAGGGGTCGGCCTCCAGCTTGCGGCGCAGCTGCGCCAGGTAGACCCGCAGGTAGTTGGTCTCCTTGCGGTAGGCCGGGCCCCACACCTCCTGGAGCAGCTGGGTCTGGCTGACCAGCCGCCCGGAGTTGCGCACCAGCACCTCCAGCAGGTGCCACTCGGTGGGGGTGAGCCGGACGTCGACGCCCTGACGGTTGACCTTCTTCGCGGCCAGGTCGACGGTGAAGCCGTCGGTGACGACCACCGGCTCGCCCTCGGCGGTGACCGGCTCGGCGCGGCGGACGGCGGCCCGCATCCGGGCCAGCAGCTCGTCCATGCCGAACGGCTTGGTGACGTAGTCGTCGGCGCCGGCGTCCAGCGCCTCGACCTTCTCGTCCGAGGCGTGCCGGGCGGAGAGCACGATGATCGGCACCCTGGTCCAGCCGCGCAGGCCGCGGATCACCTCGACGCCGTCCATGTCGGGCAGGCCGAGGTCGAGCACCACCACGTCGGGGTGGCGGGCGGCGGCCAGTTCCAGGGCGCCCGCGCCGTCGTGCGCGGAGTCGACCTCGTACTTGCGGGCCTTGAGGTTGATCACCAGGGCGCGGACGATCTGCGGTTCGTCGTCCACCACCAGGACCCGGGTCATGCGGGACCGGCCTTTCGCTCGTCTCGTTCGGTTCGTTCGGTTCGTTCGGTTCGTTCGTCTCGCTCGGTCGGCTCGGTCGGCTCGTCGGCGGGGCGCGCCAGGGTGACGGCGGGCAGCGCGACCACCATGGTCAGGCCGCCGCCGGGGGTGTCCTCGGCGGTGACGGCGCCGCCCATCGCCTCGGCGAAGCCGCGGGCCACCGCCAGGCCGAGGCCGACGCCGGCGCCGCGCGGGGCGTCGCCGTGGCGCTGGAAGGGGGCGAAGATCCGCTCCCGGGCCTCCTCGGGGACGCCGGGGCCGCGGTCGACCACCCGCAGTTCGACCCGTCCGGCGCGCTCCAGCAGATCCGCCTTCACCAGGACGGGTGAGCCGGGCGGTCCGTACTTGACGGCGTTCTCCACCAGGTTGGCCAGCACCCGCTCCAGCAGCCCGGCGTCGGCCCGGACCATCGGCAGCGACTCCGGCACGTCGAGGCGCACGCTGCCGGGCGGGACGCCGCCGAGCACGAACGGCACCACCTCGTCCAGGTCGGTGGGCCGCAGCAGCGGGGTGACGGTGCCGGTCTGCAGGCGGCTCATGTCCAGCAGGTTGTTGATCAGGTGGTCGAGCCGGTCCGCGCCGGACTCGATCCCGGCCAGCAGCTCGGCCTCGTCCTCCTCGTCCCACTCGACGTCCTCGGCGCGCAGCGAGGAGACCGCGGCCTTGATCCCGGCCAGCGGGGTGCGCAGGTCGTGCGAGACGGCGGCCAGCAGCGCGGTGCGGATCCGGTTGCCCTCGGCCTCCCGGCGGGCCGCGGCCGCCTCCCCGGCCAGCCGGCGGCGCTCCAGCAGGACGGCGGCCTGGTTGGCGAACGCGCCGAGCATCCGCCGGTCCTCGGCGGGCGGCACCCGGCCGCGCAGCACCAGGGCGAGCCGCTCGCCGACCGGGACGTCCGCGTCGGCCTGCTCGGGACCGGCGGGCGGGCGCGGCCCGACCGAGGCCGCGGTGTGCCAGCCGCCGTGCGCGTCCGTGCGCTCCAGCAGCGCCACCGCCTCCTGCTGGAAGGTCTCCCGGACCTGCTCCAGCAGCGCCGTCAGCACCCCCTCGCCGGTGGGCGCGCCGCGCAGCACGGTGCCGGCCAGCGCGGACAGCGTCTGCGCCTCGGCCTGGGCCCGGGCGGCGACGTGGCTGCGCCGGGCCGCGACGTCGACCACGGTGGCGACCGCGATGCCGACCGCCGCGAAGATCGCCACCGCGACGATGTTCTCCGGCTGGGCGATGGTGAAGGTGTGCACGGGGGGCGCGAAGTAGTAGTTGAGCGCCGAGGAGGAGACCAGCGCGGAGGCGATCGCCGGGAACAGCCCGCCGACCAGCGCCGCGCACACCGTCAGCGCCAGGAACAGCAGCATGTCGGTGGAGAGCTCCGGCCCGCCGACCCGGGTCAGCAGCAGCGCCAGCAGCGGCGGCCCGGCCACCCCGATCGCCCAGCCCGCGACCGTCCTGGTCCGGCCCAGGTCGGTCACCCGGCGGATCGGGATCCGGCCCCGGCCGCGCGCGGCGTGCTCGTGGTTGACCATGTGGACGTCGATGTCGCCGGAGCCCCGGGTCACCGCGTAGCCGACGCCCGGCCCGTACACGTACTGCCAGACCTTGCGGCGGCTGGTGCCGACCACGATCTGGGTGGCGTTGACGCCGCGCGCGAAGTCCAGCAGCCCGGCCGCCGGGTCCTCGCCGAGCACCGTGTGGAAGCTGCCGCCCAGGCTCTCCACCAGGGCGCGCTGCTCGATCAGCGCCTGCGGGGAGGAGCCGGACAGGCCGTCGGAGCGCGCGATGTGTACCGCCAGCAGCTCGCCCGCGCTGGTGCGGGCCGCGATCCGGGCCGCCCGGCGGACCAGCGTGGCGCCCTCGGGGCCGCCGGTCAGGCCGACCACGATCCGCTCGCGGGCCTGCCAGGTGCCCTGGATGCCCTGCTCGGCCCGGTAGCGCTGCAGGTACTCGTCGACCCGGTCGGCCGTCCACAGCAGCGCCAGTTCGCGCAGCGCGGTCAGGTTGCCGGGCCGGAAGTAGTGCGCGAGCGCCGCGTCCACCTTCTCCGGCGCGTACACGTTGCCGTGCGCCAGCCGGCGGCGCAGCGCCTGCGGGGACATGTCGACCAGCTCGATCTGGTCCGCCCGGCGCACCACCTCGTCCGGGACGGTCTCCCGCTGCCGGACGCCGGTGATGCCTTCGACCACGTCGCCCAGCGACTCCAGGTGCTGGATGTTGACGGTCGAGACCACGTCGATCCCGGCGGCCAGCAGCTCCTCGACGTCCTGCCAGCGCTTGGCGTTGCGCGCGCCGGGGACGTTGGTGTGCGCCAGCTCGTCGACCAGCACCACCGCCGGGTCGCGGGCCAGCACGGCGTCCAGGTCGAGTTCGGTGAACTCGGCGCCGCGGTGGGTCACCGTCCGGCGCGGTACGGTCTCCAGGCCCGCCAGCAGTTCGGCGGTGCGGGCCCGGCCGTGGGTCTCGACGAAGCCGACCACGGCGTCCGCCCCCCGCCCGGTCCGGCGGTGCGCCTCGGCCAGCATCGCGTAGGTCTTGCCGACGCCCGGGGCCGCCCCGAGGTAGATCCGCAGCCTGCCGCGGGCCGTGTGCACCATGGCACCGAGACTACGGCCACCGGTCGCAATATCCGCTGATCAGACCAGTCCTGGCGGAGAATTGTCGCGTTCTTGACGCCCTCCACCGCCCACTGGGTGAGAATGCCAGGGAATCGAACAACCCGAGGGGGAACCACCATGCGCGGACTCGTACTCGGCGGCGGCGGACTCGCCGGCATCTCCTGGGAGACCGGCCTGCTGCACGGCCTCGCCGAAGCCGGGATCGACGTCCCCGGCACCGCCGACCACGTCCTCGGCACCTCCGCCGGCGCCACCGTCGCCGGCCAGCTCGCCTCCGGCCTCCCGCTCGCCGAGCTCTACCGGCGACAGACCGACCCCGACGCGCAGAACCACGAGATCGTCCCGCCCACCGCCACCGTCACCGCCCTCTTCGAAACCATCGACCGGCTGATCGCCGAGATCACCGACCCCGGCGAACTCCGCCGCCGCATCGGCGGGTTCGCCCTCGCCGCCGACACCGTCCCGCCCGCCGACCGGCTCGCCGTGATCGCCGCCCGGCTCCCCGGCCGCGACTGGCCCGCCTGGCCGCTCACCCTCACCGCCGTCGACGCCGACACCGGCGAACCCCGCACCTTCGACCGCCACAGCGGCGTCCCGCTGCTCGACGCCGTCGCCGCCAGCTGCGCCGTCCCCGGCATCTGGCCCACCGTCGAGATCGACGGCCACCGCTACATGGACGGCGGCATCCGCAGCTCCAACAACGCCGACCTGATGACCGGCCAGCAGGCGGTCCTGGTCCTCGCCCCGATGACCGACCCGTTCCTCGCCCCCGAACTGGCCCTGCTCGCAACCACCGGCCGGGTCCTCGCCGTCAGCCCCGACGAGGACTCGCTCGCCGCCGCCGGCCCCAACCCGCTCGACACCGCCGTCCGCACCCCGTCCGCCCGGGCCGGCCGGGCCCAGGGCCACCGGATCGCCGACCAGGTCCGCGACCTCTGGACGACCTGACGGCCCCGCCCCGCCCGCTACTCGACGATCCTGCCGTCCCGCAGCTCCAGGACCCGGTCCGCCAGCTCCATCAGCTGCGGGTCGTGCGTCGCCACCAGCGCCGTCACGCCCTCGCTGCGCACCACCGCGCGCAGCAACTGCATGATCGCCAACCCGGTGTCCGAGTCCAGCTGGCCGGTCGGCTCGTCCGCGATCAGCAGCGCCGGCTCGTTCGCCAACGCCCGCGCCACCGCCACCCGCTGCTGCTGACCACCCGACAGCTCGGTCGGCCGCTGCTCCGCGTGCTCCGCCAGGCCCACCATCGCCAGCAGCGTCCGGACCCGCTCCTCGCGCTCCCTCACCGCCACCTTGCGCAGCCGCATCGGCACCCCGACGTTCTCCGCCGCGGTCAGCACCGAGATCAGCCCGAACGACTGGAACACGAAACCGATCCGGTCCCGCCGCAGCTCCAACCGGCCCGCCTCGTCCAGCCCCGCCAGGTCCGTCCCGGCGATGCTGATGCTCCCCGAGGACGGCGTGTCCAGCCCGCCCACCAGGTTCAGCAGCGTCGTCTTGCCGGAGCCCGACCGGCCCCGCAGCGCCGTCAACTCGCCGGCCCGCGCGGTGAACGACACCCCGCGCACCGCGTGCACCGCCCGGTCGCCCTCACCGAACGTCCGGTGCACGTCCTCCACGACCACCATCGCGCCGTCACTCACCCGCGTGCACCTCTTCCTCGGCCCGCCACACCCCGATGTGGTCCTCTTCCAACGCCAACCGCACCCGGCGGCTCAACCCCAGCGCCTCCGTGAAGTCCGACGGCAGCTGCAGCCGGCCCACCCGGTCCAGCACCGCGTACTCCACGCCCGGCTCCCCCCGGTCGGGACGCAGCACCTCCGTCGAGGTCCGGCCGTTGCGGATCCGCACCGTGCGGCGCACTTCCTGCGCCACCATAAGGTCATGGGTGACGACCAGCACCGTCACCCCCAGCTCCTCGTTCACCGAACGCAGCGCCGCGAAGATCTCCTCGCTGGTCGCGCTGTCCAGCTCACCGGTCGGCTCGTCCGCCAGCAGCAGCGCCGGCGCGTTCGCGTTCGCCACCGCGATCGCCACCCGCTGCTGCTCACCGCCCGACATCTCGGCCGGCAGCCGACCCGCCAGGTGCCCGATCCCCAGCAACCCCAGCAACTCGCCCGCCTGCCGCCGCCGCTCCCGCCGCGGCACGCCCGCGTACCCCATCGGCAGCATCACGTTCTCCACCGCCGTCAGGTACGGCAGCAGGTTGCGCGCCGTCTGCTGCCACACGAAGCCGACCGTCCGCCGCCGGAACTCCAGCCGCTCCCGCTTCCCCATCGCCAGCAGGTCGTGCCCCGCCACCCGGGCACTGCCCGCCGTCGGCACGTCCAGCCCCGCGAGGATCCCCAGCAGCGTCGACTTCCCCGAGCCCGAGGCGCCGACCACCGCGATCAGCTCCCCCTCCTCGACCACCAGGTCCAGCCCCTGCAGGGCCTGCACCTCCACCCCCTCGGACCGGTGGATGCGCACCAGGTTCTCGCACACCACCATGCCCTCCACCCGCTCCGGACCCTCCGCGGCCGCGCGCCTGCGCAACTCACCGAGATCCGGCCCGGCCCCCGCGCCCACGGTCCCGACCCCCACGCCACTCCCCTCCGGCCGGAGCCGCACGGCTCACCACGGCCTGTCGCGCCGGGAACGACGCCGGGCCGGACGGACGGGACAGTCCCCTGTTCTGCCCCGGCCGTCCGACCCGGCGTTCCCCCCTGACCGCCACCCACACAGCGGCGGTCCTCAACACTCCAACGCCGCCCGAGCCGGGCGGGTTGCACGGGATTCCGAACTTTTTTCGAAACCCCGACCGCCCGCAACCCGCCCGCAGCCCACCCGCAGCCCGCCCGTGAGCGCGGCCGACCGCGTTCATGGGAGCGGCGCACCCACCACCAGCATCGACGGTGTCGACAGCCCCAGCGCCAGGAACTCCGCCGCCGAGACCCGGAACGGCTCCGACGCCCCCGCCTCCGGCGCCACCCCGCGCCCGCCCCGGTGCACCACCAGCACCGCCACCAGCGAACCCCTGACGTGCACCGCCACCTCCTCCGCGGCCACCACCGGCTGCCGCATCCCGAGCGCCACCACGCCGACGTTCCGCTCCTCCACCATCCAGCCCGCCCCCGGCACCACGCAGTCCCCGCCCTGCAACAGCCGGGCCCCCGCGACCTCCGCGTCCGCCGCCGTCCCGAACCGCAGCACGTACTGGTTCGCCGTCGTCGCCTCCCCGCCGTCCGTGTAGGTCTCCCCCCACACCCCGCTCGCGCCCGCGGTCACCACCAGCCGGGGCACGCAACCGTCCGCGAACACCGCCCCCGCCGCACCCGACGTCGCGGACGCACCGAACGTCTCGGACGGAGACGCCGAACCGGACGGCACCGGACGGCCACCACCGCTCGGGCCCGCCCCCTGGACCGTGCTCGCGCTCGTGCTCGCGCCCGGGGTCGTGCCCGGACTCGGGCTGGTACCCGCGTCGGGGGACGCCCCGACGGCCGACCAGGGGCCGTACCCGCCCAGCACGCTCGGCAGCCGGTCCACCCCCAGCGCCAGCGCCCGCACCTCCGCGTCCGCCGCCCGCAGCGGCAGCGTCTCCGACACCCGGACCACCGCACCCGGCCCCGTGGACGACACCGCGGACGGCACCGGCGGCATCGGCAACGTCGCCGGCGGCTTCGGCTGCGGCAACGCGGACTGCTGCACCGGCACCCCCGCCACCCCGTTGTGCCCGGACCGCCACGGCACCACCGTCACCGCCGTCCACAGCACCGCGACCCCCAGCACCCCCGCCCCGGCCACCGCGCCCGTCCGCCGCCGCTGCCGACGCCGCACCCCGCGCCGCACCACCTCGGCGCTCTCCGGCGCCGGCACCCCCGTCACCACGTCGCGCCGCAGCCCATCGAACATCGCCTCCAACCGGGCAGCACCGATCGCCGGACGGTCCTCCGCCCCGACGGCGTCCACCTCCGGCAGCCCGTTCCCCGGGGCCCCTGGCCTAGACATGCGACCTGTGGCCCTCCGCGACCCGCACCCGCTCCCCCGTCAACTCCACGTCCGCCGCGCCCCCTTCCACCTCAGCACTGCCGTCCCCCGCCGTTCGCCGACCCGCTGCCCCACGCGCCTCGCGCACCTCACCCGCGGCAGCCGCCCGAACCGGCCGCAGCGGCGCGACCACCGGTTCCTCGACGACCGCCGCCGGCTCTTCCCCCAACAGCGCCGCCAACGCCTGCCGCCCCCGGTGCAGCCGAGCCTTCACCGTCCCCACCGGCACCCCCTCGTCCGCGGCGATCTCCGCCACCGAACGACCCCCCATGTGGTGCCACACCAACGCCGACCGCTGCGCCTCCGGCAACTGCCGCAACGCCTCCACCAACGCCACCGTCTCCGGCCCCGGCCCCGGAACCGGCGACGACTGCCCGTCCCCGTGCCGGATCCAGCTCTGCAACGCCGTCCGGGCCCGTCGCCACCGACTGATCGCGATCCGCTGCCCCGTCAACCGCACCCAGGCCACCGGATTCTCGTGCGACACCAACCTCCCCCAGTGGTTCCACGCCCGTACGAACGCCTCCTGGGCAGCGTCCTGCGCCTCACCCAGATCCCCCGTCAGCGCGTACAGATGCGCCACCAGTTGCCCGTACGCCGCCTCGTAGAACGCCCGAAAGTCGTCGCCGCCGCCCCGACCGGCTCCGACACCGGCCCCCTCGCCCTGCTCCACGACCATGACGCCACAGTGTGCCCTGCACCGTCCGGCCCGGCAATACTTCCCACCCCGTCGGCCTCCTTCGGGCGGCCGCAATCCCCCCGGGAACGCGAGAAAGCCCCCTGACATCCCGTCAGGGGGCTTTCTCTCAAAGATTGTTCGGCGGCGTCCTACTCTCCCACAGGGTCCCCCCTGCAGTACCATCGGCGCTGTGAGGCTTAGCTTCCGGGTTCGGAATGTAACCGGGCGTTTCCCTCACGCTATGACCACCGAAACACTATGAAACTGTGCACCGCCCGCCTGTGCGGGGGTCGTTGTTTCAGAACAACACAGTGGACGCGAGCAACTGAGGACAAGCCCTCGGCCTATTAGTACCGGTCAACTCCACCCCTCACAGGGCTTCCATATCCGGCCTATCAACCCAGTCGTCTACTGGGAGCC